>NZ_JAQZAA010000110.1:0-129514 GCF_028640875.1 Pseudomonas sp. SBT1-2 | reverse complement strand
CGATCGACCGCGAAGCGGGCGCAGGATCTTGAGACCGCAGGAGGACCTACGGTCCTATCGCAGCCTCGCAGGCTCGGCAGCGGCTACAGAGATCCGGCTATATCGGCGCCTTTTGTAGGAGCGAGCTTGCTCGCGATCAGGCCCTGCGGATGACAGGTTTTGTCGTGTAGGACGCTGTCTGAAAGTGAGGATCTTCACTTTATTTTGTAAGGCTTTTCCGAGAAACTCCGGGGCGCTTGCGTCTGGGAAGGGCGCTGTCTAGCCTCGGGTTTGTCATCGGTTTTTCGGTGATCGGGTTTAGCAGCTCGCTTCCAAGTCACGCAGGTATCGCTGTCAGCTCAACCAGCTTTTTTCGGTTGCTGTCATGGCGGCTGTGCGTGGGGCGCCTTCGGGTGCGCCGGATTCTTGGACCGGTCTGCTAACCCGCGTACAGCTGCCACCCTCATTCGTTTAGCAGCGGTAGGTGGTGGCTCCATTCCAAGAGGATCCACCATGAAAAAGCTCGTCCCCGATCCGCCCATGCTTTCGCCCAGCCGCGAACGGATCGTTCAGTTGGAAATCCCCAATCAAACCCTTCGTCAGGCGTTGGACAGTCGTGTCGAGGGGGAGCCTTTGCATTGTGCTTTGCAGGAAACCGGCAGTGCTTCTTTCGGTTGTCGCGACGGTAACGGTCGGCCGTTGTTCGCGGTGCGCGCCGGGGTCAGTGCCGAGGAGGCGTTGTTGCATGTGTCGTTGTTGCTCAAGTGTGCCGAGGAGACGGCGGATGAGATCACCAGTGCCAGCGGCATCGAGCGTGGCTTGATCTGGTCGATGATCCATTCGGTGGAGATGGCGCGGGCGGTGGTGGATGCGTTGCTGGATGGCGCGGGCCGGCAGGGGGTGTTGCGGGAGGGGTGATTGTGCGGTGGCGATGGGGGCCCACTTCCTTGTGGGCGCCTCGTTGTTCCCGGGGCGAAGGCGAGGGTCAGACGCGGAAGTGGCTGACCATCATTTGCAGCTGGTTGCCCAGGCGGGCCAGTTCGACGCTGGAGGCGGCGGTTTCATCGCTGGCGGCGGCGGTCTGTTCCGAGACGTCGCGCACGTTGATGATGCTGCGGCTGATTTCCTCGGCCACGGCGCTCTGCTGTTCGGCAGCGGCGGCGATCTGCTGGTTCATCGACTGGATGTTCGACACCGTGCGGGTGATGTTCTCCAGGGAGGCACCGGCCTTGCGGGTCAGGTCGACGCTGCTGTCGGTCAGGCTGCGGCTGTTGTTCATCACGTTGGCCACTTGCTGGGTGCCGTTCTGCAGGCCGGCCACCAGGCCTTCGATTTCCTCGGTGGATTTCTGCGTGCGCTGCGCTAGGGCGCGGACTTCGTCGGCGACCACGGCGAAACCACGACCAGCTTCACCGGCGCGGGCGGCTTCGATGGCGGCGTTCAGGGCCAGCAGGTTGGTCTGTTCGGCCACGGCCTTGATCACATCCATGACGCTGCCGATCTTCTGGCTTTCCTGTTGCAGCACGCTCATGGCGTCGGTGGAGCGCACCACTTCGCTGGCCAGGCGCTCAATCTGGGCGATGGCTTCGGCCACCACCTTGTCGCCTTCGCGGGCTTCGCCGTCGGCGGCGGCTGCGGCTTGCGAGGCTTCTTCGGCGTTGCGCGCGACTTCCTGCACGGTGGCGGTCATCTCGTGCATGGCGGTGGCCACCTGGTCGGTCTCGACCTTCTGGCTGTTGACCCCGGCGCTGGTTTCCTCGGTGACGGCCGACAGTTCTTCGGCGGCGCTGGCGATCTGGGTCACGCCGTCGCGGATGCCACCGATCAGTTCGCGCAGGGTCACGCCCATGCGGCCGATGCCTTGTTGCAGCACGCCGAGTTCGTCGCGGCGGGTAACGCGCACGTCCTGGGTCAGGTCGCCGGACGCGATGCGCTCGACCACGGTCATGGTTTCACGCAGCGGACGGGTGATCTGGCGGGTGATGATCACCGCGGCCAGGATGCCCACCAGCAGCGCCAGCAGGGTGCTGATCATTTGCAGGCTGCGGGCCTGGACGCTTTCTTCGTCGCGGCGGTCGAGCTGGAACTGGTACAGCTCTTCGCTCTGGCTGACGATCAGGGCGCCTTGTTCGGTCATTTCCTTGCGCGCCTGGCCGGCTTCGCCGACGGCGGCCTTGAAGGTCAGCAGGGAGGTGCGGTAGTCGCTCAGGGCGGCTTTCAACTGGCGCAGGGCATCGCCCTGGGTGCTGCTGAAATGGTTGTCCAGAGGGCCCAGTGCGGCAATCGCCGCGTTCATCTGGGCGGCGGCGTCGCGCTCGGCGTCCGCGGTGCTGTTGTAGATGTATTCACGAACGGCGAAGCGCGCGAGCTGGAATTCGTCATTGGCCTTGGTGATGGCCTGGAACTGTTCGAAGCGCTGGTCGCTCAGGGGCATTTGCTCAACGCGTGTGGTGATGGCCGCGATCAGGTTGCGCGCCGTTTCCGAATTGCCATTCATCACCACGCGGGCGGCATTGGCGTTGCGGTAGGCGTTGCGCATCTTGTTCAGGGACGCCTGGTAGGCGCTGATGGTGGCGCCCTGTTCCTTGAGCAGCTTGACGTTGGCCGGGTTCTTGAAACTGTTCTGCAGCTTCTGCTGCTGGGCCGAGAAGTCGTCCAGGGTGGCCTGCACATTCTGCGCGGCGGTTTCGTCGCCGTTGGTCAGCATGTATTGCAGGCGGGTCACGCGCAGCTTGGTCAGCCCGGCGTTCAATTGGGTGATGTCGCTCATCCAGTTGCTGCGGTCGATCAGACCGCCCAGGCTGGTCCAGCCCGTGATGGCGAGAATGGTAGTCAGGGCCAGGACCAGGCCGAAGCCCAGGCCTAACTTGAGATTGACGCTGATGTTGCCGAACCAGCTATTCATGCAATTCCTCCAGGAACGTTGTGCTGCTTGATCGTGTATCGCTGGAAGATTGTTGTTATTGGTGGCCAGCAAGGATTTGTTCGCAGGTGTGTATCGGCGGCAAGGGCAATAGCTGAAACGATTTCGTCGGATTAGTTTTGTGCACCATTTTGGGGCTTTGCAAGGGCCTGATTTCACGATGGAAACCGCCTGGCCGATTGAGCTTTTTTTCACATCCGTTTCACCCCTGGTCCACGTCAGGCTCCCTAGAGTCCGCCCATCGATCGGGTGCCTCGCGCTCGATTGTCATGGGCAGCGATTAGCGTGGGCGGCGCTGCTCGATTTTATGTCTGGTGGTCATAGGGGCGGCTCGAACGTGACGTCAGGACTCAGTCTTCCGGTGGCAAAACCCGCGCTTGTCGCGAGCCGTTTTGCCCGTTATCGCAATGCCCTGGTGATAGGCCTGGTGGCCTTGCTGGTGCTGCCGCTGGTGTTCTTTCTGCTCAAGCCCGCGGCGGTGCCGGACCTGGCCCATGGCAACCTGGCCGGAGCCAAGGCGCTGAGCGCCGGCTGGGCCAAGGGCCAGATGATTGTGCTGATTCGTCATGTGGAGCGTTGCGACCATTCCAGGGCCGCCTGCCTGAACCTGCCCGATGGCATCACCGACCGTGCCCGCGAGGTGGCGGTGGGCGTCGGCGCGCAGTTCGAGCACCTGGGGCTGGACAAGGCCGACATCTACCACAGCCCGCTGACCCGCGCGGTACAGACCTCGGGCTACATGTTCAACCAGGCCGGCAGCGGCGAAGGCTGGCTGATCGACTGCAAGCACAGCCTGTTGCGCGATGCCCTGGCGCACAAGGTGGCCGGGCGCAACCTGGTGCTGGTGACTCACAGCGAATGCATGGCCGCGCTGGAGAAGCAGCTGAAGCTGCCGTCTTCGACCCTGGGCTATGGCGCCTCGTTGTTCGTCTCCACCGATACCCCAGGCGGGCGTCCACAGATGCTCGGCTTCATCGAAGCCAGCGACTGGCGCTCCGTTGCCTTCAACCGTCCCTGACCGTCCCTTGCCCGAGACCCTGACTATGCAGGCGCTTTCCCGTTCCCGCGCTGATGCGTGGCGTTTTTATGGATGGAACCTTGGCCTCCCGCTGCTGTGCGCGGCGCTGGTGTTCCTGATGTTCGACATGACCCGGATCGACATCGCCTTCAGCGACCTGTTCTTCGATCCGGTGAGCCAGACCTTCCCGCTGGATCACTCCCACCTGTTCGAGAAGATCACCCACAAGTGGGCGCGGATCATCCCCAACTGGACGGGCGAGCTGGCGTTGATCGGGCTGCTGCTGTCATTCGTCTGGCCGCTGTTCAAGGGCGCAAGGTTCGGTCGCAGCAAGGCCTTCCTGGAGAGGATCCGCGTGGCGCCGCTGCTGCGCTTTACCGCGCGCCATCGCCGGGACTTTTTGTTCGTGGTGGTAGCCTTCGCCCTGTGCACCGGGGCGATTCACTACCTCAAGGGCCACACCAGCGTGTACTGCCCGGTGGAAACCACCCAGTACGCCGGCAAGATCGAGCACAAGGAATGGTATGAGAACTTCGAGCTGTTGAAGACCGCCGGTGACGGCCGCTGCTGGCCGGGCGGCCATGCCTCGGGCGGTTTCACCCTGCTCGCGCTGTACTTCGTGGCCCGGCGTTATCGCTGGCGCCATTCCAAGGCGCTGCTGCACGGTTCGCTGCTGCTGGGCTTCGTCTATGGCACCACCCGGGTGCTGCAGGGCTGGCACTACATGTCCCATACCTTCTGGGCGGGGATCGTGGTGTGGCTGACCTGCCTGCTGGTGGCGCTGCTGTTTTATGGCCGCGCCCGTCTGGAACAACCGGTGCTGACGCACACCGAACCGGGGCCCGTCCCGTCCACGACGCTGATCGCAGCGGCGGACCGATAACGTTGCAGTCGCTGACGAAATCGTCGGTGCCAGGCGCCCGGCGGGAGAGGGCCCCGACGCAATTTTTGGCGCTTGCCGATGTTTTTTCGGTGACCAGAACTGTTAGGGTGCGCGCCCCCGGAGAAAAGAGTTCCCGGGTTCCTGGTTTATGGAGTCATGCATGAAACACTTGAGCAAAATCGCCGCCTCTGCGCTGGTTGTCCTGGCCCTGGCTGGCTGCACCGGCACCGCGATGAAAACTCAGCAACTTGATAGTAGCCAGTACACCGTGGTCGGTCACAGCGAAGCAACGGCTACCGGCATCATGCTGTTCGGGGTCATTCCAATCCGGCAGAACAACCGCTTCGTCCGCGCCCAGACCGCCGCCATCCAGGCCAAGGGCGGTGACGCGATGATCAACACCCAGATCCAGGAAAACTGGTTCTGGGCCTGGGTACTGAGCGGTTACACCACCAAGGTCTCCGGCGATGTGGTCAAGCTGAAAACCGTTCAGTGAGCCATGCCGGCGCCGGCGCGCAAGCCTGGCGACGAAAATGAGGGTTAATGCCGATCAGTTAAGCGAAGGTGATCCACTGTAGGAGCGAAGCTTGCTCGCGATGGTCGTTAACGATACCGAGTATTTACTGGGTAAACCTGGTGCTCTCAAGTTCATCGCGGGCAAGCCTCGCTCCTACAATTTTCTTGACTGACTGGCACCCATGAGGGTGCCTTTTTTATGTGCGCTCACTGTGCCGGTCAGTGGCTGACAAAGTAGTAGGCCTGGCGACTGACCGTGATCTTCTTCAGTACCTTGAGCGGTGGCTTGGGGTCTTCCTGCAGGGCCATGACCGCCACGTTGTTCGGCGAGGTGCCGAGAAACGCATTCAGCTGGGCTTCGGTCTGCACATCCTTGAGCAGGCTCTGGGTGTAGAACACGCTGGCGCCGCCTGCGCGTTCGTTGGCCTGATACAGCGCCACCTGCTGGCCGCTGGCTTGCAGCGCCTGGATCTCAGTGATCAGCGGCACGAAGGACAGCTGGCGATCGGCGCGTGGCGCGGCCCATTGCGCGGCCACCAGGTAACTGCACACCACCAGCGTCAGCACGCCAATGGCCAGGCCCCGCCGCTGGCGCCCCACGGCACTCCAGAAACCCTCACCGGCGGCGCGCAGGCGCAGGCGTTCGTACAGCACTGTCGCGTATTCGGCGGCCAGCACCGCCGCGGCCGGGGTCAGCGACATCAGGTACACGGTGCGCTTGCTCGACGCCAGGCACAGCAGGGTGAACTGGGCCAGCAGCCACAGGCTGAAAAACAGCAGGTAGCGGTTTTTCACCAGGCTTTTGCGAAAGTGCCACAGGCCCAGGTAGACCAGGATGTTCCACGGCAGGAAGGCTTGCGGCAGCTTGGCCAGGTAGTAATAGAACGGCTCGTAATGCCCGGCCTCGACAAAGGAGCCATCGAAGCGCCCGACGCTGTTGGTCCACAGCACTTCGCCCAGGGCCTGCAGGCCACCGCGCTGGTACAGCAGGGAGAGCCAGATCAGCAGCGGCACCAGGCCGAGGACGGTGAGCAGGCCAGGCTTGAGCCAGTGGCCGAGGGCGAAGCGCTTTTCGATCAGGCTGTCGGCCAGCAGGTAGGCGAAGATCACCACGCCCGGCATCGCCAGGCCCAGCACGCCCTTGCTCAGGGTGGCGATGGCGATGCCGAGGGCGAACAGCAGCCAGCCCAGGATGGCCGGCTGGCGTTCGGCCTGGCGCCGTTGCGTCTGGAAAAACGCCAGCAGCGCCAGGGTCACGCCGAGGCTGAGCAGGGCGTCTTCACCGACCCCGCGCACATTGCCCCAGTAACTGGCCATGGTCGCCAGCATGGCGCCGGCCACCCAGGCCACCGCTGTCGGGCGGCCGAAGCGGCGCAGCATGGCGTACAGCAGCATGACGCTGAACAGCCCGGCGAAGGCCGAGGCCAGGCGTACCGCCCACGGCGTGCCACCGAACACGCGGATGGCGCTGGCGTCGAGCCACAGGCTCAGCGGCGGTTTTTCCAGGAAGGGCTGGCCGAACAGGCGGGGCGTCACCCAGTCATCGTCCAGGTGCATCTGCATGGCGATCCCGGCCACCCGGGCTTCGGTGGAGCCTTGCAACTGGTGGTTGCCCAGGGCGAAGAAGAACAGCAGGGCGGCAAGCAGAAGCAACAGCGGTGCGGGTCGCGACATGGGGGAACTGCCGAAGAGGTTGCGCCGGGGGAGGATCAGGCGCTCCGAGTATACGGAGGCGATTCTTAACAAATCGTGAACGAGCGAGGGATCGGATTGCAGGACAAGTCCCGCCTGTTTTCCCTGCTGAATGTGGCACACCACGGGACGTTGGACGGCCACAGGCAGGTTGCGGCAATCGTCACTACGCTGGAAGGTGCGCCCGGCGGGCCTTCAGGCTTCTGAAACGCTACGGGCGCCTTTCTACCCTGCGGCTGAACCGGTGCCTTGAATATGCGCAAACTATGGCAAAAGTATTTGGAACTGCTGGACGGCGACCTGAATACGCGGGTCTTCGACAACTTCAAGAACCTGCTGGTCTGCGCCTTGCTGTTCGCCGCCGGGACCAACGCGCTGCACGGTGACCATCAGCTGTTCATGGGCCTGCTCGGCTCCAACCTGACCGGCTGGGGGTTGATCACGGTGTCGGCGCTGCTGATGCTGCTCAATGTCAGCGACGGCCTGCGCCGGCTGGCCAAGCTGCGTTATCACACGGCCCTGCAGATCGGCCTGTTCCTGGTGTACCTGATCCTCGCGCTGCGCGTGGTGGAGATCGTCTGGAACTTCCGGGCCGAGTAGCGCCAGTCAAACCAGGGCGTCGTTGACCCGGGCGGTGAGCACATGATCCTGCCAGCGCCCGGCGATCTGCAGGTAGGCCCTGGCATAACCTTCACGCTCGAACCCCAGGCGTTCCAGCAGCGCGGCGCTGCGCTGGTTGTCGGGGATGTAGTTGGCCATGATCCGGTGCAGCTTCAACTCGTCGAACATGTGGCCGATGGCGGTCTGTAGCGCCTCGTGCATCAACCCCCGGCCCTGATGGGGCGCGGCAAGGGAATAACCCAGGTAACAGGCCTGGAATGCCCCGCGCATGATCCCGGTGAAATTGCATGTGCCGACCATTTGGCCGCTGGCCTTTTCCAGCAGGGCGAAATGCACGGCATTGCCGAAGCTATAGGCGACCGCCTGCTGTTCCAGGCGCAGGCGCACCTGTTCCGGGCTGTAGTAGCCGGCGGGACGCAACGGCGACCAGGGCGCCAGGTGCTGTTGGTTATCCAGGTGGTAGGCGCTTTCGAGTTCGGCCTGGGCCGGGGCCAGCACCACCAGGTCGAGGTGGGCGCTGTGGAGTTCAAGGAGGGCCATGGATGCATCTCGAAATAAGGAGGACAAAGGCTTGCCGGGGTGTCATCGCGACAACACACAAATGCACTACAAAAAACGCGTGTCGACCGCCCCGGAAATACCCTATACAGAGAGCGGCCCGCAATCGCCCATGGCGTTCGCGGGCGCCCGTACTACCTACCACTCAGGAGATGGACATGTTCAGGTTCCTTACGGTCACTGAATTAGAGCAAACCCCTCGGCATGGTCATGGCGGCTCCGTCAGCGGAGCCATTGCTGCCTGGGAGCTGAAAAATCTGGCTCTCAATACCAAGGGGTTTGTCATATGTCCAAAGAATTACTCGGAGTTTCTGCTGTAGGGCTGATGGTGCTGGGCGAGTTCTGCGCGATCTACAGCGAAGTGGTCGCCGCCCGCCTGGCGCATACGGGCAACACGTCATGGCCGGACCTGGCGTTACCCGTACTGATCATGTGTTTCGCCGGTATCTGCCTGATTGGCGCCTATTGGCTGGGCTACCTGGCGGTCGGCGATATCTGGATGATCACGGTGGTGTCGGTGACCTCGCTGTTGCTGCTCGAACCGCTGGTGATCTGGTCGGTGTTCCGTGAGTTGCCGGGACGCGGCACCCTGATCGGCTGTTGCCTGGGCGCGCTGGGCATGCTCTCGGCGGTCTTTCTGTAAATCGCGCAATGACTCGAAAACGGCCTGGCGGTGATCCCGCCGGGCCGTTTTTTTGTCTGCTGTTTGGCGGTTGGGCGAGTGCTATGTGGCCGCTTCGGTTTGTGCATCGAAGGCCGCCATGGCCATGGGAATCATCGCCAGCAGGCGCGACTTGCCGATGCCGTCCCGGGCCTGCACCGACAGCCCATGCAGCACCGTGGCATAGCAGTCCCCGAGGGACATCACGTCGGTGCGCTTGGGCAACTCGCCAGCGCGCACGGCCTGCTCCAGGCGCTCGATGATGGAGCGGGTCCTGTCGCGGCGGTGCTCGGCCAGCCATTCCCTGATGCCGTCGTTGTCCGCCGAGCAGTTGGTGGCGGAGGACACCACCATGCAGCCCTGTGGCCGGTCGGGCTGGGTGTAGAGCTCGACGGCTTCCCTGAGCATGCGCTCGATGGCATCGCGGGCGCTGATGTCGTCGCCCAGGGCGGCGTCGGCAAAGGCGCCGTCGCCCGATTCGTAGACTTCGATGGCTTCGCGAAACAGCGCTTCCTTGGAGCCGAAGGCCGCATAGATACGCGCCGAGGCAATGCCCAGCGCGTCCACCAGGTCGGACATGGACGTGGCCTCGAAGCCGCGCTGCCAGAACACATCACGCGCCTTGTACAGGGCCTGTTTTCGGTCGAATTCGCGGGGTCTGCCAGCCATGTCCAGTTCTCGATGCAAAGGGAGTGCTGCCAATTATTGGTCGATCGACAAAAAAATCAAGCTGTCGTATTGACGGCGTGTCGAGGGGCGCCCTATTGTTTGTCGACCGACAAACAATAGGGCGTAAACAATGAAAACCCTCAAGGGACCGAGCCTGCACCTGGCTCAATTCAGTGACGCGGCAGCGCCATTCAACACCTTGCCCGCGATTGCCGCGTGGGCGGCGGGGCTGGGGTTCAAGGCGCTGCAAGTACCGGCCTGGGATGAGCGCCTGTTCGATGTGCGCCTGGCGGCCAGCAGCCAGGACTATTGCGATGAAGTCAGCGGCACCCTGGCCGAACATGGCCTGGTGATCAGCGAACTGACCACCCACCTGTTCGGCCAGTTGGTGGCCGTGCATCCCGCCTACGATTCCCTGTGCGACGGCTTCGCCCCGGCGGCCCTGCGAGGCGACAGTGGCGCCAAGACCCAGTGGGCCCTCGAACAGCTGAAGCTGTCGGCCAAGGCGTCACGCCGGTTGGGCCTCAGTGATATGGGGACCTTTTCCGGCTCGTTCGCCTGGCCCTATTTCTTTCCCTTTCCACAGCGCCCGGAAGGCCTGGTCGACTCGGCGTTCAATGAGTTGGCCAAGCGCTGGCTGCCGATTCTCGATGCCTGCGACGAGCAGGGGTTGAACCTGTGCTACGAGATCCACCCGGGCGAGGACCTGCATGACGGTGTGACCTTCGAGATGTTCCTGCAGCGGGTCGGCAACCACCCGCGCTGCAAGATGCTCTTCGACCCCAGCCATTTTGTCCTGCAGCAGCTCAATTACCTGGACTACCTGGATATCTACCACGAGTTCATTCGCATGTTTCATGTGAAGGACGCCGAGTTCAATCCCACCGGCCGCCAGGGCCTTTACGGCGGTTATCAGCCCTGGGCCGATCGGGCCGGGCGGTTCCGTTCGCTGGGCGACGGGCAGGTGGATTTCAAGGGGATCTTTTCCAAGCTGGCGCTCTATGACTATGCCGGCTGGGCGACCCTGGAATGGGAGTGTTGCCTGAAAGACCAGGAGCAGGGCGCGCGCGAGGGCGTGGCCTTTATCAACCAGCACATCATCCAGGTGACGGACAAAGTCTTCGACGACTTCGCCGGCGCGCCGGTGGACCAGGCGCAGATCAACCGACTGCTGGGCATTGCCCAGCCCTCTCACCAAGGACGCTGAGCATGGATCTTTTCGAACAGCAGGCTTTTGCCGGGCGTGACTACCACCATGGCTACGTACAGGTGGACGGCGGGCGTATTCACTATGTCAGCGAGGGCCAGGGCCGGCCTGTGCTGTTGATCCCCGGGTGGCCACAGACCTGGTTCACCTGGCGCCATGTCATGCAGGCGCTGGCCGGGCAGGGTTACCGGGCGATCGCGGTCGACCTCCCCGGCATGGGCCTGTCCGATCGCCCCGAGCAGGGCTACGACACCGGCAGCACGGCGTCTCGCCTGCAGGCCCTGATGCTGGCGCTGGGTTACAGCCAGTACTCGGTGGTGGGGCATGACGTCGGCATGTGGGTGGCCTATGCCCTGGCCAGCGACTACCCGCAGGCGGTGGAGAAACTGGCCCTGACGGAAGCGGTGATTCCCGGCCTGGCCGAGGCGCCAGCGATCTTCGCGCCGCCCGGGCAGAACATCTTTCTCTGGCACTTCATGTTCAACCAGTTGCAGGACCTGCCGGAGATGCTGATCGCCGGGCGCGAGGCGCAATACCTGGCCTACATGTTCGAAAAGTGGTCGGTGCACCAGGAGCGGGTCGCGGTCGAGACCTATGTCAAAGCCTACTCGGTGCCCGGCGGGCTGCGGGGTGGGTTCGCCTATTACCGGGCCATCCCCGAGAGCATCCGGCAGAACCGCGAGCGTGCCAGCCGTGCCTTGGAAATGCCGGTCCTGGCGATTGGCGCCGAACATGCCACCCACGATGCACCGCTGCTGACGATGCAGGGCAACGCGCTGAATCTTCAGGGGGCGATAGTGCCGGGGTGTGGTCACTTCATTACCGAGGAGGCGCCCGAGGCCTTTATTGCTCATCTGCTGCCGTTTCTGCGGCAGGAGGGCTGAGCGCGCCAGGCTGTCTTCTTGAGTGGCTGCTGATGGAGGGGCCGGGATTTTTTTGCGGCCTGTTCAGGGAGGGTTCAGGGCCTGCGGCTGCAACATGGCAGCCGGCATGCCCAAGCCTTCGGGCAATGCACCCTCTGACGGATCGTCCATGAACCACCACCGCATTCGCATCGAGATGTTGGGCGTCTTTCTGCTGGCCCTGCTGCTGTTCACGTTCGGCATCTGGGACCAGCCAGCGCAAGGTTTCGACGGGCGCTGGTGGTTGTTTTTGCAGGAGATGTTCCGCCACGGCGCCAGCCTGTTTCCCACCACCTACGGCGAGCCGTACCCGGACTATCCGGGTACCGCCACCTGGTTCAGCTATGGCTTTGCCCAGCTGTTCGGCGCGCCCAACCAATTAGCCAATATCCTGCCGACGGCGCTGGCCTCGGCCGGGGTGCTGGCGCTGCTGTACCGCCTGCTGGCACCGCTTGATCGCACCTGGGCACTGCTGGCGGTGCTGCTGACGGCACTGACCACCCAGTGGCTGGAGAAGTCCCGCTCGGTGTGCCTGGACCAGATGGTCTCGCTGCTCTGCCTGGGCTGTTTTTACCTGCTGCACAGCGGCGAGCAGCTGGGCTCTAAATGGCGGCAGTACGCGATTTTCCCGTTGTTCCTTATTGCCTTCGCCATCCGTGGCCCCCTGGGGCTGATCGAGGTTTGCGGCGTGGCCTGCATCTATTGGGCGCTCGGCCGTTACCGTTCCCGGGACGACGCCTGGCGGCTGGTGAGAAAGGTGATCGTCCACGGGGTGATCGGCCTGATCCTGCTGGCCGCCTGCTGGTGGCTGCTGATGCAGCTGGCGCAGTTCAGCGGTGGCGAGGCTTTCGCCCGGCAGGTCTATCAGATGCAGGTGAGCGGGCGTCTGGATGAGAGCGGCGAGCCGCTGTATTTCTACTTTCAGCTCAGCCTGTACCGTTACTTCCCGGTGGTGCCGCTGGCGCTGGCGACCCTGTTCGTCCTGCGCCGGCAACGGTCCACGCGGCACACGGACGATCAGATGCAGTTGCTGGTGCGCCTGGGCGCCTGCGGACTGATGATCCTGCTCGGCTTGTCGGTGCCGCACTTCAAGCGCGCTTATTACATCCTGCCCATGGTGCCGATGTTCGCGGCGGTGGCGGCTTACGGCCTGCTCAAGCCGCAGCGTTGGCTGGTCGGGGCGCGGCGGTTTTATCTCGGCCTGGTCGCGCTGTTGCCGGGGCTGTGTGTCGTGGTGCTGTTGGTTTGTCGGCACAGCTGGCAGAAGCACGGTTATTGGCCGGCGCTGTCATTGCCGCTGATGATCGCGGTCTTTCTCGGTTTGCAGGGGCTGGCGCTGTACTGCTGGCGAACCACTCGCGACTTGCCGGGGCGGCGCCTGGTGCTGCTCAGCCTGCTGGCCCTGGCGGCGCAGTGGTGGCTGCTGGTGAAGGTGATCGAACCGGCCAAGGACCTGCAATTCGACACCCGGGGTTTTGTCGGGCAGGTCGAGCAACTGCGTGGGGAGGACCGCGGCACCCTGGTGTTTCTCAACCTGGGCAAGGACACCTGGGCGGTGCGCTACATGATGAACCTGGACCACGACGAGCAGCCGCGGTTTATCGGCAAGGACGATCTGGCGCCGCTGGCCTCATTGCCGCGTCCGGCCTGGGTGATCCTGGCGCGCAAGGATCGGGCGTTATTGGCGGGGACCGCGCTGGAGCAGGCGACCCCGGTGTTCGAAGGGCGCTTGAACGGCAATCCCTGCCTGCTGTTCGAGCTGAAGTGAAGACCAGGCAGCCCCAGGGCGGGGCTGCCCGAGGGGGATCATTTATCCGACTTGATGCTGGTCCAGACCCGGGTCCGCACGCGCTCCAGCTTTTGCGGCAGCGGTTGCACCACATAGAGTTTCTTCAGGGCTTCTGGGGTTGGCGTCAGGTCGGTATTGCCGGTGATCTCCTTGTTGATCAACGGAATTGAGTCCTTGTTGGCATTGGGGTAGCCAAGGAAATCACTGATGGGCGCGATGACTTTCGGGTCCAGCAGGGTGTTGAGGAATTCATGGGCCTCGGCGACATTCTTCGCGCTCTTGGGAATGGCGAAGGTGTCGAACCAGATCGGCGCGCCTTCCTTGGGCAGGCGCCAGTCCACCACCACGCCGTTGCCAGCCTCTTTGGCGCGGTTGCCGAACTGGTAGAAGCTGCCGGAGTAGCCGATGGCCACGCAGATGTCGCCGTTGGCGATATCGGTCATGTATTTGGCCGAGTTGAAGTAGGTGACGTAGGGGCGGATTTTCAGCATCAGCTCCTTGGCTTTTTCATAGTCCTGCGGGTTCTGGCTGTTGGGGTCCAGCCCTAGGTAATGCAGGGCCAGCGGCAGGATTTCCGTGGGCGAGTCGAGCATGGCCACGCCGCAGGATTTGAGCTTCTCCATGTTCTCTGGCTTGAACACCAGGTCCCAGCTGTCCACCGGTGCATTGTCGCCCAGCGCTGCCTTGACCTTGGCCGGGTTGAAACCGATCAGCACCGTGCCGTACATGTAGGGCACGCCGTACTGGTTGCCCGGGTCGTTGCTGTCCAGCAGCTTGAGCAGCACGGGGTCCTGGTGCTTCCAGTTGGGCAGCTTGGACTTGTCGAGCTTCTGGAACACCCCGGCCTTGATCTGGGTGTCGAGGAACTGGTTCGACGGCACCACCAGGTCGTAGCCGGAGTTGCCGGTCAGCAGCTTGGCTTCGAGGGATTCGTTGGTATCGAAGGTGTCCCAGGTGACCTTGATGCCGCTGTTCTTGGCGAAGTCCTTGGGCACCGACGGCAGGATGTAGTCGGCCCAGTTGTACACCCGCAGCTCGCGCTGCTCGGCCTGCGCCGCGGCGGCCAGCAGCGACAGCCCACAAACGGTGGCACTCAGTATGGTTTTCATCGTGGCCATGAATTTTTTCCCCAGCGTGGCGATGGTTTTTATGTTCTGTACGCGGCAGGCGGTCCTTTAAAAGGGCAAAGGACAAAGAGGGTCAAGGTTCACAAGGGCGATTCTGGTGACAGCCTGGGTCACTGAGTCAGCGGTCCGGGTTCGATTCTTGCCGACGGCCCCTGGGATGCACAGCACGGGGTTGGCCAAAAGGGGATCGTAATGGCCATTGATCGTGTCCGGGGCAGGCATCGATGTTTATCGGGTCAGGCAATGAAGCCGGGTAGCTGCGGTACCCGTTCGGCCAGGTATTCCATGAGCAAGCGCACGCGCAGGGGCCGATAGCGGCGCTCGGGGTAGATCAGGAACGCCTCGTTCGCTGGCCCGCTCCAGTCGGGCAGGACCCGCACCAGCTGCCCGCTTTCCAGCAGGTCGCTGACCAGCCAGGCCGGGGTGATGCACAGTCCGGCGCCCTGCAACACGCCGTCGCGAATGGCCAATGAGCTGTTGGTCCGGTAGCGCCCTTGCGTGGTGATGCTGACCTTCTCGCCGCTCGGGCCGCTCAGCTCCAGGCGGTCACCCGAACTCAACCAGGCGAAGCGCAGGAAGTGGTGTTCGCCCAGGTCGGCCGGGCTGTTCAAGGGCGCATGCTGGTGCAGGTACTCCGGTGCCGCCACCAAGTAGCGCGGCGACGTGGCGATGCGTCGGGCGATGGCGTTTGGCGGCAAGTCACCGCCCAGGCGCAGGGCCAGGTCGACGTTTTCCTCGGTGAGGTCGACGAAGCGATCGTTGAGGATCAGCTCCACCTCGATGTCCGGGTATTGCGCCATGAACGCCAGCAGCAGCGCATTCAGGTGCAACACCCCCAGGCTCACCGGCACATTGACCCGCAGCACGCCCTCGGGGCGCTCGCTCAGGCCGCGTACTTCGGCCACCGCTTCGCTGTATTCCTCCAGCACGGCTTTCGCCCGCTCGTAGAAACGCTTGCCCTGTTCGGTGGGCGTCAGCCCGCTGGTGCCCCGGGTGAGCAGGCGGGTACCCAACTGCTTTTCCAGGGCCGCCACCAGCTTGCTGACGGTGGGCTGCGTGCTGCCCAGCTCCCGGGCGGCCGATGACAGACTGCCAAGCTCGACGGCGCGGACGAAGCAGTGCATCGCTTTGAGACTGTCCATGGGTATTCGATATCGGAATGGGCTGTATGAAGTTATGCCTTCTACCATGGTTATTTCGAATGGAGCAATCTGACTCGCCTCAGCCTTACTGCCTCAAGGAGCTACCCGGATGAAAGCCCTGCACGCGCTATTTTCCCTGCCGTTGATCGTCACGGCCCTGCTGGCCGCAGGTCCTGCCCTGGCCCAGGACAACTGGCTCACCACCTGGATGGCCAGCCCGCAACCGACCTGGGGCAACGAGTTGCCGCTGCCCACGCGGATTCCCGAGGCCCTGGACGACAGCACTATTCACCAGAAGCTGCGCGTCAGCGTTGGTGGTAGCCGGGTACGGATGGTGGTTTCCAATGAATACGGCAAGCAGCCTCTGCTGATTGGCGCGGCGCGGGTCGCTGCCATGGAGGAGGGCGAGTCCGTTCGCGCAGGCTCCGGACAGAGCCTGAGGTTTAGCGGCGAAGAACAGGTCAGCATTGCGCCGGGTGAAACCCGGACCAGCGACCCGGTAGCACTGGTGGTGCCGGCCCTTGGCGATCTAGTGGTCTCGCTGTATCTGCCACAGCGCACGCCGCTGACCACCTTCCATTGGGACGGCAAGCAAACCGCGTTTATCAGCCCGGGCAACCAGGTCAATGCACAGCGGCTGGAAGGCAAGGAACAGGTGGAGGCGCGGCTGTTCCTCAGCGACATCCTGGTGGACGCCCCACTCGACAGCCGTGCCTTGGTGGTACTCGGCGACTCCATTACCGATGGCAACGGCTCGACCCTGGACCGCAACCGGCGCTGGCCCGACTTCCTCGCCCAGCGCCTGGCCAGCGAGAACGTCGCCGTGCTCAACGGCGGCATCTCCGGCGCGCGCCTGCTCGAAGATGGCATGGGCGCCAGTGCGCTGGCGCGGTTCGAGCGCGATGTGCTGAGCAAACCCGGGGTGAAAAGCGTGGTGCTGATGCTGGGGATCAACGACATCAGCTGGCCCGGCACCGCCTTCGCGCCGAACACACCCTTGCCGTCACTGGACAGGCTGATCGCCGGCTATCGACAACTGATCGACCAGGCGCATCGCCACAACCTCCGCATCATCGGCACCACCCTGCTGCCCTTCGAAGGCGCCCTGCAGGGCAGCATCATCGAGCATTACCACAGCGCACCGAAGGAACAACTGCGCCAGACGCTCAACCAATGGATACGCACCAGCCAGGCATTCGACGCGGTGATTGATTTCGACCAGATGACCCGCGATCCGCGGCATCTGACCCGGTTGTTGCCGCTTATGGATTCGGGCGATCACCTACATCCGGGGGATGCGGGGAATAGGGCGATGGCGGAGGGGGTGGAGTTGAAGGTGCTTTTTTGAGTGTTTAGTAGATGCGTTGAATTCGAATGCGAAGGATCGAGAGCAGGCTCGCTTCTACAGGGACCAGCAATCCAGGTCCGTTCAGGCCGTGCCTAGCTCACTGCTCGGTGGCCATTCTGAGCCCGGGAAAATTATCGATGCCTAGGGGGTTGTGTATAGCTATTGTTTAAGCGATGCCCAGGAGCGGATAGCCGGAAATCTCCGACTCTAGTGGCAACGCCGGCATTCGATTTTCCGCATGATTTCTTACCTACCTCTACGTGAGCCCTGTGGGTTTATCGCTTTGACTCAGGACGAGGAAAGCTATTCGTCGTCATCTTCCTCGGCCAAGCTAAGCCAGTCGCTTGAGTTGTAATGTGTGAAATCCTCTGCGTCCAGCATCGTGAAGTCTTGCATAGGAGTTATTAAACATTCGTCAATGTCGAGGCCTTCAATCTCACAAGCGTCTAAATTTATGGCATCATGTAATTTGGTATTTAACTCATCTAGTTGAGCAGCATATTTAGGTTTTATGAGTAATCGAAACGCGACGTTGTAAGGGGTGGTGTCGAGTATTTCTTCTTTGGGGTAGAAGGATATCCATGCACCTTTTAGTAGGTGGGCGTTCCCGCCGAGAAAGCTATCTATCGCAACTCCTAGTCCGATATAGGTATTTTCGTGATTCTTGAATTTCAGGCGCTCGACAAGTTTGTCCGGTATCGCAATTCTGTTGTAGCTGTGGGAAAGCCAAAAGCTTAATGTTTGAATCATGTCGCTTTCAAGTTTTTGCTCCTGATTTCTCTTTAAATTCTGGAGCACTGATCTTGAGGTCCAAATTCGTCTTTCGATTCTAGTCTCAAAAAATAACTTCTCGTCGAGTTGTAACTGAAGGACTCTAGGGTTGTTGGAGTTTAAATAAGCACCCATAGGCTTCCTTTTCACCATTTTCAATGCTATCCACTCGACCATGGGAGCTTGGTCGTAGACTCGAGCGTGAATAGAACACGAATGGGAGATTAAAACCCAGTGAGAAGGCAGCTTGCCTCCCAGAACACCGTCAAGCGTTGCCTGAGGGATGTGGGCTGCGAGGTCAGCTCCGTTAACAATATCTCCTTGTAACCAGCCCATTTCCCTAATTATTGCGACAGCAGCTTCTTTTTCATCCTGAGCATTTGCCGTCATTCTTCTAACCTACCTGGGATGGATTGAATTTCTCCAAGCGAGAGATGGTTTTTCTGTCTCGTAATCTGAGTTGTGCTGCTTTTTCTGCCAGCTCTAGTGTTACTCTGCGAACATCCTGTGGACCTAGGTTTTTCCAGTTTGATTCGCTCAGGACGTCCTGCATTAATAGACCGTCATTAGTTGGGTAGAATAAAGAGCGTTTCAGGTATGGCACATCCTCAGCATTGATCTCTGATAAGACATTCGCTAAAGCTTTAATTCTTTCTGGAGCATCGGCGACAGTTTTTTTAGTGCGCCAGTTGTAGATTGTCTGACGAGAAACTCCAAAAAGCTCAGAAATTGAGTTGTCAGAGAGGCCGAAGTTTTTTCGAAATCTCTCGATCAGAGCGGGTACCACATCAACTTCGTCAGCTTCTTCCGAGACGGCAATCCACAAAGAACGGGTAGGATTTACCAAGTGCTGAGTAGTCGAACTGATGGGCAAGACGTCTGCTTGTTTTAGCTCTAACGTGCCGTTTGGGATGATGGCTACTAGAGCGGTCGCAAGTTGAGGTAGCCACGTGCTTACACTCGATGTCGCGTTCCTCGAATTGCGCTCAGGCCGTTCCCATTGCCCCATAAATGTGGCGCTCGTTTCCCTCTGCTCTGATGGATAAAGGCTTAACACTCCAATGCTCATGACTTCATGCTCCATGCCTGAAAAGCATAATCGGTAGCCACACTTCTAAAAGCAGTATTGGCCATAGCGTGCAGACCTTCAAGTCGCCTAACGACCTCATTCGGTTGCAATCGTTCTGTGGGTGCAAATGGTAAGTACGCGTCTGTGTCCAAGAGTGCGCCGGCAGCGCTTGTTGGCTGGAACACCGAGGTTATTGACTGGCCCATTCTTTGAGAGGTGTGCGTATGGCGAGTCTGTCGAGCTATTTCGAAGACCATTGCCAGTTCCATTACGTCTTCAGGTACCCACATACCTTCCTGCCGCCAGCACCTGATATGAAGAAATTCAGGGTCAAAGTGATAGGTAGTGGTGGAGACTCCCGCTGGTTTGGTGACCTTTCCAGCTTTCATGATCGGTATTTGTGCATTCTCTAAGGGTAAAAGCTCAACGGGCAGATATTGTGATAGGTGTTCACCTTCCAAGGGCTCAATTCTGTCGACGTAACGCATGCCTATGCCTAGTACATCGAGATTTCCGGCGTATTCGACTACGGCGTCTAGACACCGCTTAAAAAGCTCGCGGTGTTGGTCGAAATGCAGGTATGAAATGCTCTGCAGTACCAAATGGTCTTGGCTCAGAACACAGGCGTACTTCAGCTCTCGATCAAGAAACGCCCAAGAGTTTGGCTCCATGCTAGGGCTAGGCGAAATCGACCGGGCCATCTGGAAGTACTCCGGAAGGCAATCCCTCAGCTTGTGCTGGATTTCTGGAATCAGTTTCGAAAGCAGGAGCAAGGGCGAGAATCTAACAACGCTCAAGGTGTAGATCAGGGGCGCATTAGCTAGCACGCCAGCACGATCAGCCATTGGTCTCTCCTTAGAGGGGTAGGTGAGGACGCGCACTCTATCCTATTTGACAATTCGTTTGACAGGTTCTGTATAGCATAAATTCGGTAAACCGAAGCTTTCTCGACCGTCGGTACGTGATGACACCGAAAAATGAGGAGGTAGTCTCCTCCCAGTAGCGCATCACGACCCCATGGCTCAAATGACCACAATTAAATCGCACCTGCTCAGACCTGCTGTCAGATCAATGAAGTACCGATAATTTCTTGACGAGCATCAAGCGCCAGCATATGACCTTCCACGCTGGAAGCCGTACAACACTTGGGCTGCGGGCGCTTTTAACGGCATCTGTCGGTGCCAATCCGTCAAGGGCCTGTCTAGTATTGCTTGGCGCGCTAAGGATTTATCTGGCCCGGTATTTCACCACCTCATCCAGCCAGCATGGGCCTGAATATTGATCGAGCAGTTACTACCTTGACGGCCACCTCTTGAATTTTTGACGGGGTTGGTGCTGGCCAGCTGCTCGAATGCCCGCAATGTGTTGCCCAGCGTGGCTTTCAGCGTTCCAACTGCTGGTGGCGACGGATAAATCCGTCAAGACCTGTCCAAAATTCCGTCAAGGCTGGTCAAGGATGGGTTGCGTATCCGCAGGCCCTCAAGAATTACCGAGGCAGCCGGCGACGGTCAGCTCAGCAATGCCCTGGCGAATGAGCACCAGGTTCTCGTCAAGTGGTTCGAGAGAGCCGCGCACGTTATTCGCGACGTCGGCTGAGCCGCGCTGTTCGACCCAATTGGAAAGCTCCTCGATCGCGGTACCGAGGGCGATCTGGTACAGCCCGCTTCTATGGAACGTTAGCGCACTCCAAGTTCTGCGTGATGACTCCGTGTGAAGGGGGCGTGAAACCTTACCGGTGTTAGGGCTTCTCGCATTTGCCCAAAGCGTTCACACCATTCATCGGTATCTCAGATCACTAGAAATCAAGAGCACGTCAGTTATGGTCAAAGAGATTGGCGTACTTCGCCCACAGAGCGCTGAACACGTCCCAGTCTGTAGCTCCGCTACTTACCGTAAAGTGAAAGGTTGTTCCTTCTAGCGGCGGTCCATCCTTTGTCAGAACGGCGTCAGATAGTGAGTAGAATGATTTGAGCTTCTCGTCCGTGACATCTGTGGGCGTTGGGTAGCGAGCAGCCCAGACAAGCATGCCCTCATAGAACTTGAGTAGATTTCGTTCCTGCTCGTCTACCGACACCCTCAAAAGGCAGTTGAGCTTTTCAAAGGAGTGTGTTTTGAAATCCTTCGGATCGACCCCTCGTTGTATAAGAACCGCCTTCATGATGACCTCTAGGGCAAGGCCGCATAGCATGTGGTAAACGTGATAACAGGCAACCCCCATGTCGAAGTTCGGCCCTAGCCCGAGTTCTTTGGCGATTAGGGGGCTGTTGTCTCCCATGGAATGCCACACCGCCCCTGCGCTTGCATGAAGGTCAGATGACCGATTGAACCAGTGATTGGGATGACTTTTCATCTCGGTTAGAGATGGTCGGTTAGCTAGCCAGGCTTCTGCATCAAAGTCTTCGTCCGTTCCTGACATTTTGCATTCCTTCAATTTAGAGTGGGTCGGCAAGTCCAAGGGAGGTAGGTTAAACAAGTTCATGCGCCCATTTGTAACTGCTGTACAGAAATGGTCGACTGTCCTCTTTTGTTGTTTCCACAACCCGCAGTCGTACCTTCGTGCCGACCGGATAATCTCTGATCTCTCTCGAGCACTCGATTTTCATGCTTTGAGCAAAAGACTGGCCGGTCGCTGGGCGAACACCATTTTTGCGGCGTACGGGGTCATAGAAAACTTCCGCGATGATTGAAACGTATTCCTCCGGGTCGTGCCTGCGCTCCCAAGTCATGGTCGCTCCTTAAGCCATCGTATCTGTCGAGACGTGAGTGAAGGTCAGCCAAACTGCGCTGTCAAAACTTTGTATCTGATTCGGGCTCGAACCTGACAAAACCTGACATTAGATCGGCTAAGCGCCCATCACTACGCTCGTGGCCTGTTAGCAAAAGCTAGTCCTTGGACAGGGTGCCCAGCGACTCCGCGGTGGAAATCCCTTTGGTGGATGGTAACCATTCGGGTGTTTACTAGAGTGGTCACCGCGGCTGGTCACCACCGGACTATTTGCCCCGGCGTTATCTGCTGCAGAGGGTGCAGTGATGTGCACTGTGTCGATTCGATGCGCACCGGACGGGCTGACCTGTGAAGCCGATCAAGACGGATGGTAATCGGTCGATAAAAGTGAAGCCGGTATATCAGACAACATAATTTGGACAGAGGTTGAATGAATAACTTCACTTGGTGGGAAAAGACGGTCGAATACAAATTCGTTGTCGACGCAGTGGTAAACCGACTTTGCGACTTCGCAGCGCCGCTGTCCGGAAGGCATGAGCGCACGGCTGGTGATGCAGCATTTGGTATGGATTCCATGCTGGTGCTGGTCGAGTTCAAGCGCAAGCTGGCCGATTTGCCAACAGAAGAGACGCTTTTTCATAACTATGGTGACGCCAAGGCCCAGCTGGTTGAGTATGGTCATCACTTTATTGTATTTGCCCACCTGAACGATAACGATCCAGCCAGCTTGGAGCTGGTTGGGCGGCACTATTTTGTTCCGGGAGAATATTGTCGTGCACTGGATGTCATGAGATATGGCGTGAAAAAGGAGGTCTTCGATGAGTATCTCGAAGCTCTCTCCACGCATAAAAAAGCGGATGGTCGGGGCTCAGGACACGTATCTACAGAGGGAATGTCATCTGTCATAGGAGTTTCTGCTGATGGAAAACTGATCGGCGCTATGTCGCTGCACGACTACGCACCGTCATTGTTCCCTGCTCCAGTTCCGTTGCCTTCGCCACCGCCAGCGCCCAAATTTACGCCGTCAGGACCATCGATGTAGTCACATGTTCTCCTCGTAAAATAGGCATCGTATGACGCACCACGGCACGACTGTTTTCTGCCGATCATTTCTTCGATGTGATTGCGCAAAGTAGGATGGTTGGCCAACAGATACGGTGTTTCTTTTTGGTGGTTACCGGGTGGTTACCACGCAATTTGATCACAAGCAGCGGCAGGCTGCTCATTCATGTGAGCCGCCTGCCGGTCCACATCCGCTCAGAGTGAGCTGGGGCGAATATCCGTTCCGTTTTGCGTGCTGGACACTCTGAATTTTTGCCCCCCCCCGCGCTGAGGTCGGTTGAGGTCTCCTTCACCGGTTGGACGATCTGCAGAGAGCACACACCGTTGCCATCGTCATCACCTGCTATGCCGATGATGTGACGACCCGGCTTGAGTTTGAAGCTCACCGTTTCGCCCGTGTCGATTCGAGCCGCTTTCCTGCCATCGACCAGCACCGTCGCCCCCGCCTGATGCCCAGAATCCATTGTCTCGGCTTTCTTGTAGCGCAGTTGCCATGACTTGTTCCCGTCCGGCCGTACACGCAGGTACAGGCTGTCCCCGTCATGTTCACGGTATTCCTTTACCTCAGGCTCAAGGGCCGACAGGACCGTATCGGCCAGAGGGCGGCGCTTGATTTCGCTGCGCTTCACTCCTTGTACCCCCTAGTTTCAAATTTCACAGAAGATACGCGGGAGGAAGCACGGGTAGTGCGTATAGGGGTAGATGAGGAGAGACAGCCAGAAACAAGAAAGCCCGCAATAGGCGGGCTTCTTGAGGTGTTTCGTAGACTGTCCGAGACAGGTCTAAACAGCTATATTTGGTGGAGCCGGGGGGATTTGAACCCCCGTCCGCCAGTACTCCGCTGTCGGTACTACATGCGTAGCCGTGTCTATTGAGTTAACCCTCAGCGACCCGACGGGCAGGGTGCTTTGGGCGAGTTGTGTAAGTTTTAGCCGCTTCGTCCACAACGTACTGCACGGCGATTCTGTTCTGTATGACAATCATTTCGGGTTTACAGACATCCCCTGATGATTGCTGGACCCGAAGGTACCAGAAGGAAGGCTAGCGCCGCTTACGCAGCGAGAGCGTATTCCCCGTAGGTTTCGTCATTGGCAACTATAGGAAGTTGCAACAGTGGATTTACGAGTTCTGTTACCAACTCGGCATGCACCTAAAGTTTCGCAACCGGCGTCGAATCCTAAACGGCCCCGAACCTGCTGTGCATTACCAGCAGGTTTGTAGAGTCTACGCCAAAATGGCCCGCAAGGCCATCCCGAAGGCTGGCCCTGCATGGATCAGTGTTCGCCCTTGGCGCTGTTCTGGATGCTCTGGATCGCGCGAGTGGTCAGGGCGATGCATTCCTTGGTGCCTTCCTCGGTGTTTTTCGCCTGGGCTGCCTGGGCTTGTTGCACGGTGGCGTCGATGTTGGCTTGCAGGTCCGCGGCCTGGATGCTGGTCCGGGCGTCGCGGATGGTTTGCAGGTTCATCTGGCACAGGTCTTCCTGGTTCCCGGCGAAGCTGGGGGAGGCCAGGAGCGAAGCGGTGACGAACAGGCCTGACAGTACAGAACGTTTCATATGCGTCTCCTTGAACTGAAGGGCCAGGCGCTGCTGGCCATCAGCACGGATTGCCGAGTTCTCGGGAAACTCCCGTTTTTGGAAGCTCGATCTGTGGACTGCGGTGGTGGGGCAGGGTTCTATTTTTCTGACCGGCGTCATGACCACTGAACATGCGGGCAACACCTAATGCCTGTGTAGGAGCGAAGCTTGCTCGCGATGATCGTTAACGGTAGCGCGTATTTACTGGGTAAATGCAGCGCTCTCAAGTCCATCGCGAGCAAGCTCGCTCCTACAGTTGGTACATGCCGATCAAGCCGTTCTAGCCCGGGTCACCCGGTCCACCAGGTACACCAACCCGTGATAATCGATTCCGCCATGCTGGCTCAGGCCGATTTCACAGGTGCGGCTGGTGGAGATGCCTTCGCTGCAGTACTGCACCGCGTCCTTGAGGCTGCGCAGGGCGTGGGCATTGAGCTGCGGCGTGGTGAAGCCTTTGTCGCCGGCGAAACCACAGCAATGGATGCCCTCCGGAATCACCACGTTGTTGCTGCAACGCCGCGCCAGATCGATCAGCGCCTGGCTTTCGCCCAGGTGCTGGGTGCTGCAGGTGACGTGCACGGCGACCGGCGCTTCCTGAGGGGTGAACTCGAGCTTGTCCATCAGGTGGGTGCGGATGAAGCGCACCGGGTCGTACAGGTCCAGGCGCACGTCGCCCAGGTCCTGCACCAGGCGCAGGGTGCAGGGGCTGGTGTCGCAGTAGATCGGGTCGAGGCCACCGCGGCTGGCGTGGAGCAGGGCGCCGATCAGCTCCTGGCGCTTATGCTCGGCCTGTTCCGCGTAGCCCTTGGAGGCGAACGGCTGGCCGCAGCACAGGCTCTCGACATTGTCCGGGATCACCACCTGGTAACCGGCTTTTTCCAGCAGGCCGCGGGTCTTGTCGTAGAGCGAGCTTTGCTCGTTGTCCCCGGCAGCCGGGCCCATGACCCGCGACACACAGGCCGCCAGATAGACCACCCGTGGCCGCTGGTCGCTGAGCGCCGGGCTGAACCGAATGGCCCGCTCCGGCTGCGGCATGGCGCTGGTCCATTGCGGCACCTGGCCCTTGGACAGCCTGGTCAGCGCCGCCGAAACCCTGGCCAGGCGTGGCGCTCCCAGCAGCATCCGCGCACCGTTGGCCACATGCAGGGTGAACCGTGCGCCCAGCAAGGTGGCGGCGAAGTGCGAGCCGAGCCAGTCGGCTGCCTTGGCGTGGGTGGCATGCTGGCTGCGCAGCTTTTTCACCAGTTCGCCAGTGTTGATGCCCACCGGGCAGCGCTGGGCGCACAGGCCGGTGGCGGCGCAAGTGTCGAGGCCCTGGTATTGATAGGCCGCTTCCAGTTCCGAAGTGTCGATGCCGGCGCGTTTGCGGGCCTGGATATCGCGCCAGATCACGATGCGTTGGCGCGGGCTCAGGGTCAGCCCCTTGGACGGGCACACCGGTTCGCAGAAGCCGCACTCGATGCACTTATCCACAATCTCGTCGGCCGCCGGCAGCGGCTTGAGGTGCTTGAGGTGGATCTGCGGGTCTTCGCTGAGCACCACGTCCGGGTTGAGGATGCCGTTGGGGTCGAGCAGGCGCTTGAGTTGCCACATCAACTGGTAGGCATCGCTGCCCCATTCCAGCTCGACGAAGGGCGCCATATTGCGCCCGGTGCCGTGCTCGGCCTTGAGCGAGCCGCCGAATTCCACCGCCACCAGCTGCGCCACGTCATCCATGAAGGCCTGGTAGCGCGCCACTTCCTCGGCGCTGTTAAAGCCCTGGGTGAAGACGAAATGCAGGTTGCCCTCCAGCGCATGGCCGAACAGGATCGCTTCGTCGTAGCTGTGCTTGTCGAACAGCGCGATCAGGCGATTGACGCCGATGGCCAGCTGTTCCACCGGGAAGGTCACGTCTTCGATGATCACCGTGGTGCCGGTCTTGCGCACCGCGCCGACGGCGGGGAAGGTGTCCTTGCGGATCGCCCAGAGTTTGGCGTTTTCCTTCGGGTCTTCGGTGAAGTCGACCTGCTTCTCCACCGGGAAAGAGGTGAGGGACGCCATGATCTGCGCCAGTTGTTCCTGCAGCAGTGCGGAAGATGCGGCGCGGGATTCGATCAACAGCGCGCAGGCATTGGCGGACAGTTGCTGGACGAAGGCCGGCATTCCGGGTTTGCCCTGCACCGAGCGCAGGCTGCGGCGGTCCAGCAGTTCCACGGCGGACACCGGCTGGCTTTTCAGCACGGTCACCGCGTTGCAGCAGGTTTCCACATCCGGGAAGACGATCAGCGCCGAAGCTTTGTTCGGGTGATCGACCACCGTGTCGTAGGTCACCGCGCTGATAAAGCCCAGGGTGCCCTCGGAGCCCACCAGCAGGTGGCTGAGGATGTCCAGCGGCTCATCGAAATCCACCAGGGCATTGAGGGACAGGCCGGTGGTGTTTTTCAGGCGGTACTTGTGGCGGATCTTCGCGGCCAGTTCGCTGTTGGCGCGGGTCTCGCGGCCCAGGCTGGCCAGGCGCTCCAGCAGCTCGCCGTGGCTGCTGCGAAAGGCCGCGACGCTGGCGGCATCTTCGGTGTCCAGGCGGGTGCCGTCGGCCAGCACCAGGCGCAGGCCGGCCAGGGTGTGGTAGGTGTTTTGCGCGGTGCCGCAGCACATGCCGCTGGCATTGTTAGCGACGATGCCGCCGATCTTGCAGGCGTTGATCGAGGCTGGGTCGGGGCCGATCTTGCGCCCGAACGGCGCCAGCCAGGCGTTGGCCTGGGCGCCGATCACCCCCGGCTGCAGGCGGATCTGCTGGCCCTGGTCGCGGATCTCGCGGGCGTTCCAGTTATCGCCGAGTACCAGCAGCACCGAGTCGCTGATGGCCTGTCCCGACAGGCTGGTGCCGGCGGCGCGGAAAGTCACCGGAACCCGGTCGCGCTGGGCCAGCTTGAGCAGGGCCACCACTTCGTCTTCGGACTCGACGCGGATCACCAGTTGCGGAATCAGTCGATAAAAACTCGCATCGGTGCCGAAGGCCAGGGTGGAGAGCGGATCGTCGAAACGCCGCTCCTGGGGAATCAGTTGTTGCGCATCACGCAGAAAAGCCGCCGGTAGACTCATTGGTCCTCCAGGATCAGCACCACCAGGTCTTTCGGGCCGTGGGCGCCGTAGGCCAGGACCTGCTCGATATCGGCGGTCTTCGACGGGCCGGACACCAGCAGCGCGTTGGTCGGCATGCCCTGGGCCCAGGCGTATTCCTGCTGGACCTGATAGAAGTTGTCGCGGATCTCGCTGGCCTTGAGCAGGGCGAAATGCACCGGCGGCACCAGGCTCATCAGCCGCGGCTCTTCGCGGGTCGGCCAGAGGATCAGGCTACCGGTGGCGGCGATGGCACCGAGGGTGGTGGTGAGGCTGGCCGGGGTGTCGTTGAACAGCTCGGCTTTCCATTGCTCGACCGGCCGATCGTAGGCCTTCAACGTCGGCAGCCCGGGATGCTCGGCCCAGTATTGGCTGACGCGCTGGCCGTGGGGCGTGGTCGGGGCGATCAGCAGGCTCGGCAACTGGCGCTCGCCCAGCAGGCGGGCGAGCAGCGCCGGCCAGTCCTGGCCGGTGGTCTGGTGGATTTCGGTGTGCACCGCTTCCATCTGCTTACGCAACTGCGGGATGCGCTGTTCCGGGCTGTAGGTATAAGGCTCGGTGACCAGCGCCTCATCGAAGTTATCCACAATCGGCGTGGTACCGGTCAGGCTGTTGCGCAGCTTGCCGAGGATGTTCTGTTTGGCGCTCATCGACGTTCTCCCTGTTTGGCCAGATGCTCGCGGGCCAAGTCGTGCAAGGACCGGGCGGCGGGTTTCGGTGCGCTGTGGTTTTGCGTCCAGGGGCCGACGTTGCTCGGGGTCAGCGCGCGCAGGCGGGTGGCCGCCAGGCTGAACAGGCGATACAGGGTCGGCGAACTGTTGAGCCGGGCCCAGGCGTTCCAGATGAAACGTTCCTTGCGCGAGTATTTGCTGCCCTGGCCGCGCATCACCTGATGGGGGCTGTCCGGGGACTTGACGTTCTCTTCGCGCAGGCGACGCAGCAGGCTCGGGATCGGGATCTTCACCGGACACACTTCGCCGCAGGCGCCGCACAGCGAAGACGCGCTCGGATGGTCCGGCACCTTGGCCAGACCGACCATATGCGGGGTGATGATCTTGCCGATGGGGCCGGGGTAGACCTCGCCGTAAGCGTGGCCGCCGATGCGGGTGTAGACCGGGCAATGGTTCATGCAGGCGCCGCAGCGGATGCAGTTCAGGGTCTGGCGCAATTCGCTGTCGGCGAAGGCCTGGCTGCGGCCGTTGTCGAGCAGCACCAGGTGCACTTGCTGCGGGCCGTCGAGCTCATGCTCCTTGCGCGGGCCGGAGATCATGTTGACGTAGGTGGTGATCGGCTGGCCTAGCGCCGAGCGGGTCAGCAGCGACAGCAGCGGCACCACGTCGCGCAGGTTCTCGACGACTTTCTCGATGCCGGTGACGGCGATGTGCACGGGCGGCACGGTGGTGGACATGCGGCCGTTGCCTTCGTTTTCCACCAGCAGCAGGGTGCCGGTCTCGGCCACGGCGAAGTTGACGCCGGAGACGCCGATGTCCGCTTCGAAGAATTTCTGCCGCAGGACCCTGCGACCGATCTGAATGAGGTGGTCAACGTCCTTGGTGTACTCCACGCCAAGTTTGTCGTGGAACAAGGACGCGACCTGACCGGCGTTCTTGTGGATCGCCGGCATGATTATGTGTGAAGGCTTCTCGTGGTCGAGCTGGACGATGAACTCGCCCATGTCCGACTCAAGGCATTCAATGCCTTGTTCAGCGAGGACATGGTTCATCTCCATCTCTTCGCTGACCATCGATTTGCCCTTGATCACTTGCCGCGCCTCGTGAGCCCGGATGATCGAGAGGACGATGCCATTGGCCTCGTCCACCGTTTCCGCCCAGTGCACTGTCACACCGTTGCGGGTCAGGTTCTGTTCAAGCTGCTCGAGCAGGTCGGGCAGCTTGGATAACGCACGGGCCTTGATCGCATTGCCCAGGGCCCGCAGGTGTTCGCGTTCGTGGGCATCGCTGAACGAGGCCGCACGTTTGGCCATGAGGGAATCCATGGCACTGCGAAAGTTGTTTCGCAGTTGTCGGTCACCGAGGGCCTGGTGGGCCCGGGTGCGAAAATCGTCCGACACGCTCAGGGTCGGAATAAGCTCCGGGGCGCTCATGCGGCACCTCCGGTACGCTGCCAGAGGAAGCTGGCCAGGTGTTGGCCGCGCAGCGCTTCCCGTTGTTTCTCCAGCGAACCGTTGATGTTCATCAAGCAGCCGCAGTCGGCGCTCAGCACCTGGTGGGCACCGGACTCCTTCAGCGCACGGGTCTTGTCCGCGACCATCGCGCCGGAGATGTCCGGCATTCGGACGCTGAAAGTCCCGCCAAAGCCACAGCATTCGCTTTCGTGGTCGTGTTCTACCCGCTCCACGTTGCCCAGTTGTGCCAGCAGCTCACGACCGTGCAGGTGGGTGTTCATCTCGCGCCGTGCCGAGCAGGAGGTGTGCAGCGCCACCTTGATCGGCTCGCCACTGTCCTTGAGCTGCACCTTGCACACGTGCAACAGGAACTCCGCCAGCTCGTAGGTACGTTCGGCCAGGGCCTGCACCTGCTTCAAGGTCTGCGGCTCATCCTTGAACAAGTCCGCATAGTGCTCGCGAATCATCCCCGCGCAGGAACCCGACGGCACCACCACCGGATAGTCGCCGGCGAACAGCGCCAGTTGCGAGCGGGCCACGGTGCGCGCCTGCTCGGTGTAACCCGAGGTGTAGGCCGGCTGTCCGCAGCAGCTTTGCCCTTGCGGGTACTCCACGCGAATGCCTTCGCGCTCGAGCAGGTGAATCGCATCCATCCCTGCTTCGGGATAGAACAGGTCGACCACACAGGTGCCGAACAGGTAGACCCGCGACGGTTTCTCGCTGGGGTACTGGCGCGGTTCGGCCAAGGGCGGTGCGACACGGGTCGCGTTAGGCACGGCGTTGTAAAAAAGCTCGCTCATCAGGCGTGTCTCCGGGTGGTCCCGGTTATCCGTCCGCTGCGGCTGCTGAATATAGAGAGCCAAGCTTTCAGCAGCCTTGCAGACCGGGTTGTGAGTTGCAGACGCCGCAGTCGGACTCCGGCGTCGGTTTTTTCGGTGTTGCTTGCTTAGTGCACCAGCATGCCGGTGAACCAGTAGGCCTGGGCCAGGGTGATCAGGCCGACGATGGTGGCAAAGAATAGGCTGTGCTTGAGGGTAAAGCGGAACAGGTCCGATTCCTTGCCCACCAGGCCGGTGGCGGCGCAGGCCACGGCGATCGATTGTGGCGAGATCATCTTGCCGGTCACGCCGCCGCTGGTGTTGGCCGCCACCAGCAGGGTGTCGTTGACGCCGATCTGGTGCGCGGTGGTGGCTTGCAGCGAGCTGAACAGGGCGTTGGACGACGTATCCGAACCGGTCAGGAACACCCCCAGCCAGCCGAGGAATGGCGAGAAGAACGGGAACGCCGCACCGGTACCGGCCAGCACCAGGGCCATGGTCGAGGACATGCCGGAGTAGTTGGTGACAAAGGCGAAGGCCAGCACCATGCCGATGGAGAGGATCGGCCAGCGCAGTTCGTAGAAGGTTTCTTTCAAAGTGGTCAGACCAGTTTTGAAGTTGATCTTCAGCACCAGCATCGAGATCAGCGCGGAGAAGAAAATCGCCGTGCCGGTCGCGGAAATCGGGTCGAGCTTGAACACCGCCGGAATCGCCGTTGGGGTGGCGACGATCGGCGCGCTCTTGATCACCAGTTGATCCAGGTGCGGAATCGCGAAGTTGAATACCCAGCTGTACATCGAGCCGCCGGCGGCGAACATCGCCTTGAACGGCTTGAGGGTCCAGATAGTGACCAGCACGGTGAGGATCAGGAACGGCGACCAGGCCTTGAAGATTTCACCGAAGCTGTACGGCGAAGGCTGGGTAGTGCGCGGCTGGCCGAAACCGCCGTTGCGCACGGCAGCGGCGCCGACGCTGGCGGTGGCCGCGGCGAACGAACGCTTGGGTTGCCAGACCTTGAGGAACAGGGTCAGGGCAATCAGGCTGGCCAGGGCCGAGGTGATATCCGGCAGCTCCGGGCCGATGAAGTTCGAGGTGAAGTACTGGGTCACGGCAAAGCTCAGGCCGGCCACCAGCGCCGCGGGCCAGGTCTCTTTGACACCGCGCAGGCCATCCATCATGAACACCAGCCAGAACGGCACGAACAACGACAGCAGCGGCAGCTGGCGACCGGTCATGGCGCCGATCTTGAACGCGTCGATGCCGGTCACCTGGCCCGCCACGATGATCGGAATACCCAGGGCGCCAAAGGCCACTGGCGCGGTGTTGGCGATCAGGCACAGGCCGGCGGCGTACAGTGGGTTGAACCCCAGGCCCACCAGCAGCGCGGCGGTAATGGCCACCGGCGCGCCAAAACCGGCGGCACCTTCGAGGAAGGCCCCGAAGCAGAAACCGATCAGCAGCACCTGCAGGCGCTGGTCGTCGGTGATCGACAGCACCGAGCTGCGGATGACCTCGAACTGGCCACTTTTGACCGTCAGTTTGTAGAGGAAGACGGCGGCGACGATGATCCAGGCGATGGGCCACAGACCGTAGGCAAATCCATAGCCAGCGGCGGCGAGGGCCATGTCGGCAGGCATCTGGAAGGCGAAGATCGCCACCAGAATCGACAACGCCAGGGTGATGCTGCCGGCGACGTGTCCTTTGAGACGGAACACGGCCAGAGCCAGGAAGAAGAAGACGATCGGGATGACGGCGGCGAGGGCGGACAGGCCGAGGCTGCCGAGCGGGCTGTAGAGCTGTTGCCAGGTTTGCATATGGGGTGGCCCCTAATTGTTGTTGGTCAGGCACTGGTCAGCGTATTTGGTTAATTGGTAAGACCAATTTACAATCGCTGTTGGCTAGGGTAAAAGCCTTGTGAGCGGTGTGTCAATTTGCCGCCCTAAAACTTTTGTCGAAGGTGCGGTGCAGATGACTTCTGATCCGCTCGCCGATGTGCGTTCTGATAGGTGCTGGCGCAGCCCCGATAGGCCAGAATAGAGAGCCCGGCGCGCGGTCGGGATCGTGGAGAGTGAGTTATGGGGTTTGATCAGATTCGTCAGCGCCGTTTGTCTGACGATATTGTCGAGCGGCTCGAGGGGATGATCCTCGAGGGCACGCTGAAGTCCGGTGAGCGCCTGCCGGCAGAACGTGCGTTGGCGGAGCAGTTCGGTGTCTCGCGGCCTTCGTTGCGCGAGGCGATCCAGAAACTCACGGCCAAGGGCTTGCTGGTCAGTCGCCAGGGTGGCGGCAACTATGTGGTGGAGTCACTGGGCTCGACCTTCAGCGATCCGCTGCTGCAGTTGCTGGAAAGCAACCCTGAAGCCCAGCGTGACTTGCTGGAGTTTCGCCACACCCTGGAAGCTTCATGCGCCTATTACGCCGCGTTGCGTGCCACCGACGTGGACCGTGAGCGGCTCACGGCGGCCTTCGAGGAATTGCAGGACTGCTATTCCCGGGCAGGTGATGCGAGCCGGGCGGAGGAGGGCGCGGCGGACGCGCAATTTCATCTGGCAATTGCCGAGGCCAGCCACAACGCCGTATTGCTGCACACCATTCGGGGGCTGTTCGATCTGCTCAAGCGCAACGTGGTGACCAACATTGGCGGCATGTACAAGCAGCGCACCGAAACCCGCGACATGCTGATCAGCCAGCACCGCGATCTGTACCAGGCGATTATCGAAGGGCGTGCCGAGCAGGCGCGCGAAGTCTCCAGCCGGCACATTCTGTATGTGCAGGAAGTATTGGAGGAGGTGCGTCAGGAAGTGCAGCGCGTGGCCCGGGCCGAGCGGCGCAAGGGGATTTAGTCTGGAAGGATTCATCGCCGGCCAGCTCGCTCCTGGTAGGATCGAGCTGGCTCGCGATCATGGCATCAAGGCAGAAGGGCGTTACTCTTCCTTGCCCTTGTTGCGCACCGCGCGATGCAACTCACGATCGGAGTCGCGCTCGCGTTCGGTGTGACGCTTGTCGTATTCCTTCTTGCCCTTGCCGAGTGCGATCTCGCACTTGACCATGTGCTTGCTCCAGTAGAGCGACAGGCACACGCAGGCATAACCCTTCTGCTGCACGGCAGCGAACAGCTTCTCCAGCTCGCGCTTGTTGAGCAGCAGTTTGCGCGAGCGCACGGGGTCGGCGATCACATGGGTGCTGGCGGTGGTCAGCGGCGTGAAGTGGCTGCCCAGCAGCCAGGCTTCGCCGTCCTTGAGCAGCACATAACTGTCGACCAGTTGTGCCTTGCCTGCACGCAGACTCTTTACTTCCCAGCCGGCCAGGACCATGCCAGCCTCGAACCGATGCTCGATGAAGTAATCGTGACGCGCCTTTTTATTTTGCGCGATGGTCCCTGTTGGGTGTTTCTTCTGTTTAGCCATAGGGGCGGCATTATAGGCAGTTGCACGCGTGTCGGCTACGGTGAAGCAGCGTGCTTGAGCAGGTTGAGTGAATCCCGGACAATGCGCGCTCTTTTTTCTCGGTTGGGCGCGTTTTTGATGTCGACGGACAAGGTTTCTGTCCACGGCGGCTGGGCCAGTCGCTGGGTTTTCATACTCGCTGCGACTGGTTCTGCCGTGGGCCTGGGCAGTATCTGGAAATTCCCCTATATGGTCGGCGTCTACGGTGGTGGCGCCTTTGTCCTGGTATTCCTGGCCTGCATCGCGCTGATCGGCGTGCCGGTGATGCTGGCGGAAACCCTGATCGGCCGTCGCGCCCGGCAAAGCCCGGCCAATGCCTTGAAGTCGCTGGCCCTGGATGCCGGGCATTCGACCAAGTGGTCCTGGGGCGCGTTCGCCGGAATGATCACTGCCTTGTTGATTCTTTCCTTTTACAGCGTGGTCGGTGGTTGGTCGCTGGACTACATCATCGATATGGGGCGTGGTGATTTCCAGGGCGTGACGGCGGATCAGGTCGGTGCCTATTTCGGCAAGGTGATTGCCGACCCCTGGCGGCTGACGCTGTGGCACACGCTGTTCATGTTGTTGTCGGCGGCTGTCATCGCCAAGGGTGTGGTGGCCGGGCTTGAGCGCAGCCTGCGGATCATGATGCCGCTGCTGTTCGTGATGCTGGTGATCCTGCTGGGTTACAGCATGACCACCGGGCATTTCATGGAAGGCGTGCATTTCATGTTCGACTTCAGCACCGACAAACTGCTCGACGGCCTGTTGCCGGCCATGGGGCATGCGTTCTTTTCCCTGAGCGTCGGTGTCGGTTCCATCATGATCTACGGCGCTTACATGCCGAAGCATTCGTCCATTTCCGGCACTATTGTCGGCGTGGCGCTGCTGGATACCTTCGTTTCACTGCTGGCGGGGCTGGCGCTGTTCCCGATCGTGTTTGCCGCCGGGCTGAACCCGAGTGAAGGTCCGGGGCTGATGTTTGTCAGTTTGCCTTTTGCCTTTGGTAATGTGGCGTTCGGCCAGTTGATGGGCGTGGTGTTTTTTGTCCTGGTGGCCATTGCCGCCTGGAGCTCGGCGATTTCGCTGTTGGAGCCGATGGTGGCTTACCTGGTGGAGCGGACCCGAACCCGCCGTGGCTGGGTGACATTCTGGCTGGCGTTTATCTGCTGGTTCGTCGGATTGGGAGCGGTGTTTTCCTTCAATATCTGGCAGCAGGCCAAGTTTTTCGTGAACGAAGGCGGGGCTTTCCACCTCTACCAATGGGGGGCGGCAGGTGGTCTGGATTTCTTCGGGGTGATCGATTTCTTCACTTCGCGGATCATGTTGCCCTTGGGTGGCCTCTGCTTTGTGGTGTTTGCGGGTTGGGTGATGGGGCGCGAGGCGGTTCGTGATGAGCTGTCGATTCGCAGCCCGCTGCTTTTTGCCCTGACCCTGTTTTTGATGCGCTATGTGGCGCCCATCGGCATTCTTATAGTGTTTGCCGCCCAGTTGTGGAAATGACGCTGACATGACGACACATATTCAACGCTCGGCCCTGTTGCCTTATCCGGCGCAGTTTTTGTACGACCTGGTCAATGACGTGGCGCGCTACCCGGAGTTTCTACCCTGGTGCTCGTCGGCCGAGGTGCTGGAGAGCAGCGAGGTGCAGATGCGCGCCAGCCTGGCGGTTGCCAAGGGTGGGCTCAGCCAGCATTTCGTGACACGCAATACGCTGGTGCCGGGCCAGTCGATCGAGATGAACCTGGAAGAAGGGCCGTTCAACCAGTTGCACGGCGTGTGGGTTTTCAAGCCGTTGGGTGACAAGGCCTGCAAGATCAGCCTGGATTTGTCGTTCGACTACGCCGGTCCACTGGTTCGCGCGACCTTGGGGCCGCTGTTCAACCAGGCGGCCAATACCCTGGTCGATGCGTTTTGTCAGCGGGCCAAGCAGTTGCATGCTTGAGCCAATGATCGAGGTCGAGGTGGTGTATGCCGCGGTCGACCGGCAGGTATTGCTCAGTGTTGCCGTGCCGACGGGGACTACTGTCCGTGCGGCAGTGAAAAGCTCCGGGATAGGTGCGCAATTTCCAGAGCTGGACCTGGACAGTTGTCCGCTGGGCATCTTTGGCAAAGCGGTTGCGGCCCCTGAGAAACAGCCGGTTCGGGCGGACGATCGCATCGAAATTTACCGTCCGCTGCTGGCCGATCCTAAAGAAGTTCGACGCCTGCGCGCGGCAAAGGCGGCGCTGGCCCGGGCTCGTACTTCAGAGTCCTGAACAAATCGACAGGCAACAAAAAGCCCGGACTTGCCGGGCTTTTTTATTCCACCACAAATTATTGCGGCGAAGTGTCCAGAGGTTCTGGTGTTGGCACCGGAACGGTCTCGACGTTGTCGACGTCCTTCTGGATCTGATCGAGCAGAGAGCCAGGCTTGGCTGGTTTTTCCGGTTTTGGCTGCTCGGCGTTTTCGCCCGGGGCGGTCACGGTGGTGCCGCTGTCCTTGCCCAGGATGGCTTCGTCACGGCTTACGCCAGGCATGAAGTCACCGGAAAGGCTGACCAGTTGGTCGTTACCGTTGAAGATAACGCTGACGCGCTCCTGCTGGCGTTCACCGCCACCTGGCTGCAGGCTGTACAGATAATCCCAGCGATCGGCGTGGAACGTGTCGGTCAACAGAGGGTTGCCCATGATAAACCGTACTTGCCGGCGGGTCATTCCCGGGCGTAACTGGTCTATCATGTCCTGCGTGACGACATTGCCCTGCTGGATGTCGATTTTGTAAACCCCGGGGAATGAACAACCGGCGAGTGCGAGCAGTCCCACGAAGGTGAAACTGGTTAGCAAGAGCTTGGTGTTTTGCATCGGTGGGCGACTTCCACTATCTTGGCTGGGACAACGTAAACCCCGATCATACCCGCATTAAGAGGAGCTGCGAAGCAGCATCCGCGAGAAAGCTGACCATGGTTGAAAATAGCGAACTACGTAAAGCCGGCCTTAAAGTGACTCTGCCACGGGTCAAAATTCTACAAATGCTCGATTCCGCCGAACAGCGACACATGAGTGCCGAGGATGTTTACAAGGCGCTGATGGAAGCTGGCGAGGATGTCGGTCTGGCCACGGTTTACCGTGTTCTGACCCAGTTTGAAGCAGCAGGCCTTGTGGTACGCCACAATTTTGATGGTGGTCATGCTGTATTCGAACTGGCTGACGGCGGTCACCACGACCACATGGTCAACGTGGATTCCGGTGAAGTGATCGAATTCTTCGACGAAGAAATCGAGAAGCTTCAGAAGGCGATTGTCGAGAAGCATGGCTTCGAGTTGGTGGATCACAACTTGGTGCTGTACGTACGCACGAAGAAATAAGCATGTCGCGCGGATGCTGTCCGCGAAACGATCGAAGGCGACCCAAGGGTCGCCTTCGTGCTTTCTGCTCTTTATTAAAGTGGCCGTTATTCAAGCCTTGGCGGTAACCACCATCTTTTTTGCGTGGGCCAGCGACTCCTTGGTCAGGTCGATGCCGCCCAGCATGCGTGCTACTTCTTCGATCCGCTCGGTCTTGCCCAGTTTGGACACCGCGGTGTGAGTCGCATCGCTGCCGCGCACCTTGTGCACAAAAAGATGTTGATGGCCCTGGGCTGCCACCTGCGGCAAGTGGGTGACCGTCAAGACCTGGCCGCGCTCGCCGAGGCGGCGTAACAGCTGGCCGACGATTTCCGCGGTCGGGCCGCCGATGCCGACGTCCACTTCGTCGAATACCAGGGTCGGGACGCGGGAGGTTTGCGCGGTAATCACCTGGATCGCCAGGCTGATCCGCGACAGCTCGCCCCCGGATGCCACTTTGGCCAGGGCCTTGAGCGGCTGGCCGGGGTTGGCGCTGACCAGCAGCTCGACCTGTTCGAGGCCATTGGGCTGCAACTCGTCGCTGCTGTTGGCGTGCAGTTCGATGGTGAATCGGCCCCCGGGCATGCCCAGGCGCTGGATTTCCTGTTCGACAGCGCTGGCCAGGCTGGTTGCCGCCTGCTGGCGCAGCTCGCTCAGCTCCCTGGCTTTTTCGTGATAATGCCGGGCAAAGGATTTCAGTTCGTCGCCCAGGCGCTCGATGGACTCATCGTTGGCATCCAGGGTCTCGATTTCCTCTAGCAGTTTCTGTTGCATGGCCGCCACTTCGGTGGGCTGGATCCGGTGTTTGCGAGCCAGGGTATAGATGGCGTCCAGCCGCTCTTCCAGTTGTTGCAGGCGCGCCGGGTCCGCATCGAAATGGTCGACGAAGCGATTCAGTTCGCCGACAGCCTCTTCGACCTGGATTTGCGCGCTGGCCAGCAGGTTGGTGGCTTCCGCCAGGGCGCCGGAGGTGTTGCCGATGCTCGACAGGCGATTGAGGCTCACTGTCAGGGCGCTGAGGACGTTACCCGAATCGCTTTCGCTGCAATGCTCGACGACCTGCCGGCAGATGCCCAGCAGGCTTTCGGCATTGGTCAGGTTCTTGTGTTCGAGTTCCAGTTGCTCGAGTTCGTTTTCGCCCAGGGCGAGGTTCTCCAGTTCCTCCAGCTGATAGCTGAGAAGCTGGTGGCGAGCCCGCTGTTCATCCCCGGAATTGGACAGGCGCTCCAGCTCCTGGCGGGTCTGGCGCCAGCGCTGGGCAGCCAGCGATACCTGGCGGGCCAGGTCGGTGGCGCCGGCGTACTCGTCGAGCAGGCGGCGGTGGGTGTCGGTTTTCAGTAGCGACTGGTGTTCATGCTGGCTGTGGATATCGATCAGCAGCTCGCCGAGGGCCTTGAGGTCGCCTAGCGGGCAGGGGGAGCCATTGATGTAGCCGCGGGAACGGCCTTCGGCGGTGATGACCCGGCGCAGGATGCACGGGCTGTCGTTGTCCAGGTCGCGTTCGGCGAGCCAGGTGCGGGCCTCGGGAATGTCTTCCAGGTCGAAGGTGGCGAGAATGTCGGCCTTGTCGGCGCCAGGGCGCACCACGCCGCTGTCGGCGCGATCACCCAGGGTCAGCCCCAGGGCGTCGAGCATGATCGACTTGCCGGCGCCGGTTTCACCCGTGATGACGCTCATCCCGCGATCCAGTTCCAGATCGAGATGTTCAACGATGGCGTAGTTGTGTACGGACAGGTGCACCAGCATAAAGGCCGCTCCCAAGCTTTAGGTCTGGTTATTTATACAGTGTTTTGTTTTCGACTGACAATGCCCGGCCTTAGCTCGATTCGCTTGCTTGGCAGGTTTTTTTATCGCGTGTGGGAATGGTTGGGGAGAGGCGTTTTGCTTCGCGCGATGATTTTTGCCGAGGGCGCGGCCCTTGAACCTGAAAAATGCGACCCCATATACCGGGGCAGAAGCGTGAGTTGAGCTCACGGACGATATTGAAAGGAGAATTGTATGGCTGACGAACAGACGCTGGATACGCAAAATCTCGACGCCAATCAGGCCCCTGAGGCTTCGGGCGAAGATCTGGCGGCTCGTGTGCAAGTGCTCGAAGAGCAGTTGGCTGGCGCTCAGGATCAGGCATTGCGTGTTGCGGCCGATCTGCAGAACGTCCGCCGCCGTGCCGAGCAGGATGTAGAAAAAGCTCACAAATTCGCCCTCGAGCGTTTTGCTGGCGACCTGCTGCCGGTGATCGACAGCCTCGAGCGCGGTCTTGAGTTGTCCAGCCCGGACGACGAGAGCATTCGTCCGATGCGTGAAGGTATCGAACTGACCCTGAAGATGTTCCAGGACACCCTGAAGCGTTATCAGCTGGAAGCGATCGATCCGCATGGCGAACCGTTCAACGCTGAACAGCACCAGGCGATGGCCATGCAGGAAAGTGCCGACGTCGAACCGAACAGCGTTCTCAAGGTGTTCCAGAAGGGCTATCAGCTCAACGGTCGCCTGCTGCGCCCGGCCATGGTCGTGGTCAGCAAGGCACCCGCACCGGTTTCGCCTTCGATTGACGAGAAGGCTTGAAATCGCGCGCAGGGCCCCCATTTATAGGCCAAGCGTTTAAGTGCTACCGCAGTCGGCCACCACTGCTGCGGCAACAAAATCTAAAGTTTCGGGAGAGTTAACATGGGCAAAATTATCGGTATCGACCTGGGGACTACCAACTCCTGCGTCTCCATTCTTGAAAACGGCAACGTAAAAGTTATCGAAAACGCTGAAGGCGCGCGTACCACGCCGTCCATCATCGCTTACGCCAACGATGGCGAAATCCTGGTTGGCCAGTCGGCCAAGCGTCAGGCAGTGACCAACCCGCACAACACCCTGTACGCGGTGAAGCGTCTGATCGGTCGTCGTTTCGACGAAGAAGTCGTACAGAAAGACATCCAGATGGTCCCTTACAAGATCGTCAAGGCTGACAACAACGACGCCTGGGTTGAAGTGAACGGCCAGAAAATGGCTCCGCCACAGATCTCGGCTGAAATCCTCAAGAAAATGAAGAAGACAGCCGAAGACTACCTCGGCGAAGCTGTGACCGAAGCGGTGATCACCGTTCCGGCCTACTTCAACGACAGCCAGCGCCAGGCGACCAAAGACGCCGGCCGCATCGCGGGCCTGGACGTAAAACGCATCATCAACGAACCAACCGCGGCCGCTCTGGCTTACGGCATGGACAAGGCCAAGGGCGATCACACTGTGATCGTTTATGACCTGGGTGGCGGTACCTTCGACGTTTCCGTGATCGAAATCGCTGAAGTCGATGGCGAGCACCAGTTCGAAGTACTGGCAACCAACGGTGACACCTTCCTCGGTGGTGAAGACTTCGACATCCGTCTGATCGACTACCTCGTGGACGAGTTCAAGAAAGAAAGCGGCATGAACCTCAAGGGTGACCCGCTGGCCATGCAGCGTCTGAAAGAAGCTGCTGAAAAGGCCAAGATCGAGCTGTCCTCGAGCCAGCAGACCGACGTCAACCTGCCGTACATCACTGCAGACGCCACCGGTCCTAAGCACCTGAACGTGAAGATCTCCCGCGCCAAGCTGGAATCGCTGGTCGAAGACCTGGTTCAGCGCACCATCGAGCCTTGCCGCATCGCCATGAAAGACGCCGGTATCGACGTCAGCAAGATCAACGACGTGATCCTGGTCGGCGGCCAGACCCGTATGCCACTGGTTCAGAAGACCGTTACCGATTTCTTCGGTAAGGAAGCACGCAAGGACGTGAACCCGGACGAAGCTGTTGCCATGGGTGCTGCCATCCAGGGCGCGGTACTGGCCGGTGACGTGAAAGACGTACTGCTGCTGGACGTCAGCCCGCTGACTCTGGGTATCGAAACCATGGGTGGCGTGATGACCGCGCTGATCGAGAAAAACACCACGATTCCTACCAAGAAATCGCAAGTGTTCTCGACTGCCGACGATAACCAGGGCGCAGTGACCATTCACGTACTGCAGGGCGAACGTAAGCAAGCCGCGCAGAACAAGTCCCTGGGCAAGTTCGACCTGGCCGAGATCCCGCCAGCTCCACGTGGTGTGCCGCAAATCGAAGTGACCTTCGACATCGACGCCAACGGCATCCTGCACGTAGGTGCGAAAGACAAGGCGACCGGCAAGACCCAGTCGATCGTGATCAAGGCCAACTCCGGTCTGTCCGAGGAAGAAATTCAGCAGATGGTTCGTGATGCTGAAGTCAACGCCGAAGAAGACCGCAAGTTCGAAGAGCTGGCCAGCGCGCGTAACCAAGGCGATGCCCTGGTTCACTCGACTCGCAAGATGATCGCTGATGCGGGCGACAAAGTGACCGCCGAAGAGAAGACTGCGATCGAAGCTGCCGTGGTTGCCCTTGAAGCCGCTATCAAAGGCGACGACAAGGCTGCCATCGACGCCAAGGTCGAAGAACTGTCGAAAGTGTCGGCTCCGGTCGCTCAGAAGATGTACGCCGAGCAGGCTCAGCCGGCAGAAGGCGCAGCTTCGCAGGCCGAATCGGCCGAGAAAGCCGATGACGTCGTCGACGCCGAGTTCGAAGAAGTAAAAGACCACAAGTAAGACTGCTTGTCGGTCGGCCGGTTGACTGCCTTTGTGCGGTGACTGGTAGGATGTCGCCGCGCGGGAGCTTGCTCCCGCGTTGGCGTGTCTGGAGCAAGCGAATTTTTTACGGCGTGCGGCTCTTTTCGCGCGCTGGCGGTATGGTCGGAAATGCTCCTGCTTTCCGTTCGGGATTACCGCAATTGTCGGCCAGTCTGTTGGTCGTCTATCCAAGACCAGGATCGTTGAATTGACGTGAGTTGGGTCCGGGCCTGTATTGGGGCTCAACGAGTTTGACGAGGCTCAGGAGAGTGTTGTCGAACGTCCTTAAGAGTGCGAAGACTTATGGCAAAGCGTGACTATTACGAAGTATTGGGTGTGGAGCGAGGCTCGAGCGAAGCCGACCTGAAAAAGGCTTACCGCCGCCTGGCGATGAAGCACCACCCGGACCGTAATCCCGGCGACAAAGCGTCGGAAGATATGTTCAAGGAGGCCAACGAGGCCTACGAAGTATTGTCTGACTCGAGCAAGCGCGCGGCTTATGACCAGTACGGTCATGCCGGTGTCGATCCGAGCATGGGTGGCGGTGGCGCCGGTTTCGGTGGCCAGAATTTCTCCGACATCTTTGGCGATGTCTTCAGTGATTTCTTTGGTGGCGGTCGCGGCGGCTCCCGTGGTGGTGCTCAGCGTGGCAGTGACTTGCGCTACACCCTGGAGCTGAACCTGGAAGAGGCGGTGCGCGGTACCACCGTGAATATCCGCGTTCCGACGCTGGTCAACTGCAAGCCTTGCGATGGCTCGGGTGCCAAGAAAGGCTCTTCGCCGGTGACCTGCCCGACCTGTGGCGGTATCGGCCAGGTGCGCATGCAGCAGGGCTTCTTCTCGGTGCAGCAGACCTGCCCGCGTTGCCATGGCCAGGGCAAGATCATTTCCGACCCGTGCGACTCCTGCCACGGCGAAGGCCGCGTCGAAGAGTACAAGACGCTGTCGGTGAAGGTGCCGGCGGGTGTCGATACCGGCGACCGCATTCGTCTGTCCGGCGAAGGGGAGGCGGGTACCCAGGGCGGCCCTACGGGCGACCTGTATGTGGTGATCAATGTGCGTGAGCACGCGATCTTCCAGCGCGACGGCAAGCACCTGTTCTGTGAAGTGCCTATCAGCTTCGTTGACGCGGCGCTGGGCGGCGAGCTGGAGATCCCGACGCTGGATGGCCGAGTCAAGCTGAAGATCCCTGAGGGGACCCAGACTGGCAAGCAGTTCCGCGTGCGTGGCAAGGGCGTGGCTCCGGTTCGTGGCGGCGGCGCTGGCGACTTGATGTGTCGTGTCGCGGTAGAAACGCCGGTAAACCTGAGTCGTCGTCAGCGTGAGCTGCTCGAAGAGCTGCGTGGTTCCCTGGCGGACGACAATACCCACTCGCCGAAAACCACTGGTTGGTTCGAAGGCGTGAAGCGCTTCTTTGGCGACCTGTAAGGAGCGCGGCATGCGACGTATAGCTGTAATGGGCGCCGCAGGGCGCATGGGCAAGAACCTGGTGGAGGCTGTGCAGCAACGCTCGCCGCTCTCCGGGCTTACCGCAGCCATCGTACGGCCTGGCAGTTCGTTGGTCGGTGCCGATGCTGGTGAGCTGGCGTCGCTGGGGCGCATTGGTGTGCCGATGTCCGACAGCCTGGAAAAGGTCGCCGATGAATTCGATGTGTTGATCGATTTCACGCTTCCGGAAGTGATGCTGAAAAACCTGGCGTTCTGCCGTAAGGCGGGCAAGGCCATGGTGATCGGTACCACGGGGCTGGGCGCCAAGGAAAAGCAGATGCTGGCCGAGGCGGGCAAGGATATTCCGATCGTGTTCGCCGCCAACTTCAGTGTTGGCGTCAACCTCTCGCTGAAGTTGCTCGACATGGCGGCCCGCGTGCTGGGCGATGATGCGGACATCGAAATCATCGAGGCGCATCACCGGCACAAGATCGACGCGCCTTCAGGTACGGCCTTGCGCATGGGTGAGGTGATTGCCGATGCGCTGGGGCGTGACCTGCAGAAGGTCGCAGTGTATGGCCGTGAAGGTCATACCGGTGCGCGTGAGCGTGAAACCATTGGTTTCGCCACGGTTCGTGGTGGTGATGTGGTTGGCGATCACACCGTGTTGTTCGCCGCCGAGGGCGAGCGCCTGGAGATCACCCACAAGGCCTCCAGTCGCATGACTTTCGCCAAGGGTGCGGTACGTGCTGCGTTGTGGCTGGACGGTCGTCCGGCGGGTCTTTATGACATGCAGGATGTGCTGGATCTGCGTTGAGATGCATCCAAAACAGGGCCAGGCTTCGCGCTTGAGCCCTGTTTTTTACCCGCTAAGCGATGTTCTGTCGCATTCCTCTGCCTTTAAGGCTCTTTAGCGGTGGACCAAAAAAGCCTTTTTCTGTAAGCTACAGCTTTAGTGTGTCCACTAAAAGCGCGCAGAATAATTCGGTGAAGAAGCGGGGTGACGTGTCCATACGTCACTCCGCTTTTTTACAACCTGCGATCGCCCTTTCAGGCTTTATTTACGGGAGGTCTTCTTGACTAAGCCAGCCATACTCGCCCTTGCTGATGGCAGCATTTTTCGCGGCGAAGCCATTGGAGCCGACGGTCAAACCGTTGGTGAGGTGGTGTTTAACACCGCAATGACCGGCTATCAGGAAATCCTTACCGATCCTTCCTACGCCCAACAGATCGTTACCCTGACTTACCCGCATATCGGCAATACCGGCACCACGCCGGAAGACGCCGAGTCCGATCGTGTCTGGTCGGCCGGTCTGGTGATTCGCGACCTGCCTCTGGTTGCGAGCAACTGGCGTAACACCCTGTCCCTGTCCGACTACCTGAAAGCCAACAATGTCGTGGCAATCGCCGGTATCGACACCCGTCGCCTGACGCGCATCCTGCGCGAGAAAGGTGCGCAGAACGGCTGCATCATGGCCGGCGACAATATCTCCGACGAAGCGGCGATTGCCGCTGCACGCGGCTTCCCGGGCCTGAAAGGCATGGATCTGGCGAAGGTCGTCAGTACCAAGGAAAGCTACGAGTGGCGCTCCAGTGTCTGGAACCTGAAGACCGACAGTCATCCGACCATCGAAGCTTCCGAGCTGCCTTACCACGTGGTTGCCTACGACTACGGCGTCAAGCTGAACATCCTGCGCATGCTGGTCGAACGCGGTTGCCGCGTGACCGTGGTGCCTGCGCAAACCCCGGCCAGCGAAGCGCTGGCGCTCAAGCCTGACGGTGTGTTCCTGTCCAACGGCCCTGGCGACCCCGAGCCTTGCGATTACGCCATCCAGGCGATCAAGGACGTGCTGGAGACCGAGATTCCGGTCTTCGGTATCTGTCTGGGCCACCAACTGCTGGCACTGGCCGCCGGCGCCAAGACAGTGAAGATGGGCCACGGCCACCACGGCGCCAACCACCCGGTCCAGGACCTGGACAGCGGTGTGGTGATGATCACCAGCCAGAACCACGGTTTTGCGGTGGACGAAGCCACCCTGCCGGGCAACGTGCGGGCGATCCACAAGTCGCTGTTCGACGGCACCCTGCAAGGCATCGAGCTGACCGACAAGAGCGCATTCAGCTTCCAGGGCCACCCTGAAGCGAGCCCGGGCCCGAACGATGTGGCGCCGCTGTTCGATCGTTTCATCAACGAGATGGCCAAGCGACGCTGAGTGCTCGCCCCTGAAGGTGGCCCCGGCCTCGGCGGCCCCTTCAGCGCTTCAGAGATTTGATCAAGACGGCTTGCCGACTGACCTGCGGATTTGAGTGACAACCCATGCCAAAACGTACAGACATTAAAAGCATCCTGATTCTCGGCGCTGGCCCGATCGTGATCGGCCAGGCCTGCGAATTCGACTACTCCGGCGCCCAGGCCTGCAAGGCCCTGCGCGAAGAGGGTTACCGGGTCATCCTGGTGAACTCCAACCCGGCGACCATCATGACCGACCCGGCCATGGCCGACGCCACCTACATCGAGCCGATCAAGTGGCAGACCGTTGCCAAGATCATCGAGAAAGAGCGTCCGGACGCTCTGCTGCCGACCATGGGTGGCCAGACTGCGCTGAACTGCGCCCTGGACCTGGAGCGCGAAGGCGTTCTGGAGAAGTTCGGCGTGGAAATGATCGGCGCCAATGCCGACACCATCGACAAGGCTGAAGACCGTTCGCGCTTCGACACCGCGATGAAGGCGATCGGCCTGGAGTGCCCGCGCTCCGGTATCGCCCACAGCATGGACGAGGCCAATGCGGTTCTCGAAAAGCTGGGCTTCCCGTGCATCATCCGTCCGTCCTTCACCATGGGCGGCACCGGTGGCGGTATCGCCTACAACCGTGAAGAGTTCGAAGAGATCTGCGCCCGCGGCCTGGACCTGTCGCCGACCAAGGAACTGCTGATCGACGAATCGCTGATCGGCTGGAAAGAGTACGAGATGGAGGTGGTCCGCGATAAAAAGGACAACTGCATCATCGTTTGCTCGATCGAGAACTTCGACCCGATGGGCGTGCACACCGGTGACTCGATCACCGTGGCTCCAGCACAGACCCTGACCGACAAGGAATACCAGATCCTGCGTAACGCCTCCCTGGCGGTACTGCGCGAGATCGGCGTGGAAACCGGCGGCTCCAACGTCCAGTTCGGCATCTGCCCGAACACTGGCCGCATGGTAGTGATCGAGATGAACCCGCGGGTATCCCGTTCTTCGGCCCTGGCTTCGAAAGCCACCGGCTTCCCGATTGCCAAGGTCGCGGCCAAGTTGGCTGTGGGTTATACCCTGGACGAACTGTCGAACGACATCACCGGCGGCAAGACCCCGGCGTCCTTCGAGCCGTCCATCGACTACGTCGTGACCAAGCTGCCACGCTTCGCCTTCGAGAAGTTCGCTAAGGCTGACGCTCGCCTGACCACTCAGATGAAGTCGGTGGGTGAAGTAATGGCCATTGGCCGGACCTTCCAGGAGTCCCTGCAGAAAGCACTGCGCGGCCTGGAAGTGGGGGTCTGCGGTCTGGATCCGAAGCTCGACCTGAGCAATCCGGAAAGCATGAACGTGCTCAAGCGCGAACTGACCGTGCCGGGCGCCGAGCGCATCTGGTACGTGGCTGACGCCTTCCGTGCCGGCATGACCGTCGAGCAGATCTTCGGCATGAACATGATCGACCCTTGGTTCCTGGTGCAGATCGAAGATCTGATCAAGGAAGAGGAGAAGGTCAAGACTCTGGGCCTGTCGGCCATCGACCGCGACCTGATGTTCCGCCTCAAGCGCAAAGGCTTCTCCGACCAGCGTCTGGCCAAGCTGCTGGGCGTGACCGAGAAGAACCTGCGTACCCACCGCCACAAGCTGGAAGTGTTCCCGGTCTACAAGCGCGTCGACACCTGCGCCGCCGAGTTCGCCACCGATACCGCCTACCTGTACTCGACCTACGAGGAAGAGTGCGAGGCAGCGCCTTCGGGGCGCGACAAGATCATGATCCTGGGCGGCGGTCCGAACCGCATCGGCCAGGGCATCGAGTTCGACTACTGCTGCGTGCACGCGGCACTGGCGCTGCGTGACGATGGTTATGAAACCATCATGGTCAACTGCAACCCGGAAACCGTTTCCACCGACTACGACACTTCCGATCGCCTGTACTTCGAGCCGGTGACCCTGGAAGACGTGCTGGAAATCGTCCGCGTCGAAAAGCCAAAAGGCGTGATCGTCCAGTACGGTGGCCAGACTCCATTGAAACTGGCGCGTGCCCTGGAAGCGGCCGGCGTGCCGATCATCGGTACCAGCCCTGACGCCATCGACCGTGCCGAAGACCGTGAGCGCTTCCAGCAGATGGTCGAGCGCCTGAACCTGCGTCAGCCACCAAACGCCACTGTGCGTAGCGAAGACGAAGCGATTCGTGCCGCGGCCAAGATCGGCTACCCGCTGGTGGTGCGTCCGTCCTATGTACTGGGCGGCCGGGCGATGGAAATCGTTTACGAAGAAGAAGAGCTCAAGCGCTACCTGCGTGAAGCGGTACAAGTGTCTAACGACAGCCCGGTGCTGCTGGACCACTTCCTCAACTGCGCCATCGAGATGGATGTGGATGCGGTCTGCGACGGCAAGGATGTGGTGATCGGCGCGATCATGCAGCACATCGAGCAGGCTGGCGTGCACTCCGGTGACTCCGCTTGCTCGCTGCCGCCGTACTCGCTGCCGGCGCACATCCAGGACGAGATGCGTGAGCAGGTCAAGAAGATGGCGCTGGAGCTGGGCGTGGTCGGCCTGATGAACGTACAGCTGGCCCTGCAGGGCGAGCAGATCTACGTCATCGAGGTGAACCCGCGTGCTTCCCGTACCGTGCCGTTCGTTTCCAAGTGCATCGGTGTCTCCCTGGCAATGATCGCCGCGCGTGTCATGGCGGGTAAGACCCTGAAAGAGCTGGGCTTCACCAAGGAAATCATTCCTAACTTCTACAGCGTCAAGGAAGCGGTGTTCCCGTTCGCCAAGTTCCCGGGCGTCGACCCGATCCTCGGCCCAGAGATGAAGTCGACCGGTGAAGTGATGGGCGTCGGTGACACCTTCGGTGAAGCCTTTGCCAAGGCCCAGATGGGCGCCAGCGAAGTGCTGCCGACCGGTGGTACCGCATTCATCAGCGTGCGCGACGATGACAAGCCACTGGTTGCAGGCGTGGCTCGCGATCTGATCAACTTGGGCTTCGAAGTGGTCGCCACTGCCGGTACTGCCAAGCTGATCGAGGCGGCAGGCCTGAAGGTGCGTCGCGTGAACAAGGTGACTGAAGGTCGTCCGCACGTGGTCGACATGATCAAGAATGACGAAGTCACGCTGATCATCAACACCACCGAAGGTCGTCAGTCGATCGCCGACTCTTATTCCATTCGTCGTAACGCCTTGCAGCACAAGATCTACTGCACCACTACCATTGCTGCGGGCGAGGCCATCTGTGAAGCGCTCAAGTTCGGTCCGGAAAAGACCGTGCGCCGCTTGCAGGATCTACATGCAGGATTGAAGGCATGAATAAATACCCAATGACCGTCCAGGGCTCCAAGGCCCTGGAAGAAGAGTTGACGTTCCTCAGCAAGGTCGAGCGGCCACGCTTGAGCCAGGCCATCGGTGAGGCTCGTGAACTCGGTGACCTCAAGGAAAACGCTGAATACCATGCTGCCCGCGAGGAGCAGGGAATGGTTGAGGCGCGGATCCGTGACATTGAAGGCCGCCTGCAAAACTCGGTTGTCATCGATGTGACGAGCATTCCCCATACAGGCAAGGTGATTTTCGGCACTACCGTCGAAATCGCCAACGTCGAAACCGATGAAAGCGTCACTTACCAGATCGTTGGTGAGGATGAGGCTGATATCAAGCTCGGAAAGATCTCTGTAGGTTCGCCCATTGCCCGTGCCTTGATCGCCAAGGAAGAGGGTGATGTGGTTGCCGTTAAAACGCCTAGCGGCGTGATCGAGTACGAGATTGTCGAAGTCCGCCACATCTGAACGAGGGCGCCTGCTGAATGCAGGCGCCATGCTTTGGCAACTGACCCAGATGTTGTGGGTTGGTGGTGTGTGGTTATTGCATGTCGGCTTATTGCCGGTGCTGGGCCAGATTGGCCTGGCGCCGCTGCTGATCGAAGAGATCGGCAATGTGCTGAGTGCGCTGCTGGTTGGTTTTTCAGCGGTATGCATCGTTCTTCAGATGCTGGTATTGGTACGTGCTGAAGGGCTGGCGAGCCTGTGGCGGGATATGCGAGGGCAGTTGCTGTTGATGGCGCTATGTGCGTGCACGATGTATTTCGTGGTGCGCTTCGGGCTGTCGGATGTCGAGCGCTGGCAACTGTTCAGCTATCTTGTCTTGGGTTTTTCCGGCCTGGTGCTGGTATTGCAGCCGGTGCCTGGATGGAGTGGCAGGGCGCGCGAAGCACGCCCTTGACCCCTGTCGACGTCAGTGGAAGCGATGGACGTTGGACAGTTGCTTGTTTACCTTGGCGTTCTTGCGATAAATCAACGCCATTTTGCCGATGACCTGCACCAGATCCGCTTTGCCGGCCTTGCACAGTTCTGCAATGGCTTCCAGGCGGGACTCGCGTTCGAGGATGTTGAGCTTGATCTTGATCAGCTCATGATCGCTCAAGGCGCGTTCAAGTTCGGCCAACACACCTTCGGTCAAACCGTTGTCAGCCACAGTCAATACTGGTTTCAGATGGTGGCCAATGGATTTGTACTGTTTCTTCTGCTCTTGAGTGAGCGGCATAATCTGACCCCTGCGTCTGATCTTGTAAAAAGCGGCGGCCAGTTTACCCGAGCGCGTCCGGGACCGCCCAGTTAATCACGACCCGTTTTATTTTTTGAGGTGGCCCGTGGCCCGTTCCAAAACAAGCCATAACTGGCTGAAAGAGCACTTCAACGACCCATTCGTCAAAATGGCGCAAAAAGATGGGTACCGTTCGCGTGCCAGCTACAAATTGCTGGAAATCCAGGAAAAGGATCGTTTGATCCGGCCGGGCATGAGTGTCATCGACCTGGGCGCGGCGCCAGGAGGCTGGTCGCAGGTGACCAGTCGTCTGATTGGTGGGCAGGGGCGGCTGATCGCTTCCGACATCCTGGAAATGGACAGCATCCCTGATGTCACCTTTATTCAGGGCGACTTCACCGAAGACGCAGTGTTGGCTCAAATCCTCGAGGCAGTCGGAAATTCCCAGGTGGACCTTGTGATTTCCGATATGGCCCCCAATATGAGTGGTACGCCTGCCGTAGATATGCCGCGGGCGATGTTTCTGTGCGAGTTGGCACTTGATTTGGCGGGGCGGGTTCTTCGTCCCGGTGGTGACTTCCTGATAAAGATTTTCCAGGGAGAAGGTTTCGACGAATACCACAAGAACGTTCGCAAGATGTTCGACAAGGTAGTGATGCGCAAACCGAGTTCTTCCCGTGATCGTTCTCGCGAGCAATATCTGCTGGGACGTGGCTTTCGCGGGCGTATCGAGTAAAGGTTGGTTTTGACCGGGTTGATAGTTTTTTCGTATTTCGCCCGGGGGGCTTAAGCGAATATTGTGTAATCTGGGTTTCACAAAGGGTTACAGACAGCGCCTGCCAGAGCTGTAGGTAATGTAGTAAGTTAGGTCGGTGAATATCATGCGAAGCGCGCGCCAGCAGCGGAGCTTGCTTCAGAGGGTAGTTAATTGAACGATATGGCAAAGAATCTGATCCTGTGGTTGATCATCGCGGCTGTCCTGGTGACGGTGATGAACAACTTCTCCAGCCCTAACGAGCCGCAGACCCTCAACTATTCCGACTTTATCCAGCAAGTTAAGGATGGCAAGGTCGAGCGCGTAGCCGTTGATGGTTATGTGATTACCGGCAAGCGCAACGATGGCGATAGCTTCAAGACCATTCGTCCTGCGATTCAGGACAACGGTCTGATCGGTGACCTGGTGGATAACCATGTGGTCGTCGAAGGCAAGCAGCCTGAGCAGCAAAGCATCTGGACCCAATTGCTGGTCGCCAGCTTCCCGATTCTGGTGATCATCGCCGTCTTCATGTTCTTCATGCGGCAGATGCAGGGCGGTGCCGGTGGCAAGGGCGGGCCGATGAGCTTTGGCAAGAGCAAGGCGCGCCTGTTGTCCGAAGACCAGGTGAAAACCACCCTGGCGGATGTCGCAGGTTGCGACGAAGCCAAGGAAGAAGTGGGTGAGCTGGTTGAATTCCTCCGCGATCCAGGCAAGTTTCAGCGTCTGGGTGGCCGTATTCCTCGTGGCGTGCTGATGGTTGGCCCGCCGGGTACCGGTAAGACCTTGCTGGCCAAGGCTATCGCCGGTGAAGCCAAGGTTCCGTTCTTCACCATTTCCGGTTCCGACTTCGTCGAAATGTTCGTCGGTGTAGGTGCCAGCCGCGTTCGCGATATGTTCGAGCAGGCCAAGAAACATGCTCCGTGCATCATCTTCATCGACGAAATCGATGCTGTCGGTCGCCATCGTGGTGCCGGCATGGGTGGTGGTCATGATGAGCGCGAACAGACTCTCAACCAGTTGCTGGTCGAGATGGATGGCTTTGAAATGAACGACGGCATCATTGTCATTGCCGCCACCAACCGTCCTGATGTACTGGACCCGGCGTTGCTGCGCCCTGGTCGCTTCGACCGTCAGGTCGTGGTCGGTCTGCCGGATATTCGTGGTCGTGAGCAGATCCTGAAAGTTCACATGCGTAAAGTGCCAATGGGTGAGGATGTCGCACCGGCGGTGATCGCTCGTGGTACACCTGGCTTCTCTGGTGCTGACCTGGCCAACCTGGTGAACGAGGCGTCGCTCTTCGCTGCCCGTAGCGGCAAGCGCATCGTCGAGATGAAAGAGTTCGAGCTGGCAAAAGACAAGATCATGATGGGCGCGGAGCGCAAGTCCATGGTCATGTCCGAGAAGGAAAAGCAGAACACTGCTTATCACGAAGCTGGCCATGCCATCGTCGGTCGCGTAGTGCCTGAGCACGATCCGGTCTACAAGGTTTCGATCATCCCGCGCGGTCGGGCTCTGGGCGTGACCATGTTCCTGCCGGAAGAGGATCGCTACAGCCTGTCCAAGCGAGCGCTGATCAGTCAGATCTGCTCGCTGTACGGCGGTCGTATCGCTGAAGAAATGACATTGGGCTTTGACGGTGTAACTACCGGTGCTTCCAACGACATCATGCGCGCCAGTCAGATTGCGCGGAACATGGTGACCAAGTGGGGGTTGTCCGAAAAACTGGGCCCGTTGATGTATGCCGAAGAAGAGGGCGAGGTTTTCCTGGGGCGCAGTGCTGGCAGCCAGCATGCCAGCCTGTCTGCGGAAACCGCCAAGCTGATCGACTCCGAAGTTCGTAGCATCATCGACCAGTGCTATGGCACCGCCAAGCAGATCCTCACGGATAACCGCGACAAGCTGGATGCGATGGCCGATGCCTTGATGAAGTATGAAACCATCGATGCCGAGCAAATCGACGACATCATGGCTGGTCGTACCCCTCGCGAGCCTCGCGATTGGGAGGGCGGTTCGGGTACCACACCTCCGGTGGTGCAGAATGAACGCCCAGAGACACCGATCGGCGGCCCGGCTGCTGACCACTAAGGCTTGAAATGACTTCTTCGTCGTCCTCGACCCGGTTGCCTTGCGGCAACCGGGTTCTTGATTTGGCCCATACGCATGTCATGGGCATTCTGAATGTAACTCCCGATTCCTTTTCCGATGGTGGCCGCTTCAGTCAGTTGGATGCTGCCTTGCGCCATGCCGAGGGCATGGTGCTGGCGGGCGCGACGCTCATCGATGTGGGGGGCGAGTCCACTCGTCCTGGCGCGCGGGCGGTATCGCCGCTTGAAGAGCTTGAGCGGGTAGCGCCTATCGTCGAGCGCATCCATCGTGAGCTGGATGTCATTATTTCGGTCGATACCTCCACGCCTGCGGTCATGCGCGAAACTGCGCGCCTAGGTGCGGGGTTGATCAATGATGTCCGTTCGTTGCGACGGGATGGCGCGCTGGATGCGGCGGCGGCCACAGGCTTACCGGTTTGCCTCATGCATATGCTCGGTGAGCCAGGCGATATGCAGGACAATCCGCAGTATCGGGATGTAACCAAGGAAGTGGGTGAGTTCCTGGCTGAGCGTATGGCTCAGTGCGCTGCAGTGGGTATTGGGCCGGAACGGATCATTCTGGATCCAGGTTTTGGTTTCGCGAAGACCCTGCAGCACAACTTGAGCCTGTTCAAGCATATGGACGCCCTGCATGCCCTTGGTCGACCTCTGCTGGTCGGAGTTTCACGAAAGAGCATGATAGGTCAGGCATTGAACCGTCCTGTCGGAGAACGCCTGTATGGCGGGTTGGCTCTTGCCGCTCTGGCAATGTCTAAAGGCGCAAAGATCCTGCGGGTCCATGATGTGGCCGAGACGCTGGATGTCGTGCGGATGATTACAGCTGTGGAATCAGCCGAATAAGAATGATGGAGCACTTATGAGCAAGAAATACTTTGGCACCGACGGCATTCGCGGTCGTGTGGGTGTGTACCCTATTACTCCCGATTTCATGCTCAAGCTGGGCTGGGCCGCGGGTATGGCTTTCCGCAGCATGGGCGCCTGCCGCGTGTTGGTGGGCAAAGACACACGCATTTCCGGTTACATGTTCGAGTCTGCGCTTGAGGCGGGCCTGTCCGCTGCCGGTGCGGATGTGATGCTGCTGGGGCCGATGCCTACTCCTGCTATCGCCTACCTGACTCGCACTTTCCATGCCGAGGCGGGGATCGTGATCAGTGCGTCGCATAATCCTCACGATGACAACGGCATCAAGTTCTTCTCGGGTGAGGGTACCAAGCTCCCGGATGAAGTCGAGCTGATGATCGAGGAGTTGCTGGATGCGCCGATGACCGTGGTGGAGTCGAGCAAGCTGGGCAAGGTCTCCCGCATCAATGACGCCTCGGGCCGTTATATCGAGTTTTGTAAGAGCAGCGTTCCATCCAGTACCAGCTTTGCTGGGCTGAAGATCGTGGTCGATTGTGCTCATGGCGCAACCTACAAGGTAGCGCCAAGCGTTTTCCGTGAATTGGGTGCCGAGGTGGTGGTGCTCTCTGCGCAGCCTAACGGCCTGAACATCAACGACAATTGCGGCTCCACTCATATGGGGCAATTGCAGGCTGCGGTATTGGCCGAGCACGCCGATCTGGGTATCGCCTTTGATGGTGATGGCGACCGGGTACTGATGGTCGACCATACAGGTGCCATCGTCGACGGCGACGAACTGTTGTTTATCATCGCCCGGGACCTGCACGCGCGTAACAAGCTGCAGGGTGGCGTGGTCGGTACCTTGATGAGCAATCTGGGTCTCGAGCTGGCCTTGGCTGACCTGGGGATCCCATTCGTGCGTGCCAACGTTGGTGACCGCTATGTTATTGCCGAGCTGCTTGAGCGCCAGTGGCTGGTAGGCGGTGAAAACTCTGGCCATATCGTGTGCTTCCAGCACACCACCACCGGTGATGCGATCATTGCCGCCCTGCAGGTGTTGATGGCGCTGAAACGACGTGATGAAGGGCTGGCGCAGTCGCGTCAGGCGCTGCGCAAGTGTCCGCAGATCCTGGTCAATGTGCGCTTTGGTGGCGGAGCCAATCCCGTCGAGCATCCGGCTGTGAAAGAGGCCTGCGCGCGCGTCACTACCGCGATGGCTGGGCGTGGCCGGGTGTTGCTGCGCAAGTCGGGCACCGAGCCTTTGGTTCGCGTCATGGTTGAGGGCGACGATGAAGTCCAGGTCCGTGGCTATGCTGACGAACTGGCAAAACTGGTTGCGGAAGTTTCTGCCTGATTTCGGCTTGCCAGTGTTGATGCGGTTGGGTAACATCTGCGCCCACTTTGACCGACGAGGTACAGCATGCGTCGCCCTATGGTAGCTGGTAACTGGAAGATGCACGGTACCCGCGCCAGCGTCGCTGAGCTGATCAATGGCCTGCGTCATCTGGCCTTGCCTAGCGGTGTTGATGTCGCGGTATTCCCGCCTTGCTTGTATATCAATCAAGTGATTGATGGCTTGAAAGGCAAGTCGATTTCGGTCGGCGCGCAGAACTCTGCGGTGGAGCCCATGCAAGGTGCGCTGACAGGAGAAATTGCTCCGAGTCAGCTGGTGGATGCAGGTTGTTCTCTGGTGCTGGTTGGGCACTCCGAGCGTCGCCTGATGATGGGTGAGCGTGACGGTACGCTGAATCGCAAATTCGCAGCGGCACAAGCTTGTGGTTTGACACCGGTCTTGTGCGTAGGGGAGACCCTCGAGCAGCGCGAGGCCGGGAAGACTCTTGAGGTTGTCGGGCGTCAGCTGGGCAGCATCATCGAAGAGTTGGGTGTTGGTGCGTTTGCCAATGCCGTTATCGCTTACGAGCCGGTCTGGGCCATTGGTACCGGGCTGACTGCTTCGCCGCAACAGGCTCAGGATGTGCACGCAGCCATTCGGGCGCAGTTGGCGGCAGAGAATTCTGAAGTGGCACGAGGTGTGCGGCTTCTATACGGCGGCAGCGTGAAGGCGGCCAATGCGGTCGAACTGTTCGGCATGCCGGATATCGATGGGGGGCTCATTGGTGGAGCTTCCCTGAATGCAGATGAGTTCGGTGCGATCTGTCGCGCCGCGGGAAACTGAAAAAATGCTGGAAACAGTCGTAGTCGTTTTTCATCTGCTGGGTGCGCTGGGCGTAGTAGCTCTGGTATTGCTGCAGCAGGGTAAAGGTGCGGACGCTGGCGCGTCTTTCGGAGCAGGTGCTTCAAATACTGTGTTCGGAAGCCAAGGTTCCTCTACCTTTCTTAGTAAGTTTACTGCTATACTTGCCGCAGGTTTTTTCATAACCAGCTTGGGGTTAGGTTACTTTGCTAAAGAGAAAGCTCACGAGCTGACTCAAGTAGGTTTGCCAGATCCAGCGGTGCTTGAAGCGCCAAAGCAAAAACCGGCTTCTGATGATGTCCCGGTGCTCCAAGAGCAAAAGTCGGCAACCAATGCGACTGACGTACCTCCAGCTCAAGAGCAGAAGTAAGAAGAGTTTCACGCAGTAACGTAGTCTATGCCGAGGTGGTGGAATTGGTAGACACGCAACCTTGAGGTGGTTGTGCCCATAGGGTGTAGGGGTTCGAGTCCCCTTCTCGGTACCAATTATCAGGAGAGCCCGCTGTTGCGGGCTTTCTTGTAGGTGGAAGGTTACATTGACCCAAAAAGGGATCGGTCGTATACTTCCGCCCCAGCTTTGTCGCGGGGTGGAGCAGTCTGGTAGCTCGTCGGGCTCATAACCCGAAGGTCGTCGGTTCAAATCCGGCCCCCGCAACCAGTTTTAGCGGAGCCCCTTTTCAGGGGCTTTTTGTTAGCTGGACACTTTATAACGCCGCTATTCAACGGCGTTTCCGGGATGGGCGCTTCGCCCATTTTTTATTTGCACAAGCATGCACGAGGGGGTTCAGGTGTCGAGCAAGCTAGAACAGTTGCAGGCCTTGTTGGCCCCGGTGGTCGTGGCCCTTGGCTATGAATGCTGGGGTATCGAGTTTTCGGCTCAAGGTCGCCACTCACTGTTGCGCGTTTATATCGATAAAGAAGGCGGTGTGCTGGTGGACGACTGTGCCATCGTCAGCCGTCAGATCAGCGGCGTTCTGGATGTCGAAGATCCGATCTCCGTTGAATACACCCTTGAAGTTTCCTCTCCTGGCATGGAACGCCCGCTGTTCACCCTTGAACAGTTTGCCAAGTATGTCGGTGAACAAGTGAAGATCAAGCTGCGCTCGCCTTTTGAAGGTCGGCGTAATTTTCAGGGCCTTCTCCGCGGGGTGGAGGAGCAGGACGTCGTGGTGCAGGTGGAAGACCATGAGTTTCTGTTGCCGATCGACATGATCGACAAGGCCCACATAATTCCCAGTTTTGACTGAGACGCGGATCCCGCGGATCCAATGGCTTGCGAAAGGCGAGGCGTACGATGAGCAAAGAAGTACTGCTGGTTGTTGAGTCGGTATCCAATGAAAAGGGTGTACCGGCAAGCGTAATTTTTGAAGCGCTGGAGCTGGCTCTGGCCACTGCTACCAAAAAGCGTTTCGAGGACGAAGTCGATCTGCGTGTGGAAATCAATCGCCACACCGGTGCTTACGAGACTTTCCGTCGCTGGACGGTAGTCGAGGAAGCCGATCTGGACGATCCGGCCGTGGAAACCTGGCCGAGCAAGGTCCAGGAAACCCATCCGGGCGCCAAAGTCGGTGATGTCGTCGAAGAAAAGATCGAATCGATCGAGTTCGGCCGCATTGCTGCGCAGACCGCCAAACAGGTCATCGTGCAGAAAGTCCGCGAAGCCGAGCGCGCTCAAGTCGTTGACGCTTACCGCGAGCGCCTGGGTGAAATCATCTCCGGCACCGTGAAAAAAGTGACCCGCGACAACGTGATCGTCGACCTGGGTAACAACGCCGAAGCGCTGTTGGCCCGTGAAGACATCATCTCCCGCGAGACTTTCCGGGTTGGCGTGCGTCTTCGCGCGCTGCTCAAGGAAATCCGCACCGAGAACCGCGGCCCGCAGCTGATCCTGTCGCGTACCGCGCCGGAAATGCTGATCGAGCTGTTCCGTATCGAAGTGCCGGAAATCGCCGAAGGCCTGATCGAAGTCATGGCCGCTTCCCGTGATCCGGGTTCGCGCGCCAAGATCGCGGTCCGTTCCAAAGACAAGCGCATTGACCCTCAGGGTGCGTGCATTGGTATGCGCGGTTCGCGCGTCCAGGCCGTTTCCGGTGAGTTGGGTGGTGAGCGTGTGGATATCGTCCTGTGGGACGACAACCCGGCGCAGTTCGTGATCAACGCCATGTCGCCGGCCGAAGTCGCGGCAATTATCGTCGACGAAGATGCCCATGCCATGGACATCGCCGTTGGCGCAGACAATCTGGCTCAGGCCATCGGTCGCGGTGGTCAGAACGTGCGTCTGGCTAGCCAGTTGACTGGCTGGACCCTGAACGTGATGACCGAATCGGACATCCAGGCTAAGCAGCAAGCTGAAACCGGCGACATCCTGCGCAACTTCATCGAAGAGTTGGAAGTCGATGAAGAGCTGGCACAGGTGCTGGTTGATGAAGGCTTCACCAGCCTGGAAGAGATTGCCTACGTACCGTTGGAAGAAATGCTCAACATCGACGGCTTTGACGAAGACATCGTCAACGAGCTTCGCGCTCGTGCCAAGGATCGCTTGTTGACTAAAGCCATCGCTACTGAGGAAAAGCTGGCAGACGCCCATCCGGCCGAAGACCTGCTCTCGCTTGAGGGTATGGACAAGGATTTGGCGATGGAACTGGCGGTGCGCGGCGTAATTACCCGCGAAGACCTGGCCGAGCAGTCTATTGACGACCTGCTCGACATCGACGGCATTGACGATGATCGTGCCGGCAAGTTGATCATGGCCGCCCGAGCCCATTGGTTCGAGTAATAGGCGCGGCCTGAGGAGAGAAGTGCATGACGCAAGTCACGGTGAAACAACTGGCCGATGAGGTCAAAACACCGGTAGAGCGCCTGTTGCAGCAGATGCGTGAGGCAGGTCTGCCGCACACCGCCGCCGAGGAACATGTGACCGACAGTGAGAAGCAATCGTTGCTGACTCACTTGAAGAGCAGCCACAAGGCGAAAGTGGAAGAACCGCGCAAGATCACTTTGCAGCGTAAAACTACCAGCACCCTGCGTGTTGCCGGCAGCAAGAGCATCAGCGTTGAAGTACGCAAGAAGAAAGTCTTCGTACAGCGCAGCCCGGAAGAAATCGAAGCCGAGCGCCAACGTGAGCTGGAAGAGCGTCGCGCAGTAGAAAATGCTGCACGTCAGAAGGCTGAAGAAGAAGCCAAGCGTCGCGCCGAAGAAGAAGCGCGTCGCCAGCCTGCTGCTGCGCAACCTGCTGCCGTTGAAGCGGTCGCCGCACCTGCGGTGGTTGCCGAGCCGATTGTTGAAGACGTCCCTGTTGTCGCTCCAGCGCCGGTCGCTGAAGTGCGCAAGAAGGACGAGCAGCGTCGCCCGGACAAGAGCCGTAACGACGACAACCGTCGTGGTGGCGATGGCGAGCGTAAAAACGCTCCGCATCGTGCTTCCGTCAAGGAAAAGGCTCCGGCTCCACGCGTAGCCCCACGTACCACTGACGAAGAAAGCGATGGCTTCCGTCGTGGTGGCCGTGGCAAGGCCAAGCTGAAGAAACGTAATGCTCACGGCTTCCAGAGCCCGACCGGCCCTGTGGTGCGTGAAGTGAAAATCGGCGAAACCATCACTGTTGGCGATCTCGCCCAGCAGATGTCGGTCAAGGCTGCCGAAATCATCAAGTTCATGTTCAAGCTGGGCACCCCGGCCACCATCAACCAGGTACTGGACCAGGAAACTGCCCAGCTGGTTGCTGAAGAGCTGGGCCACAAAGTGACCCTGATCAGCGACACCGCTCTGGAAGATTCCCTGGCCGAGTCCCTGAAGTTCGAAGGTGAAGCGGTTCCTCGTGCGCCGGTAGTGACCGTAATGGGTCACGTTGACCACGGTAAGACCTCGCTGCTCGACTACATCCGTCGTGCCAAGGTCGCAGCTGGCGAAGCCGGCGGCATCACCCAGCACATCGGTGCGTACCACGTTGAAACCGAACGCGGCATGGTCACCTTCCTCGATACCCCGGGTCACGCCGCGTTTACCGCCATGCGTGCTCGTGGTGCCAAGGCGACCGACATCGTGATCCTGGTGGTTGCAGCGGACGACGGCGTGATGCCGCAGACCGTTGAAGCCGTTCAGCACGCCCAGGCGGCTGGTGTGCCTCTGGTGGTCGCAGTGAACAAGATCGACAAGCCGGGTGCCGACCTCGATCGCATCCGTAGCGAACTGTCGGTTCACGGCGTGACTTCCGAAGACTGGGGTGGTGACACTCCATTCGTTCCGGTTTCCGCGAAGATGGGTACCGGTGTCGACGAATTGCTCGAAGCCGTACTGCTGCAGGCCGAAGTGCTCGAACTGACCGCCACGCCTTCGGCTCCTGGCCGTGGTGTCGTGGTTGAATCGCGTCTCGACAAGGGCCGTGGCCCGGTGGCGACCGTACTGGTTCAGGACGGTACCCTGCGTCAAGGCGACATGGTGCTGGTCGGCTCGAACTATGGCCGCGTGCGCGCCATGCTCGACGAGAACGGCAAGCCGATCAAGGAAGCCGGTCCGGCCATTCCGGTCGAGATCCTCGGCCTGGACGGTACCCCGGACGCTGGCGACGAGATGAGCGTGGTTGCCGACGAGAAGAAAGCCCGTGAAGTGGCTCTGTTCCGTCAAGGCAAGTTCCGCGAAGTCAAACTGGCTCGCGCTCACGCCGGCAAGCTGGAAAACATCTTCGAAAGCATGGGCCAGGAAGAGAAGAAGACGCTCAACATCGTCCTCAAATCCGACGTCCGTGGTTCGCTGGAAGCTCTGCAAGGCGCTCTGAACGGCCTGGGCAACGACGAAGTGCAAGTGCGCGTAGTCGGCGGCGGCGTCGGTGGTATCACCGAAAGCGACGCCAACCTGGCCCTGGCTTCCAACGCTGTACTGTTCGGCTTCAACGTGCGTGCCGATGCCGGCGCTCGCAAGATCGTCGAGCAGGAAGGTCTGGATATGCGTTACTACAACGTGATCTACGACATCATCGAAGACGTCAAGAAAGCCCTGACCGGTATGTTGGGCAGCGACGTTCGGGAGAACATCCTGGGTGTTGCCGAGGTTCGTGACGTGTTCCGTTCGCCGAAGTTTGGCGCGATCGCCGGTTGCATGGTGATCGAGGGTGTCGTTCACCGTAACCGTCCAATCCGTGTACTGCGTGAAGACATCGTTATCTTCGAAGGCGAGCTGGAATCCCTGCGCCGCTTCAAGGACGACGCTTCCGAAGTACGTGCCGGCATGGAATGCGGTATCGGCGTGAAGAGCTACAACGACGTCAAAGTCGGCGACAAGATCGAAGTCTTCGAGAAGGTTCAGGTTGCTCGCAGCCTCTAACTCGCGCACTTCAAGAGCCATGATGGCCAGCCGCATGCAAATGCACGGCGCATCGTCCGGACTCTAAACGCAACGCCCGGTCTGGCTTCTGTCAGGCCGGGCGTTTGCCGCTTTCAGACCTTGCGGGTTTCACCGCCAGGCAGCAACAGGTAACAAGACATGGCAAAAGAATACAGCCGTACCCAACGTATCGGCGACCAGATGCAGCGTGAGCTCGCTCAGCTGATCCGTCGTGAAGTCAAAGATCCGCGCGTCGGTCTGGTCACCATCACCGCCGTTGAAGTCAGCCGTGACGTCGGTCACGCCAAGATCTTCATCACCGTGATGGGCCAGGACAACGCTGACGATATCGCCCAGAGCATCAAGGTGCTCAACTCGGCCGCCGGCTTCCTGCGCATGCAGCTGGCTCGCGAGATGAAGTTGCGCAGCGTTCCACAGCTGCACTTCCACTACGACGAAAGCGTCGTGCGTGGCGCGCATCTGTCGGCCCTGATCGAGCGCGCCGTGGCCGAAGACAGCCAGCACGCCGCTGAACCCGAAGACGCCAAGGAGTAAGCGGTGGCTCAGGTCAAGCGTATCCGTCGTAACGTCAGCGGTATCATCCTGCTCGACAAGCCGCTGGGGTTCACCTCCAACGCGGCGCTGCAGAAAGTCCGCTGGTTGCTCAATGCCGAAAAGGCCGGGCACACCGGCAGCCTCGATCCCCTGGCCACCGGCGTGTTGCCGTTGTGCTTTGGCGAGGCGACCAAGTTCTCGCAATACCTGCTCGATTCCGACAAGGGGTACGAAACCCTGATGCAGTTGGGCAAGACCACCACCACGGCCGATGCCGAGGGTGAAGTCCTGCAGACTCGCGAAGTGACCGTTGGTCGCGCCGATATTGAAGCGGTGTTGCCGGAATTTCGCGGGCAAATCAGCCAGATACCGCCGATGTACTCGGCCCTCAAGCGTGATGGCCAGCCACTTTACAAGCTGGCCCGTGCAGGCGAAGTGGTGGAGCGCGAGGCGCGTTCTGTTACTATTGCGCGCTTGGAATTGCTGGCCTTTGAAGGCGATACTGCGCGGCTAGCGGTGGACTGCAGCAAAGGCACCTATATCCGGACCCTGGTGGAAGATATCGGTGAGAAGCTGGGTTGTGGTGCTTACGTCGCGGAACTGCGTCGCACCCAGGCCGGTCCTTTCAGTCTGGCCCAGACCGTCACGCTGGAAGAGCTTGAGGCGGTACATGCCGAAGGCGGCAACGAAGCGGTGGATCGCTTCCTGATGCCATCGGACAGCGGCCTGTTGGATTGGCCACTGCTGCAGTTCTCCGAGCACAGCGCGTTCTACTGGCTCAACGGCCAGCCGGTACGCGCTCCCGATGCACCGAAGTTCGGTATGGTGCGGGTACAGGATCACAACGGTCGCTTTATCGGTATCGGTGAAGTGAGCGAAGACGGGCGCATCGCGCCGCGTCGACTGATTCGGTCGGAATGACCGGAAACCAGCCTGTGTAACAGCAGGCTGGAGAGGGTGGCTGTTAACAGGCACGGTCACAGCTCATTTATAGATACAGGGATTTGTCCCTGGCCTGTTGGTGGCGTTCCTTGGAACGTTGCCTTTTGAGAGGAAAGCCAAATGGCACTCAGCGTTGAAGAAAAAGCTCAAATCGTAACCGACTACCAGCAAGCTGTTGGTGACACTGGTTCGCCAGAAGTGCAAGTTGCACTGCTGACCGCCAACATCAACAAACTGCAAGGTCACTTCAAGGCCAACGGTAAAGACCACCACTCCCGTCGTGGTCTGATCCGCATGGTTAACCAGCGTCGTAAGCTGCTGGACTACCTGAAAGGCAAAGACCTGAGCCGTTACAGCGCTCTGATCGGTCGCCTGGGTCTGCGTCGCTAATCAGCGATTGCGCTAGAGGTTGGTTGTTTGCCGTGCGTCAGTGGGTTTCCCGCAGGCGCATGGCAGGCTCCCAGCCTCAAGTTTTATCTGGACAGTAGTTTTACCTGGACAATAAAGGCCGGGCCGATTCCCGGGATTGCCCAAGAATTTCGCAAGAAACCAGTTCCCCCAAGAGCCACAAAGAAGGTAGGACACCGTGAACCCGGTAATCAAAAAATTCCAGTTCGGTCAGTCGACCGTTACCCTCGAGACTGGCCGTATCGCCCGTCAGGCCTCCGGCGCAGTATTGGTCACCGTTGACGACGACGTCAGCGTATTGGTGACCGTGGTTGGCGCCAAGCAAGCCGATCCAGGCAAGGGTTTCTTCCCTCTGTCTGTTCACTACCAGGAAAAGACTTACGCTGCCGGTAAGATCCCTGGCGGTTTCTTCAAGCGTGAAGGCCGTCCTTCCGAGAAAGAAACCCTGACCTCGCGTCTGATCGACCGTCCGATCCGCCCTCTGTTCCCAGAAGGCTTCATGAACGAAGTGCAGGTTGTCTGCACCGTGGTTTCCACCAGCAAGAAAACCGATCCGGACATCGCTGCGATGATCGGTACCTCGGCTGCGCTGGCCATCTCCGGCATTCCTTTCGACGGTCCGATCGGTGCTGCCCGCGTTGCATTCCACGAAAGCACCGGCTACCTGCTGAACCCGACTTACGAGCAGCTTCAGGCATCTAGTCTGGACATGGTCGTAGCCGGTACCGAAGAAGCGGTACTGATGGTTGAATCGGAAGCCAAAGAGCTGACCGAAGACCAGATGCTGGGCGCCGTACTGTTCGCCCACGACGAATTCCAGGCTGTTATCCAGGCCGTCAAAGAGCTGGCTGCCGAAGCCGCCAAGCCAACCTGGGACTGGGCTCCTGCTCCAGAAGCCACCGACCTGCTGGGCGCTATCCGCGCCGAGTTCGGCGAAGCGATCTCCCAGGCCTACACCATCACCGTCAAGGCCGACCGTTATGCTCGCCTGGGCGAGTTGAAAGATCAGGTCGTCGCCAAGCTGTCCGGCGAAGAAGGCCAGCCTTCCGCTGCCGACGTCAAAGCCGCTTTCGGTGAAATCGAATACCGCACCGTTCGCGAAAACATCGTCAACGGCAAGCCACGTATCGACGGTCGCGACACCCGCACCGTACGTCCGCTGAACATCGAAGTCGGCGTTCTGCCGAAGACCCACGGTTCGGCGCTATTCACCCGTGGCGAGACTCAGGCCCTGGTAGTCGCGACCCTGGGTACCGCCCGTGACGCACAGCTGCTGGACACCCTGGAAGGCGAGAAAAAAGACCCCTTCATGCTGCACTACAACTTTCCTCCGTTCTCGGTGGGCGAGTGTGGTCGCATGGGTGGCGCTGGTCGTCGTGAAATCGGTCACGGCCGTCTGGCCCGTCGTTCGGTTCAGGCCATGCTGCCAGCCGCCGACGTGTTCCCTTACACCATCCGCGTAGTATCGGAAATCACCGAGTCCAACGGTTCCAGCTCCATGGCTTCCGTTTGCGGTGCTTCCCTGGCGCTGATGGACGCTGGCGTGCCGATGAAGGCGCCGGTTGCCGGTATCGCCATGGGCCTGGTTAAAGAGGGCGAGAAATTCGCCGTTCTGACCGACATCCTGGGTGACGAAGACCACCTGGGCGACATGGACTTCAAGGTAGCCGGTACCGCCAAAGGCGTCACCGCGCTGCAGATGGACATCAAGATCAAAGGCATCACCGAAGAAATCATGGAGATCGCCCTGGGCCAGGCCCTGGAAGCTCGCCTGAACATCCTCGGCCAGATGAACCAGATCATTGGCCAGTCGCGTACCGAGCTGTCGGCCAACGCTCCGACCATGATCGCGATGAAGATCGACACCGACAAAATCCGTGATGTCATCGGTAAAGGCGGCGCGACCATCCGTGCGATCTGCGAAGAGACCAAGGCTTCGATCGACATCGAAGACGACGGCTCGATCAAGATCTTCGGCGAAACCAAGGAAGCCGCAGAAGCCGCGCGTCAGCGCGTTCTGGGCATCACCGCGGAAGCCGAGATCGGCAAGATCTACGTTGGTAAGGTTGAGCGCATCGTCGACTTCGGCGCATTCGTCAACATCCTGCCTGGCAAGGACGGTCTGGTTCACATCTCCATGCTGAGCGATGCTCGCGTCGAGAAAGTGACCGACATCCTGAAAGAAGGTCAGGAAGTGGAAGTACTGGTACTGGACGTGGACAACCGCGGTCGTATCAAGCTGTCCATCAAAGACGTAGCAGCAGCCAAGGCTTCGGGCGTTTAAGGCTCCCGTCGTTGTAAGCTGAACAAGCAAACGCCCCGACTGGTTCGGGGCGTTTTGCTATCTGCCGTTTGTACCTTGCTCCCTGCCGGGCAGGCGATATGGCAAAACCCCGGCCTCGGTGCTAGGTTTAGCCCAGCGCCCGTGTAGCTCAGCCGGTAGAGCAGCGCACTCGTAACGCGAAGGTCGCAGGTTCGATTCCTGTCTCGGGCACCAATTGGCAAGCTCAAGTCGTACAAACAACAAAGCCCGCATCGCGCGGGCTTTGTCGTTTTTACTGGCCTTGAATCACTTCACTTTGCTTCTCAGGTCCTCGAGGCTGCGTTTGAGTTGGTCCAGGTTCTGGCCCTGATTGCTGACCTCGCTCTTGAGGCTGGACAGCTCGCTGGAGTTCGAACTGGAGCTCGAGCTATTGCCGCGCTTGAGCTCCTCGATCTGTTTGCCGAGCTTGTCCAGTTCGCTGGCCTGGTCGCTGGTAACGCGCTTGAGGTTGTTCACTTCACTGGCGCTCGAACTGGAGCTGGAGCCGCTGTTGCGCTTGAACTCTTCAAGCTGGGTTTCCAGTTTTTTCAGCTGGTTGGCTTGCTCGCCGGTGGTTTTCTTGAGGTTGCTCACCTCACTGGCATTGGCGCTGGAGCTGCTGCCGGTGTTGCGCTTGAGCTCTTCGATCAGGCGCGCCTGGCTGTTGACCAGGTCCTTGAGCTTTTCCAGCTCGGCGGTGCTGCTCTTGAGGCCGTCCTGGAGCTTTTGCAGGTCGTCCACGGTGAAGCCGCTGGGACGCACGGTGAACTTGAGGTCCACTTCCTGGTGCAGGGCCGAGATCCTGTCCGAGTACGAGGCGCTGCTGGAGTTGAACTCGACGGCCTGGGCGGGGAGTGACAGGCTGCTGAGGATCAGGGTGGAGAGACTGGTGGCGAGGAAGACGGACGAACGCTGAGTGCGGCTGAACATCACTGGGTTTCCTTGTGACGTGCCGATATGGCACATCGCTATGACTGCGTTCCTGCCTTCTTGTTCCTGAAGTGAGAAGCCGGCCCGGGGGGAGGAATGTAACAACGTATTTTTCATGAAAGTGCCTTGAGCGAACGGACAGGTTTTTTGTCGGTGCGCTGTAAGGATTCGTAGGCATCCGCAGACAAAGGCCCTATATTCGCAGCCTGTCTGAATGGTTTTCAGATGATCCCGAATGGTTCACGGCCAGATAAATCGGCTTTCACAGCGCTTTTTTGCGGCAAAGAGATCCCAACGATCCAGATCCATCTTCCATTCCCATGATCAGAGAGAACGAGATGATTCCTAAAGAAGCCAGAATTGACGTAGCCCTTGAAAAGTACCTGGCTGCCACGCCTTCCTTGCAGGAAGAAATCAGCGACCTGAGCCCGCAGGAGCAGAAGCAGCAGGCCCAGTGGGCGTTCGAGGACGAAGCGGAGTCGCGCGGCATCGAACCGTGGGAGCTTGTGCTGGAGTTGGTGGCCGAGTCGCCCGAGGAACTCAAGGCCATGCGCCTGGAGGTCCATCAGGAAGTGGCCGAGGCCTTGGGTATGGACCTTAAGGACTACCTGGAACTCAACGAAATCGACGACTGATGCAAAAACGCCAGCCTTTCAGGGGCTGGCGTTTTTCTTTGGGGTATCGCGCAAAGAGTCAGAGGCTCAAGCGCATCGACAAATCGACCGCCTTCACATCCTTGGTCATCGCCCCGATAGAAATGTAATCGACGCCGGTCTCGGCGATCGGGCGCAAGGTGCTTTCATTGATCCCGCCGCTGGCTTCCAGCTTGGCCTTGCCGGCATTCAGGCGAACCGCCTCGCGCATGTCGTCCAGGCTCAACTCGTCGAGCATGATGATGTCCGCGCCCGCCGCCAGGGCTTCCTTGAGTTCTTCCAGGCTTTCCACTTCGACTTCCACCGGCTTGCCCGGGGCGATCTTGTGGGCGGCGCTGATCGCCTGGGCGATGCCGCCGCACGCGGCAATATGGTTTTCCTTGATCAGGAAGGCGTCGTACAGGCCGATGCGGTGGTTGTGGCAGCCACCGCAGGTCACCGCGTACTTCTGCGCCAGGCGCAGGCCTGGCAGGGTCTTGCGGGTATCCAGCAACTTGACCTGGGTATTGGCGACGAAATCGGCGTAGTACTGCGCGCGGGTGGCCACGCCGGACAGCAACTGCAGGAAGTTCAAGGCGCAGCGTTCGCCGCTGAGCAGCGAACGGGCCGGACCTTCGAGGTGGAACAGGGCCTGGTTGGGGCTGACGCGCTCGCCGTCACGCACCTGCCAATGCACGGCGACCCGCGGGTCGAGCTGGCGGAACACCGCGTCGACCCAGGCCGTGCCACTGATGATCGCCGCTTCGCGGGTGATGATGGTGGCTTTGGCCAGGCGTTCGGCCGGGATCAGTTGCGCGGTGATATCGCCGCTGCCGATGTCTTCCAGCAACGCACGGCGCACGTTGGCTTCGATTTCGGCGGTCAGGTCGGCGAGGCGTAGATTCGGCATAACGGGCTCCACAAACAAAGTGGCCCGATTATAGGGCCATGGCGCAAGCGAACCCAAGGCGAGCGCCTTCCCGTGGCTGCATTTGGTCGCCTGGCATGAGCCGTTTGCCGGAAAGGGCGGTCGCTATATGAGCGCTATTTCAAAGCCCGCGCAGAGTCTGCTGGCACAAGAAGGGGCTTTTGCCAGATAATCCGACTTCTAATTGACGCCATAGCTTTGACGTCTGTTTGGCTCCCCACTATTTGAAATGCAGCGGTGCGTATCGATGCCCGCTGGGACTCGACTGTGAGCGTCGAGCGACCTTTCATTGCGCGGCAGAGAAACACCTTTCAGGAGGCTTGGATGCACAACGACGGGAATGTAGTGCCTTTGCACAAGGCGGCTACGGATCAGGCGAACGCTTCGCCGCTCGCCCGCCTGCCTGTGATTCTGCTTCAGGTCCGTGACAAGGCCGCCCAGCAACTGCGCCATGGCCTGCAGGAACTGTTCGATAACGCCGACGACACCTTGTTCGAGATGGCCGACCGGGCCCAGAACAATGTCGACCAGAACACCTTTTTCGAAGCCATGCGCGACCTGCGCCTGAAACGCAAAAGCATCGAGCGCGGCTTCCTGGAAAAACTCTTCGAGGCCTTTGTCGGCCTGGTCCAGTACGACCCCGCGCCAGCGATCGCCCAGGCCGTCGCCTGCGTCCCATCCGCCGATACCTGCCGTGACGACCTGGAGCGCACCGTGGCCCTCGAGGCGATGGTCGCCAAGGCGGGCAACCGTGACGGTTTTGCCCTTGGCCAGCTCACCGCGCGCCTGAACGTGCTGCTGGGCAAGCACCTGGATGACCGCAGCAACCCCCTGGGCCCGGCCATGCTCTGCGAGTACTTCCTCGAATCCGGGCGCAGCCTGGGGGTGGAGATCAAGGTCAAGCTGATCATTCTCAAGCTGTTCGAGCGTTATGTGCTCAGCGAGGCCGACCAGCTGTACGCCGAAGCCAATCAGCTGTTGGCCGCCACTGGGGTGTTGCCGGAGCTCAAGCCGGCGCCGGCGCGCCGGGCCCTCGACCAGGCGGCCGCGAGTATCCAGGCCACGCCCGAGCCCGGCGTGGCGCAGATGGACGAGAGCGTTCAGGAAGTGTTCGCCGCCTTGCAGGAGCTGCTGTTGCATGTCCGCGGCAGCGTGGTGCCGACCCTGGAGGCGAGCGCCGAAACCCAGCCCATTTCCACCCGCGACCTGCTGCGCCTGCTGTCTCACCTGCAGCACTACGTGCCGGCTGGCACCCAGGACGATTTCGACCTGCGCAACCACTTGGAACAGCTGCTGACCCGGGTCAGCGTGAAAAGCGGCAAGTCGCGGGTGGTCGGAGTGGCCGACGAGGATGTGATCAACCTGGTGGCCATGCTCTTCGAGTTCATCCTGGCCGATCGCAACCTGCCGGAATCCTTGAAGACCCTGATCGGCCGCTTGCAGATCCCCATGCTCAAGGTCGCGGTGCTGGACAAGAGTTTCTTCAGCCGCAGCAGCCATCCCGCCCGCCGCCTGCTCAACGAAATCGCCGCGGCGGCCATGGGCTGGGGCAGCTGCGACGATTATCAGCGCGACAGCCTGTACCTGCGCATCGAACAGGTGGTGCAGCGGTTGTTGAGCGACTTTGTCGACGACCCGGCGATCTTTTCCGAGCTGCTCGCCGAGTTTCTCGCCTTCACCAGCGACGAGCGGCGCCGCAGCGAGCTGCTGGAGCAGCGCACCCGTGATGCTGAAGAGGGGCGGGCCAAGGCCGAACTGGCGCGGCGTCGCGTCGAGCAGGCGTTGAACGAGGGACTGCTGGGCAAGGTCCTGCCCCTGACCGTCGTCGAGTTCGTGCAACAGGCCTGGAGCAAGGTCCTGTTGCTGACCTGTCTCAAGCATGGCGAGCACTCCAGCGAATGGCGCGAGGGCCTGCAGACCATGGAGCAACTGATCTGGAGCGTGCAGCGCCACACCGACCCGGAGGCCGCCATGCAACTGCTGGCACTGGTGCCCGACCTGCTCAAGGCGCTGCGCGACGGCTTGAACAGCGCGGCGTTCGATCCGTTCGCCACCAGTGAGTTCTTCAGCCAGCTGGAAGCCTTGCACCTGCAGGTATTCGAGGGCTTCGGCGAGAACGCCGGGCAGCATCGGCCGGGGGGGGCGGACGAGCAGCCGGCGATGGTCGCGGTCGAGGAACACATCGTCCTGCCCAGCGCTGAAGAGGGCCCGCTGGAGGCCGCGCCCCTGGCGCTGGCGCCCAACGATCCCGGATTGCTACGGGTCGAACAGCTGCGGCTGGGGGCCTGGGTCGAATTCCTCGAGGACGAGGACAACAGCGTGCGCTGCAAGCTGGCGGCCATCGTGCAACCCGGCGACAAGTACATCTTCGTCAACCGCACCGGCATGAAGGTGCTGGAGCGCACCCGGGTCGGCCTGGCCCTGGAGTTTCAGCGCGGGGCCGTGCGTCAGCTGGACGACACCTTGCTGTTCGACCGGGCGCTGGAGTCGGTGATCGGCAGTTTGCAGCGACTCAATCGCGGCAAGTGATCGCAACCTGGGCGTGGAACGCGGCATACTGAGCCGTCACAGGCTTCGTTGAAGGAATCGGTATGCAGTTGGACCCCGCAAGCGGCTGGTGTCACGGCGTTCGCCATTGCCCGTCACCCAATTTCAACGCACGCCCCGCGGATGAAATCTCCCTGCTGGTGATCCACAACATCAGCCTGCCGCCGGCCCAGTTCGCGACGGGCAAGGTGCAGGAATTCTTCCAGAACCGTCTTGATGTCACAGAGCATCCTTATTTTGCCGGGATCGCCGACCTGCGCGTGTCCGCGCATTTCCTGATCGAACGTGACGGAACCGTCACTCAGTTTGTCTCCTGTCTGGACCGCGCCTGGCACGCCGGCGTGTCGTGGTTCGACGGGCGCGAAAGCTGCAATGATTTCTCCCTGGGGATCGAACTGGAAGGTACCGACGAGTTGCCGTTCACCGATGCCCAGTACGACGCGCTGATTGCCTTGACCCGGCAGTTGCAGCAGGCCTTCAAGGCCATCACCCCACAGCGGATTTGTGGGCACAGCGATATCGCTCCGGGGCGCAAGACCGATCCGGGGCCCGGATTCGACTGGGTACGCTATCGCGCGGCCCTGAACGAAGGGGAAGGACAATGAGTTTTCTGGTGTTGTTGCTGGCGGTCTGGATCGAGAAGTTCTCGGCCTTGCGCCAGCGCGTTCAGCATGACGAGCCGTGGTTGCGCCAGCTGTTCCGGCAAGAGGCCAGCCCGCGTCTGGCCAAGCGTCCCTGGTGGGTGCTGGCCCTGCTGGTGCTGTTGCCGGCAATGGTGCTGGGGTTGCTGTTGCTGGTCCTGGAGCCGCTGGCCTACGGCCTGCTGGCGTTGCCGGTGCATCTGCTGGTGGTGATCTACAGCCTGGGGCGGGGCGACCTGCTGGGCGAACTCGGGCCGTTTCGCGATGCCTGGCGCCGCGAGGACCTGCAAGCCGCGGCGCACGTCGCCAAGCGCGACCTGGACATCTGCGCCGACAGTGGCGAGCAGTTGCTCGGGCAGGTTCAGGGGCACCTGCTGTGGCAGGCCTACCAGAGCTTTTTCGCGGTGATCTTCTGGTACTTCCTGCTGGGCCCGGTGGCCGCATTGAGCTATCGCCTGCTGGCGCTGGCCGCCGAGCACAGCAAGAACCCGGCGGTCGCCGAGCGCGCCGGGCAGCTGCGGCATGCCTTCGACTGGTTGCCGGTACGCCTGCTGGCGGCCAGCTTCGCCCTGGTGGGCAACTTCGTCGCGGTCAGCCGCGTGATGCTCCACGAACTGCTGAACTGGAACATCAGCGCCGCGCAGCTGGTGGAAAAGGTCGGCCTGGTCGCCGCGGAAATCCCCGCACCGATCACCGGGCCGGACGGCATTCTCAGCCTGGACCGGATCTGGGAGTTGTTGCTGCGGGCCGCGGTGCTCTGGTACGCCGCTTTCGCCCTGTGGACCGTGCTGCCCTGACGGCGAGCCGCGAGTGAGCGCTGGCGAGCCTCTCCGGTCTTGCCAGCGCAGATAAAGCCTTCCTTCTGTCCGCCGTCCCCGCGGTTAACCTTAAGTTACAAACCCTTTTGCCGATTTGAGCTATACAGAAGCAGCGCCAAATAGTGGCTATCTGCCGTCTTCGCGTACCTGCCAATAAAAATAAAAGCAAAAAGGGAGACTTCTTGTGAAGAGCTTGCTCTATCCCGCCATTGCCCTGATGAACCGCCTGAGCTTCGGCATGAAGTTCAGCCTGATCAGCGTGCTGTTTTTTCTGCCGATGCTGGTCACCAACTTCTATCTGGTGCGCGATTCCTACCGTGAGTTCCAGGGCACCCAGGTCGAGCTGCAAAGCCTGGACCTGCTGGGCAGCAGCCTGACCCTGCGCCGCGACCTGGAAACCCTGAACAACCTGGTGCAGATCAACGCGACCCTGGGGCAGTCCGGCAAGGCCGGGGATATCGAGAGCAAGATAGTCGCCCTGGAAAAGTCCGTGCTCGAACGCTTGCAGGGCTTGGTCGCAGTCACCGTGGACCCTGAGCAGATCGGCGTGTTCGACGGCAAGCGCGATGAAATGATCGCCGCCTTCAAGGCGCAGCAGGCGGAAAGCTCGCTGCAAAGCAAAAGCGCGCTGATCGGCAAGCTCTTGGGCAGTGCGCAGATTTTCAGCCAGATCATCGCCAGCCAGTCCGGCCTGAGCCGCGATACCCAGAGCGATGTACGGCAGTTGAGCGAACTGGTGACCAGCGTCACGCCGCAGGTCACGCAGATTCTTGGCGAAGGGCGGGCGATGGGCGCGTATTCCCTGGGCCAGGGCTTTCTCAACTCATCCGCCAGCACCCGCTTCGACGAGTTGCTGGTGCAGATTGAGAAACTCCAGGCCGAATACGGCCTGAAGCTGCAGGATGCGCTGGGCTCGAGCAAGGCCGCCCAAGGCGCGCTGGACGCCCTGGCCAGCGCCAGCAAAGGCAGCCTCAAGCAAGCCAGCGAGCTGTTCGAGGAACAGGTGGTGATGGCCGATACCCTGGACGCGCCCTGGCAGGGCTTTTATGACCAGGTCAGCGGGCTGATGGCGCAGACTTACCAGCTCAACGAGGCGACCCTGAAGTTTCTCGGCGAGGAGCTGCAGCAGCGGCTGGGGCAGAACCGTACGCAGATGGTGCTGCTGGTGGTGGCGCTGGCGGCGGTGTTCCTGCTGATCTTCTATCTCTATGGCGCGTTCTACGTCTCGACCCGCACCACCCTCAAGCGCCTGGGCGCGATGATGGACAAGGTGGCGGCCGGTGACATGACCGTCACCTTCAACGCCCAGAGCCGCGACGAGCTGGGAGAGTTGGGCACGGTGTTCAACGGCACCGTGGCGAAGATCCACGACCTGATCGAGCTGGTGGGCAAGACCGTCGGCGAGGTCGAACGCCAGGCCGGGCAGGTGGAAGCCGTGTCGGCCCAGAGCAACCAGGCGGTCGCCGGGCAGCGCAGCCAGATCGAACAGGTGGCGACGGCGATGAACCAGATGTCCGCCACGTCCCAGGAAGTCGCGCGTAGCGCCGCCGCGGCGGTCAGCAGCGCCCACAGCGTCAACGACGAGACCATCAGCGGGCGCGGGCTGGTGGAATCCCAGCAAGGCAGCATTGCCCAGCTGGCCAGCGAGATCGACCAGTCGGTGCTGGTGATCAATCAACTGGCCAGCGACAGCCAGGCCATCAGCCGGGTGCTGGAGGTGATCAAGAGCATCGCCGAACAGACCAACCTGCTGGCGCTCAACGCCGCCATCGAAGCGGCCCGCGCTGGCGAGCAGGGGCGGGGCTTCGCGGTGGTGGCCGACGAAGTGCGGACCCTGGCCAAGCGCACCCAGCAATCGACCGAGGAAATCGAGCAGATGATCGTCAAGCTCCACGGCGGCGTGGGGGCGGCGGTCAAGGCCATGGGCATCAGCCATGAGATGGCCAATGGCACGGTCGGGCAGTCGGAAAAGGTCCAGCAGGCGCTGGAGAACATCCTCGGCGCGGTAGGCATGATCGTCGACCAGAACCAGCAGATCGCCGCGGCGGTAGAGCAGCAGACCGCGGTGGCCCACGACATCGATCAGAACATCGTCGAGATCAACCGCGCCGGCGAGCGCACCGCCGAAGGCGCGTACCAGACCGAAAACGCCAGCCGCCAGCTGTCGGCGCAGGTGGTGCAGTTGAAGCAGTTGATCAGCGCATTCAGGGTCTGATTCAGGCGTTGTGGGGCCAGCCGAACAGCGCGCAGGCGTTGGCGGTACTGGCCGCCGCCAGCTGTTCGGGGTTGACGGCCATGATCTCGGCCAGGGCCGCACAGATCTCCGGCAGGTGTTGCGGGCTGTTGCGCTGGCCCGGGTACATGGCGGGCGCCATGTCCGGCGAGTCGGTTTCCAGCACCACCGCGTCCAGCGGCAAGTCGGCGATGACCTTGCGCAGGCGCAGGGCCTGTGGCCAGGTCGCGGCGCCCCCCAAGCCCAGCTTGAACCCCAGCTTGAGGTATTCGCGGGCTTCTTCGCGGCTGCCGGCGAAGGCGTGGATGATGCCGGCGCGCTTGAGCTTGAAGCGCTTGAGGGTGGCAATCACCGCGGCATGGCTGCGCCGTACATGGAGCAAGGCCGGTAGCTGGAAGTCCGCGGCCAGTTGCAGTTGCGCTTCGAACAACTGCTGCTGGCGCTGGCGATCCAGCTGTTCGAGAAAATAATCCAGGCCGAACTCACCCACCGCGCACAACTGCGGATGGCCCGCCAGGCGGGTCAGCCAGTCGCCCAGTTCACGCAGGTCGGCCGGGCTGTGCTCGTCGAGATAGACTGGGTGCAGGCCGAAGGCGGCATGCAGGTCGGCATCGCTCTGCACCAATTCCCACAGTCGCTGCCAATTGCGCTGATAGACTCCCAGCACCACCATCCGCCGCACGCCGCGGGCACGGCTGGCAGCCAGCAGCGCCTGACGATCTGCGTCGAAATCCGGAAAATCCAGATGGGTGTGGCTGTCGATCAGCTCCACGGTCAAGCCTCGTGAATGCGCTGCTTGAAGGTCCGGGCGATGGCGTTCACGCCGGGTTGGTAATGGGCTTCTTCAATGGCGGCCAGAGCCAGCTGCAGGGCCTTGTCGGCAATCAACTGGTGCTGCTGGGCCATGGCATTCACCGGCAGCGGCAGGAAGTCCAGCAGCTGGGTATCGCCGAAGGTGCCCAGGCGCAGCGGCCGCGACTTGAGCGGGAAGTCGTGCAGCGCGTCGAATACCCCTTGCAGCAGCACATAGGAGGTGGTCACCAGGGCATCCGGCAGGTGGCCCAGGCGCTCCAGCAACGCTTCCATCAGCTGGCGACCGCAGTCGCGGCTGAAGGCTTCGCCCTGTTCGATCAGCACCTGGCCGTCGAAACCTTCCAGCGCCTGCTTGAAGCCGGCGGCGCGTTCCTGGCTGATGCCCAGCTCGGGGCGGGCGCCGATCAGGGCGATCTGCCGTGGCTGGGGCTGCAACAGGCTGCGGGTCAGATGCAGGCTGGCTTGTTGATCGTCGCTGATCACCGAGCAGAAAAACTCCGGTTCCATCACCCGGTCGATGGCGATGATCGGCAGGCCCTGGGCCTGCAACAGGCGATAGGTGTCATCCTCGGGCGGCAGGCAGCTGGCGACGAACAGTGCGTCGCAGCGGCGCGCGCGGAACAGTTGCAGCAACTGGCGCTCGCTGTCCGGGGCATCGTCGGAGCTGGCGATCAGCAACTGGTAACCACGGGCGCGGGCGCCTTGCTCGAGCAGCTTGGCGATACGCGCGTAACTGGGGTTTTCCAGGTCTGGCAGGATGAAACCCAGGGTCCGGGTCCGCCGGCTGCGCAGCCCGGCGGCTTGAGGGTTGGGCGTGAAGCCATGTTCCTCGACCACCGCCCGGACCCGTTCGACGGTCGCGTTGCTGATACGTTGCTGTTCGGCCTTGCCGTTGATGACGTAGCTGGCGGTGGTGACGGACACACCGGCCAGTCTGGCGATATCACTGAGTTTCAACCCGGGTTTTCCTTGTTTTCTGGAGCTTGCCCCGACATTTTCGCCAATCCTAACCGATATAGGCAGGCGACCAATGTCGGAACATGCAGCCGACAGGTAGGGCTTCAAGGATGGAAGATTATCGAGTAACGTGCCCAATATTCTAGATTAAACGTTTCAGCACGCGTATTTTCTAGGGGTATGGGCAGACGGGAACAGGGCCTTGCCAAGCCGGCGGTCCCGTTTGTGGCATTAAAGCCGCCTGACTGATTCACTCAAAACAATACCTAGCGCCCCGGCGCTAAATAGGAGAAAGCATGCTCGAGCTCACTATTGAGCAGATATCCATGGGCCAGTCGGCTGTGGATAAGTCCGCTGCACTGCACCTGCTCGCCGACAAACTGGTGGCCGACGGCCTGGTCGCCGAAGGTTACCTGGCTGGCCTGCAGGCCCGCGAAGGCCAGGGCTCGACCTTTCTCGGTCAAGGTATTGCCATCCCCCACGGCACCCCGGAAACCCGCGACCAGGTGTTCGCCACCGGCGTGCGTCTGTTGCAGTTCCCCGAGGGCGTGGACTGGGGCGATGGCCAGATCGTCTACCTGGCGATCGGCATCGCCGCCAAATCCGACGAACACCTGCGCCTGCTGCAACTCCTGACCCGCGCCCTCGGCGAGACCGACCTGGGCCAGGCCCTGCGCCGCGCCAGCTCGCCGGAAGCCTTGCTGAAACTGCTGCAAGGCGCGCCGCAGGAGCTGGCGCTGGATGCGCAGATGATTGGCCTGGGCGTGGCCGCCGAAGACTTCGAAGAGCTGGTGTGGCGTGGCGCCCGCCTGCTGCGCCAGGCCGACTGCGTGAGCAACGGTTTTGCCGCGGTGCTGCAACAGGTCGAGGCGCTGCCCCTGGGCGATGGCCTGTGGTGGCTGCACAGCGAGCAGACCGTCAAGCGCCCGGGCCTGGCCTTCGTCACCCCGGACAAACCGATTCGCTACCTCGGCCAGCCATTGGCCGGGCTGTTCTGCCTGGCCAGCCTGGGCGAGGCCCATCAGGCCCTGCTGGAACGCCTGTGCGCGCTGTTGATCGAAGGCCGCGGCCATGAACTGGGCCGGGCCACCAGCAGCCGCGCGGTATTGGAAGTGCTGGGCGGCGAACTGCCGGCCGACTGGCCGAGCGCGCGCATCGTCCTGGCCAACGCCCACGGCTTGCATGCGCGCCCGGCGAAGATCCTCGCGCAACTGGCGAAAAGCTTCGAGGGCGAGGTGCGCGTGCGGATCCTCGACGCGCCGGGCTCCGCGGTTTCGGTGAAGAGCCTGAGCAAACTGCTGAGCCTCGGCGCCCGCCGTGGCCAGACCCTGGAGCTGATCGCCGAACCGAACATCGCCGCCGACGCCCTGCCAGCCTTGCTGGCGGCCATCGCCGAAGGATTGGGGGAAGAAGTCGAGCCGGTTCCAGAAGCCAGCGTGCCCCAGGAAGTGCCGGAAGAAGTCGAGGTGCCCATCAGCGCGCCGGCTTCCGGCAGCCTGGTCCAGGCCATCCCGGCGGCCCCCGGCATCGCCATCGGCCCGGCGCATATCCAGGTGATCCAGCCGTTCGACTACCCGCTGCGCGGCGAATCCACCGCCATCGAGCGCGAGCGCCTGCAAGGAGCCCTGGCCGAGGTCCGGCATGACATCGACGGCCTGATCCAGCGCAGCAAGGCCAAGGCCATTCGCGAGATTTTCGTCACCCACCAGGAAATGCTCGACGACCCGGAACTGACCGACGAAGTCGACACCCGCCTCAAGCAGGGCGAAAGCGCCGAAGCGGCCTGGATGACCGTGATCGAAGCCGCCGCCCGGCAGCAGGAAGCCTTGCACGACGCGCTGCTGGCCGAGCGCGCCGCCGACCTGCGGGACATCGGCCGGCGGGTGCTGGCGCAGTTGTGTGGCATTGAAACTCCGACTGAGCCAGATGAACCCTACATCCTGGTGATGGATGAAGTCGGCCCGTCGGACGTGGCGCGCCTCGATCCGGCGCGGGTCGCCGGCATTCTCACCGCCCGTGGTGGCGCCACCGCCCACAGCGCGATCGTCGCCCGCGCCCTGGGGATTCCGGCGCTGGTCGGTGCCGGTGCCGGCGTGTTACTGCTCAAGCCGGGCACGCCGCTGCTGCTCGATGGCCAGCGCGGTCGCCTGCATGTGGATGCCGATGCCGGCACCCTGCAACGGGCCACCGAAGAGCGCGACACCCGCGAACAACGGCTCAAGGCCGCCGCCGAACAACGCCATCAACTGGCGCACACCACCGACGGCCATCACGTCGAAGTCTTCGCCAACATCGGCGAAAGCGCCGGGGTGGCCAGCGCCGTGGAAAACGGCGCCGAAGGCATCGGCCTGCTGCGCACCGAACTGATTTTCATGGCCCATCCGCAAGCGCCGGACGAAGCCACCCAGGAAGCCGAATACCGCCGCGTGCTCGATGGCCTGGCCGGGCGGCCGCTGGTGGTGCGTACCCTGGATGTCGGCGGCGACAAGCCGCTGCCGTACTGGCCGATCGCCAAGGAAGAAAACCCCTTCCTCGGCGTGCGCGGCATTCGCCTGACCCTGCAACGCCCGCAGATCATGGAAGCCCAGCTGCGCGCCTTGCTGCGCTCGGCGGACAACCGCCCGCTGCGGATCATGTTCCCCATGGTCGGCAGTGTCGATGAATGGCGCGCCGCCCGCGACATGACCGAGCGCCTGCGCCAGGAAATCCCGGTGGCCGACCTGCAACTGGGGATCATGATCGAAGTGCCGTCCGCCGCCTTGCTGGCGCCGGTGCTGGCCAAGGAAGTGGACTTCTTCAGCGTCGGCACCAACGACCTGACCCAATACACCCTGGCCATCGATCGCGGTCACCCGACCCTGTCGGCCCAGGCCGACGGCCTGCACCCGGCGGTGCTGCAACTGATCGACATCACCGTGCGAGCGGCCCATGCCCACGGCAAGTGGGTCGGTGTGTGCGGTGAGCTGGCGGCCGATCCGCTGGCGGTGCCGGTGCTGGTCGGCCTGGGTGTGGACGAACTGAGCGTCTCCGGACGCAGCATCGCCGAGGTCAAGGCACGCATTCGCGAGCTCAGCCTGACCCAGGCACAAACCCTTGCGGAGCAGGCCCTGGCCGTCGGCAGCGCGAACGATGTGCGCGCCCTTGTGGAGGCCATGTAATGGCAAAGATTCTTACCCTGACCCTGAACCCGGCGCTGGACCTCACCGTCCAGCTGACGCGCCTGGAACCGGGGCAGGTCAACCGCAGCGAAGCCATGCACACCCACGCCGCCGGCAAGGGCGTGAACGTGGCCCAGGTGCTGGCCGACCTTGGCCATCAACTGACCGTCAGCGGCTTCCTCGGTGAAGACAATCCCCAGGCGTTCGAGGCGTTGTTCGCCCGCCGCGGTTTTGTCGACGCCTTTATCCGTGTGCCCGGGGAGACCCGCAGCAACATCAAGCTGGCCGAGCAGGACGGGCGCATCACCGATCTCAACGGCCCCGGCCCGGAGGTCGACGAAGCGGCGCAACAGGCCTTGCTCGCACGCCTGGAACAGATCGCCCCGGGGCATGACGCGGTGGTGGTGGCCGGCAGCCTGCCGCGCGGCGTCAGCCCGCAATGGCTGCACACCTTGCTGACCCGCCTCAAGGCGCTGGGGCTGAAAGTGGCGCTGGACACCAGCGGCGAAGCCCTGCGTGCTGGCCTGGCCGCCGGGCCCTGGCTGGTCAAGCCCAATACCGAGGAGCTGGCCGAGGCCCTGGACAGCCCGGTGCTGTCGCTGGCGACCCAGGCCGAAGCCGCCAGGCGCCTGCACGCCCAGGGCGTCGAGCATGTGGTGATTTCCCATGGCGCCGAAGGCGTGAACTGGTTCAGTGCCGCGCCGGCCCTGCAGGCGCTGCCGCCCAAGGTCAGCGTGGCCAGCACCGTCGGTGCCGGCGACTCGTTGCTGGCCGGCATGCTCCACGGCCTGCTCAGCGCCCACGCGTTTGAACAGACCCTGCGCACGGCCACGGCCATCGCCGCCATGGCCGTGACCCAGATCGGTTTCGGCATCACCGATGCCGCGCAGTTGGCACAGCTTGAACAGGGGGTGCGCGTTCATCCCCTCATAGAACAATAAGAGGGTTGGTCATGAAGTTAGCCATTGTTACCGCCTGCCCGAACGGCATGGTCACCAGTGTGCTGTGCGCCCGGTTGCTGGACGCCGCGGCCCAGCGCCAGGGCTGGAGCACCAGCGTCGAAGTGCATGACGAGGCGCACCCGGAACGGCAGTTGTCGTCCGCCACCCTTGAAGCGGCCGAATGGGTGCTGGTGGTCAGCACCGGGCCCTTGGACATGTCGCGGTTTGTCGGCAAGCGGGTGTTCCAGAGCTCGCCCTCAGTGGCCCTGCAGGACGTCGACGGCGTGCTGCGGCGCGGCGCCGAGGAGGCCCAGGTGTATGTCGCGGCCGCAGCCGTGGCCGAGCCGGCGCCGGCCAGCAAGAACGCGCCTCGGCTGGTGGCGGTCACCGCTTGCCCGACCGGCGTGGCCCACACCTTCATGGCGGCCGAGGCCTTGCAGCAGACCGCCAAGCGCCTGGGGTATGAGCTGCAAGTGGAAACCCAGGGCTCGGTCGGCGCGCGCAACCCGTTGAGCGCCGAGGCCATCGCCGCGGCGGACGTGGTGCTGCTGGCCGCAGACATCGAAGTACCCACCGAGCGCTTCGCCGGCAAGAAGATCTACCGCTGCGGCACCGGCATCGCCCTCAAGCAATCCGAGGCGACCCTGAACAAGGCCCTGGCCGAAGGGCAGGTGGAATCGGCAGCGGCAGGCGCCACCGCGGCCCCGGCCAAGCAGGAGAAAACCGGGGTCTACAAGCACCTGCTGACCGGTGTGTCGTTCATGCTGCCGATGGTGGTGGCGGGTGGTTTGATGATCGCCCTGTCCTTCGTCTTCGGTATCACCGCGTTCAAGGAAGAGGGCACCCTGGCCGCCGCCCTGATGCAGATTGGCGGCGACACCGCGTTCAAGCTGATGGTGCCGCTGCTGGCCGGTTACATCGCCTATTCCATCGCCGACCGTCCGGGCCTGGCGCCGGGGATGATCGGTGGCATGCTCGCCAGCACCCTGGGCGCAGGGTTTATCGGCGGGATCATTGCCGGTTTCATCGCCGGTTATGCGGCCAAAGCCATCAGCAAATACGCGCGCTTGCCGCAGAGCCTGGAGGCCTTGAAGCCGATCCTGATCATTCCGTTGCTGGCCAGCCTGTTCACCGGTCTGGTGATGATTTATGTGGTGGGCAAGCCAGTGGCGGGGATGCTCGCTGGCCTGACCCATTTCCTCGACAGCATGGGCACCACCAACGCGATCCTGCTGGGGGTGTTGCTCGGCGGCATGATGTGCGTCGACCTCGGCGGGCCGATCAACAAGGCGGCCTATGCCTTCTCCGTGGGGCTGCTGGCGTCGCAGAGTTATGCACCGATGGCAGCGACCATGGCCGCCGGCATGGTGCCGCCGATTGGCCTGGGCATCGCGACCTTTATCGTCCGGCGCAAATTTGCCCAGAGCGAGCGGGAAGCGGGCAAGGCGGCGCTGGTGCTGGGGCTGTGCTTTATCTCCGAAGGCGCGATTCCGTTCGCCGCCAAGGACCCGTTGCGGGTGATCCCGGCGAGCATCGCCGGCGGCGCGCTGACCGGGGCGCTGTCGATGTATTTCGGCTGCAAACTGATGGCGCCCCATGGTGGGTTGTTTGTGATGCTGATTCCGAATGCGATCAACCATGCGTTGTTGTATTTGCTGGCGATTGTCGCGGGGAGTTTGTTGACGGCGGTGGTGTATGCGGTGGTGAAGCGGCCGGAGGCGACCGAGCTGGCGCTGGAGCCGGTCAAGGCCTGACCTTTGTGTTTGCGGTTTACCTCGATGGCGCCCTCAGTGGCGCCATCGTTGTTTCTGTCGATCGCTGACCCTGTAGGAGCGAGGCTTGCCCGCGATAGCGTCCGTACTGGCGCTGCATTTTTTGGACGGGGTACATATCCATTCCTGCGGTCACGGCCGCTTATGGTTCCGCCCTTACGGCGGGTCACTTTTTTTCAAACGCCAAAAAAAGTAACCAAAAAACGCTTGCCCCTGCGTACGGCCTTCGCTGCGCTCAGGTTCCCTCGCTCCGGCGTCCATCAGGGGGCATCGACTCCGGTCGGCTTCGCTTCGACCTCCATTCGATGTCCTCGACTGCGTCGAGGGGCGCTGCGCGCCATCCCCCTGATGAACACCGGAACGAAGCCTCCCGATGGGGCGGGTAGATCAAGATCAAAAGCCAAAGCTGGGCGCGACCTGCCGGTCGGCGCGAAACCCTGTAGCCGCTGCCGAGCTTGCGAGGCTGCGATCGACCCCGAAGGGGGCGCAGGATCTTGAGACCGCTGGAGGACCTTCGGTCCTATCGCAACCTGCGGCAGCGGCTACAGGGATCGTGTGTATCAGGTTCTGCGGATGACAGTTTTGTCGCGTAAGACGCTGTCTGAAAGTGAGGCGTTTCGCTTTCCTTTGTAAGGCTTTTCCGAGAAGCTCCGGGCCGCTTGCGTCTGGGAAGGGCGCTGTCTAGCCTCGGGTTTGTCACTGGTTTTTCAGTGATCGGGACTAGCAGCCCGGGTCAGGGGATTTCGGTCCCGTGTTCATCGGTCGGTGTTTCACTTGTTCTGATGAGTCATGGCGACTCCATTTATTCGGAGGAGCATCATGAAAAGCCCAAATTCTGTCCCCCTGGTTTCTCACGCTCGTCGCTTGTGTGATTTCAAGCACGATGAAGCTAACCGCTCGGTGCTTAAAGCGCTTAAAGAAACAGCCAGCTCTACCATTGGCAACAACTCGCTCTTTACCGTCCGCCCCGGCATCAGCGCCGAAGAGGCGTTGCTTCACGTTTCCATGCTGCTCAAGTCCGCCGAGGAGGTTTCCGACGAGATCACCGAGCACGCCAGCGGTATCGAGCGTGGCCTGATCTGGTCGCTGGTGCATTCCGTGGAGATGGCGCGTGGTGTGGTGGATGCCTTGCTCGATGGCAATCGTCTTTGATCTGAAATGACTGCCGCAGGCTGCGATCGATTTTGAAGAGGGCGCGGGATCTTGAGATTGCAGGAGGACCTTCGGTCCTATCGCAGCCTCGCGGGCTCGGCAGCGGCTACAGGGACCGTGGGTATATCGGGGCCTTTTGTAGGAGCGAGCTTGCTCGCGAGCAGATCGTTCGGATGACGCGTTGGACCTTGTAGGACGCTGTTTGAAAGTGCGGCTCTTCACTTTCTTGTGTAAGGCCTTTCCGAGAAACGCTGGGCCACTTGCGCCTGGGAAAGGTGCTGTCTAGCCTCGGGTTTGTCTCTGGTTTTTCAGTGATTGGCTTTAGTCGGATTCTGTTCTGGCGGCTGAACGTGGGGCACCCTCGGGTGCGCCGGGCTCCTGAGCCCCGGTCTGCTAACCCGCGTCCAGCTGCCATCCTCAATCGTTTAGTTATTCCATGACTCGCAATGCTCGGCTGTAACACCGCAGTTCATCAGACAGGTGGCGTTATCGTTGACGGCCATTGCGAGCAAGCTCGCTCCTACAGTAGAGGCGGGGTGTGGGGTTTGTCATACGCAGTTCATCCACACTGGCTAAGGTTTGCTTTTGACATTAGGTCAGGGAGCAACCATGAGCGATTTCACTCTCGGTCGGCGGCGTTTGATTCAGGTGGCGGGGGCAGGGCTGTTGCTGCCGGGGTTGGCGCCGGCGGTGATTGCCTCGGGCAAGGACCGGCCGAAGATGGTCGATGGCGTGCAGTCCGGGGATCTGCTCGGCGATCGGGCGATGGTCTGGAGCCGTACCGACCGGCCGGCGCGGATGGTGGTGGAGTGGGATACCCGCAGCCTGTTCAGCAACCCGCGCAAGTTTGTCTCACCCCTGGTCGATGCCCGCACCGACTTCACGGCGCGGGTCGAGTTGGGCGGGCTGCCTACAGACCAGGCGATTTTTTATCGGGTGTATTTCGAGGACGCCCAGACCGGCGTGCGCAGCAAGCCCTGGTTCGGCCATTTGCGCAGCGTGCCGCAGACCCGTCGCGATATCCGCTTTGTGTGGAGCGGCGACACCGTCGGCCAGGGCTTCGGCATCAACCCGGACATCGGCGGCATGCGCATCTACGAGGCCATGCGCCGGCGCCTGCCGGACTTTTTTATCCACAGCGGCGACACCATTTACGCCGACGGCCCGGTACCGGCGCAGCTGACCACCGAGAGCGGCCGGGTGTGGCGCAATATCACCACCGAGGCCAAGAGCAAGGTCGCCGAGACCCTCGACGAATACCGCGGCAACTACCGCTACAACCTGCTGGACGAGAACGTGCGGCGCTTCAACGCCGAGGTGCCGCAGATCTGGCAGTGGGACGACCATGAGGTGGTCAACAACTGGTCGCCGAGCAAGGTGCTGGATGAGCGTTACACCACTAAAGATATCCACACCCTGGTGGGCCGTGCGCGGCAGGCCTGGCTGGAATACGCGCCGATGCGCTTGCAGAGCGCCGACCAGGGCGGGCGGATCTATCGCAAGCTGAGCTACGGGCCGCTGCTGGATGTGTTCGTGCTGGACATGCGCAGCTATCGCGGCGGCAACGACGACAATCTCGGCGCGGCCAAGCCGTTCCTCGGCCGCGAACAGTTGGACTGGCTCAAGCAAGGGCTCAAGCACTCCAAGGCGCAGTGGAAGGTGGTGGCGGCCGACATGCCTATCGGCCTCGGCGTGCCGGACGGCGAGGTCAGCCCCGGCGTGCCGCGCTGGGAGGCAATCGCCAACGGCGACCCGGGCCCGGCCCAGGGCCGCGAGCTGGAGATCGCCGAGCTGCTGGCGTTCCTGCGCAAGCACAAGGTGCGCAACCATGTGTGGCTGACGGCGGACGTGCATTACTGCGCGGCGCACCACTATCACCCGGACCGCGCGGCGTTCCAGGATTTCGAGCCGTTCTGGGAATTCGTCGCCGGGCCTTTGAATGCCGGCAGTTTCGGGCCCAACGCGCTGGACAAGACCTTCGGCCCGGAGGTGGTGTTCCAGAAGGCGCCACCGGCGCAGAACACCTCGCCGTTCGCCGGCTTCCAGTTCTTCGGCGAAGTGCAGATCGAAGGGCAGAGCGGGGAGTTGAAGGTGATCCTGCGGGACCTGGACGGGGTGGCGGTGTTCGAGCGCAAGTTGCAGCCGGTTTGATCACGTACCGGCTTCTGTAGGAGCGAGGCTTGCCCGCGATGGCGGTATCAAGGCCCGCTACCGGCCTTCGGCCTATCGCGAGCAAGCTTCGCTCCTACAGAAGCATGCGGTGAATCAATAGACGTCCCGGCGATAGCGGCCTTGCTCGATCAGCCGTTCGACGACCTCGGCACCCAGCACCTCGTTGAGCACCTGATCCACCCCCGAGGCCATGCCTTGCAGGCTGCCGCAGATGTAGATCGAGGCGCCGTCGGCCAGCCATTGCTTGAGGCGTTCGGCCTGTTGGCGCAGGCGGTCCTGGACATAGATCTTCTCTGCCTGATCGCGGGAGAAGGCCAGGTCCAGGCGGCGCAGGTCGCCGGCGGTCAGCCATTCCTGCAGCTCGTCCTTGCAGTAGAAATCATGCTCGGCGTTGCGCTCGCCGAAGATCAGCCAGTTGTCTTGCTGGCCCTCGGCGATGCGCGCCTTGAGCAGGCTGCGCAAGCCGGCCAGGCCTGTGCCGTTGCCCAACAGGATCAGCGGACAAGGCTCGGCCGGAGGATGGAAGCCGCTGTTGCGCCGCACCCGCAGGCTGATGCTGGAGCCGACCGGCGCGTGCTCGGTAAGCCAGCCGGAGCCGATGCCCAGGCTGCCGTCGGGGTGGCGTTCCTGGCGTACCAGCAGTTCCAGTTGGCCGTCGCTGGCCAGCGAGGCGATGGAGTATTCGCGCATCGCCAGCGGCACCAGGGCATCCACCAGTGCCTGGGCGTGCAGGCCCACCAGATGGGCACGGTTTTCCGGGAGCTGGCGGCTGGCCAAGGCCTGGGTCAGGGTTTCCGTCAGGCCGTCGAGCTGCACCGTGGCGCTGCCGTCCAGGCCCAGGCCGTCGAGGAAGAACTCGATGGCCCATGCGCAGTTGCGCGGCAGCACTTCCACCAGGTCGCCGGCCAGCCAGCTGCTCGGTTGTGGTGGCGTCAGGCCCAGCAGGTAGACGCCGGAGCCGCTGCTATCCGGGTTCAACAGCACACGTTGATTCAGGGTCCAGTTGTCATAGGCGGGGGCCTGCCACAGGTCTACTGGCGCCTGGCCGATCAACTGGCCCAGTTGCTGTTGCCAGTGGCGCAGGGCGTAGCTGTCGCCGCTGTCGACTTCCACCGGGGCGAACAGGGTGTTGCCGCCATGCTCGGCCAGCCAGCCATGCAGGCGCTTGGCAAAGCCGCAGAAGTGCGGGTATTGCCGGTCGCCCAGGCCCAGTACGGCGTACTTGAGGTCGTCCAGGGACAAGGCGCGGCTCAGCACCTTGCGCTCGAAGCCCCGGGCGCTGTCCGGCGCTTCGCCGTCGCCGAAGGTGCTGACCACGAACAATGCGTTCTGGGTATTCAGCAGGTCTTGCTCGCTGACGCTGGCCAGCGGCTGGACCCTGGCCGGTACGCCGGCGGCCTGCAATTGTCCGGCAGTCTGCCAGGCCAGTTGTTCGGCGAAACCGCTCTGGCTGGCGAAGCCGATCAGCCAGGCCGAGGCATCGCCGGTGTCGGCGCTCAGGCCCTGGCGCGCGTCCTTGATCTGGCGTTTCTTGCGCCGGCGATCCAGGTACAGCAGCCAGCCGGTGATAAAGAACAGCGGCATGGTCAACGAAGCGATAGTCACCAGGATGCGCCCGACGATGCCGAAGTAGCTGCCCACGTGCAGGGCATAGATGCTGGTCAGCAACTGGGCCTTGAGGCTCTTGTCGCTGTAGCGGTCATGGCGGCTGACCACGCCGCTGTTCGGGTCGATAGTGATCTGGTTCAGCGCGCGGTCGTGGGGCGAGTGCTTGAGCAGATAGAACACGGTCGCCGGCTGGCCGGCCACCGCGGGCATGCGGATGTTGTAGGAACTCAGGTCCTTGCCGGCGGTGCTGTAGATGCCCAGCCACATGGCGTTGTAGTCGGCGGTCGGCGCCGGGCCCTGGGGCGGCGCGCCCCGGCCGCCCTTCATGCGCTGGCCCTGTGGCGAGTCGGCCAGCAGTTTGTTCAGGCCCTTGTTGTACCACTCGTAGGACCAGGACAAGCCAGTCAGTGCCGCCAGTAGATAAAACAGCAGGCACCAGGTCCCGGCCACGGCGTGCAGGTCCCAGTTGAAGCCACGGCCTTTTTTCGCCCAGTCCAGGGTCAGCCAGGCGCGCCAGCTCGCCACCTGGCGCGGCCATCGCAGGTACAGGCCGGACAGGCAGAAGAAGATCAGGATCAGGGTGCAGGCGCCGGTGATCTGCCGGCCGCTGTCGCCCATGGCCAGGAAACGGTGCAGCTGCAGCATCAGGCCGAAGAAGTCCTGGCCCAGGGCGGCGCCCATGAATTCGCCGGTGTAGGGGTCGAAATAGCGCATTTCGCCGCGGCGCTGGCCCGGCGGCGGGGTGAACCAGACGCGGGCGGCATTGCCGCTGTCGGCTTCCACGGTGAGCATCGACACGGTCTTGCCCGAGGCAGCCTGGATTTTTTCCACCAGCTCGGCGGGTGGCAGGACGCCGGCCGGCTGTTTTTCCACCTGCAGTGTGGAGGGGTTGAGGGCACGCAGGATTTCATCCTGGAACGACACGGTCGCTCCGGTAATGCCCATCAAGGCCAGGACCAGGCCGGCGCTGATGCCGAAAAACCAGTGCAACTGGAACAGGGTTTTCTTCAACACATCGACCGCCTCGTTGGTTCTGTAAGTCTGTGCACGGCGCGCATTATGCCGTGAGTTGTCGAGAAACATTCTTTCTTACGCACAAAAGCCCCACTCACCGAAGTGGATGGGGCTTGCGTGGGTGTAGCCGCTGCCGAAGGCTGCGATAGGCCGGGGTCGCGCTCGACACGCAGGTCCTCCAGCGATTTCACGATCCTGCGCCCCCTTCGGGGTCGATCGCAGCCTGCGGCAGCGGCTACAGGTGAAACCCGTCAGAAGTGGAAGTTGGTGGTGAACAAGGCGGTACGGCCGGCTGCCTGGTTGGCGAAGTGCGCCGAGTAGGCTTTGTCGTAGTAGGTCTTGTCGGTCAGGTTCTGCACGTTCAGCTGCAGGTCGACGTTCTTGCTCAGCTTGTAGCTGGCCATGGCGTCGTAGCGGGTGTAGGACGGCACATACACGGTGTTGCCGGCATCGCCATACACCTCGTCGACATAGAACGCACCGCCGCCGATGGTCAGCTTCGGCAGCACTTCATAAGTGGTCCACAGGCTGAAGCTGTTTTTCGGCGTGTTCGGCATTTCATTGCCTTTGTTCGAACCGGCGCTGACGACCCCGTTACGACCGTTGAGACCGGCGTCCACCAGCTCGCTTTTCAGGTAGCTGTAGCCGGCGAAGACTTGCCACTTGTCGGTGATCTTGCCGCTGGCCGACAGCTCCAGGCCGTCGACGCGGGACTCGCCGGCGTTCTGGTAGGTCAGGGCGTCCACCAGGATGCGGGTGTTTTTCTTCTCGGTACGGAACACCGCGGCGGTCAGGGACAGGCGGTCGTTGAACACATCCCACTTGGTGCCCAGCTCGTAGTTGACGGTTTCTTCCGGTTGCAGGTCGCTGACGCTGGCGCCGGCAGACAGCGGATTGCCGTCCGCTCCCTCGCCGACCAGGCCGCCCGGTGGTGTCGCCGAAGTGGCGTAGGAGGCATAGACGCTGCCGTTGTCCGTCGGTTTCCACACCAGGCCGGCCTGCCAGTTCCAGAACTGGCTGTCGTCCTTGATCTTGGTGCGCCCGGTGGCGGTGTCGGTATTGGCCACGGTGTCGAAGGTGTCGTAGCGCAGGCCGACGTTCAGCAGCCATTGCGGATCGAGCTCGATGGTGTCGAACACATAGGCCGCGCGGCTGGTGGCTTTGGTGTTGGTGCCGTAGTAGTTGCGGCTGATGGCGCCGGTCCAGGCATCGTCCGGGTTCGGGTTGCTCAGCGAGGTGCAGCTCGGGATGCTGCCCGGGTTACAGACCTTGGCGGTGTTGCCGGCGATGTTGTAGCTGCTGACGCGAGTCTCTTCGCCGGTGAACTCAAGGCCGGTGGAGTAGTTGTGCTTGAAGCCCAGGGCCTGGAATTCGCCGAACAGGTCGGTCTGGTTGGTGGTGGTTTCGGTGGTGGACACCCGCGAGTTGGCGCGACGCCACACGGTGCCGTACTTGTTGACGTTGAACTTGCTGTCGTCCGGCTGGGTGAGGATGTAGTCCTGGCCGGTGTTGCCATGACGCAGGGTGTTTTTCAGCGTCATGTTGTCATTCAGGTCGTGCTCGATGGAGATGGTGCTGATGTCCGCGCGGGTCTTGCGGAAGTCACGATCCTTCAAGCCATAGAAGTTGTCGCTGTTGCCGCCGTCGGTGGGTTTGTCGTGCTTGTGGGCGGTGGCGCTGGCCGAGCTGTAGCCGTAGGGAATGCCCGAGTCCGGCAGGTCATCGCTTTCCATGTGGTAGTAGCTGAAGTTGACGCGGGTCGGGGTGCCCAGGCCGAACGTCAGGGACGGTGCCACGCCCCAGCGGTCGTAGTTGACGGCATCGCGACCGGCCACGTTCTGCTCGTGGCTCATCAGGTTCAGGCGGAAGGCGGCGCTGTCGAGGAACTGACGGTTCACGTCCAGCACATAACGGCGGGTCTGGTCGGAGCCATAGGTGAAGCCACCGTTGAGGAAGTCTTGCTGCTTGGGCGTCTTGCTCACCAGGTTGAGGCTGCCGCCGGCCGAGCCGCGACCGCCGAAGGAGGAATTGGGGCCCTTGCTGACTTCGATCGATTCGATGTCGAAGATCTCGCGGCTCTGGCCGCCGGTGTCGCGCACGCCATCGAGGTAGGTGTCGCCCTGGGCGTCGAAGCCGCGGATGAACGGACGGTCGCCTTGCGGGTTGCCGCCTTCACCGGCGCCGAAGGTAATGCCCGGCACAGTGCGCAGCGCATCCTGCAGCGAGGTGGCGGCGGTGTCCTTGAGGACTTGTTGAGGCACCACGGTGACCGAGCGCGGGGTGTTGACCAGCGGCGCGGTGTACTTCTGCGACGAGGCCTTTTCGACCTGGTAGGACGTCTGGTCCTGGGCTTCGCCGGTGATGCTGGTGGCATCCAGGGAAATGGCATTGCCGGCGGCTTTCTTCTCGGTGTTTTCCGCGGCAAAAGCCATATGGGCTGCGGAACCGGCGGTGATCGCCACGCCAATTGCAGACGCCAGCAGGCGTGGTGAACCGAGCGGTAATGGTGGTTGTTGGCGCGACATGGTGATTCCCCTCCCCAAGGATTTGAGGCGGCGGAATATAAGGCGAACAAGTATTTGTATCAATTGCGAAATATTGCTATTCGCGCAGAATTTACATTCTTTACAATTTCGCTTTACGGTTTTTACGTTTTCATTCGTCTGCGCATTTTACATTTGCAATAAGAATCAATATCATTTGCACCCCTTTGCTTTCAGGTATTGCCTCATGCTCCTGCATATTCCCGGCCTGTTCTCCCGTGAAGAAGTGCTGCGTATTCGTGAGGCCCTGGAGCAGGCGGACTGGGCCGATGGCAAGATCACCGCCGGTTACCAGTCGGCCAAGGCCAAGCACAACCTGCAGCTGCCCGAAGGCCACCCGCTGGCCCAGGAGATCGGCGCGGCGATGCTCGAGCGCCTGTGGCAGCACCCGCGCTTCATGTCGGCGGCGCTGCCGCACAAGGTGTTCCCGCCGCTGCTCAACTGCTACACCGCCGGTGGCAGTTTCGACTTCCATATCGATAACGCCGTGCGCCAGCCCAAGGGCAGCGTCGAGCGGGTGCGGACCGACCTGTCCTCGACCCTGTTTTTCAGCGACCCGGAGGACTACGACGGCGGCGAGCTGGAAATCCAGGACACCTTCGGCACCCAGCGGGTGAAGCTGCCGGCCGGCGACATGGTGCTGTACCCGGGTACCAGCCTGCACAAGGTCAATGCGGTCACCCGCGGCACCCGTTATGCGTCGTTCTTCTGGACCCAGAGCCTGGTGCGCGAAGACAGCCAGCGCGCCCTGCTGTTCGAGATGGACGAGGCGATCCAGCAACTGACCCGCGACATGCCGGATCATCCGTCGCTGATCCGCCTGACCGGCACCTACCACAACCTGTTGCGCCGCTGGGTCGAGGTGTAGACCGTGAGTTTCCAGTTACGCCGCGAGGAAGTCCTCGACGGCGAGCAACTGCGCGCCATGCTCGAACAGAGCCCGGCCCGGGCCGCCCAGGCGATCCTGCTGGCGGCCGGGGAGGGCGTGCTGGATGCCCAGGCGCTGCTCGGGCAGATCCTCCTCGACGGCCTGGGTATCGAGCGCGACCAGGCGCTGGCGCTGCGCTGGTTCACGATCGCCGCCAAGGGCGGGCACCTGATGGCGCGCAACATGCTGGGGCGCTGCTGTGAGCACGGTTGGGGCTGCGAGGCCGATGCCAAGGCGGCTGCCGGGCATTATCGCCAGGCGGCCGAAGCCGGGCTGGACTGGGCGCTGTACAACTACGCCAACCTGCTGGCCACCGGTCGCGGAGTCGCTGAAAACCACGCCCTGGCCTTGAACTGCTACCAGCGCGCGGCCGCCATGGGCCATGCCAAATCCATGAACCTGCTGGGCCGCTATCTGGAGGAGGGGCGTCACTGCCCCAGGGATGTCGCGGCGGCCTGCGACTGGTATCGCCGTTCCGCCGAGGGCGGGGATTTCCGTGGGCAGTTCAGCCACGCTGCGGTGCTGGCCGATGCCGGGCGTATCGACGAGGCGCTGGGTTGGCTGGGCAAGGCTCTGGAAGGCGGCAACCTGAACTTCCTGCGGGTCGCCCGTGGCGCTTTGTTGCAGGCGGCCCATCCGCAGATCCGCGGCCTGGCCCTGGCTTATCACCAGCGTGCGGCAGAGCTGGGTGACGAAACCGACCGCGAGGCGTTAGCCCAGCTGTAGCTTCTGTAGGAGCGAGGCTTGCCCGCGATGACGGTATCAAGGCCGCCACCGGCCTTCGGCCTATCGCGAGCAAGCTTCGCTCCTACAGAGGCAATGCGTGCGCTACATAGACGCAAGCCACCGCCATTTCGCAGGCATAAAAAAGCCCATGACACGTCATGGGCTTTTTCGTTACGGCGTGGCGCTTACACGTAGAAGGATTTCAGTGGCGGGAAGCCGTTGAATTCCACAGCGCTGTAGCTGGTGGTGTAGGCACCGGTGGACAGCCAGTACAGGCGGTCGCCGATGGCCAGGTTCAGCGGCAGTCCGTACTTGTAGTTCTCGTACATGATGTCGGCGCTGTCGCAGGTCGGACCGGCAATGACCACTTCCTCCGTCTCGCCTTTCTTCTCGGTCCAGATCGGGAACTTGATGGCTTCGTCCATGGTTTCGATCAGGCCGGAGAACTTGCCCACGTCGGTGTAGATCCAGCGCTCCACGGCGGTGCGGGATTTACGCGCTACCAGCACCACTTCGCTGACCAGGATGCCGGCGTTGGCGATCAGCGAACGGCCTGGCTCGAGGATGATTTCCGGCAGCTCGTCGCCGAAGTCTTCCTTGAGGAAGCGGATGATTTCCTCGGCGTAGGTTTCCAGGCTGTTGGTGCGGGTGATGTAGTTGGCCGGGAAGCCGCCACCCATGTTGATCAGCTTGAGGTGGATGCCGTCTTCTTCCTTCAGGCGTTCGAAGATCACCTTGACCTTGGCGATCGCCGCGTCCCAGACGCTGATGTCGCGCTGTTGCGAACCCACGTGGAACGACACGCCGTAAGGCACCAGGCCCAGGTCGCGGGCGAGGATCAGCAGGTCCATCGCCATGTCGGTCTGGCAGCCGAACTTGCGCGACAGCGGCCAGTCAGCGGTGGTCGAGCCTTCGGTGAGGATCCGCACATAGACTTTCGAGCCCGGCGCGGCCTTGGCGATGTTGCGCAGGTCGGCTTCGGAGTCGGTCGCATACAGACGCACGCCCTTCTCGTAGAAGTAGCGGATGTCCTTGGATTTCTTGATGGTGTTGCCGTAGCTGATCTGGTCCGGGCTGACGCCGCGGCCCAGCACCTTGTCCAGCTCGTAGATCGAGGCGATGTCGAAGTTCGAACCTTTTTCCCGCAGCAGGTCGATGATTTCGACGGCCGGGTTGGCTTTTACCGCGTAGTAGACCTTGGCGAATTCGAAACCGGCGCGCAGGTCATCGTAGGCCTGGGCGATCATCTGGGTGTCGATGACCACGAACGGGGTTTCTTGCTTGTCGGCGAACGCCTTCATTTTCTGAAAGGTTTCGCGCGCGAAATAGTCTTCGACCTGAATCGACATACCTGGGAGCTCCTAATGGCAAACGGGTAAAAACAATGGGTGCAAATGAACGTCCTCCGTATCCCCACTTTGGTTCGCCTACTTCCCAAGGCATGTCGCCGAAAGCAAAAAGGCCACGGGCGTATTTGCCCTTGGCCTTGCTGTCTCGTCGTCAGTACTTGAGCCGGATGGATCGTTTCCAGCATGGACGTTCGGCGCGAACTTTAGGGCGTGAGGGGCCTGAGATCAACAAAAAATGTCGCGTTTTTGCACGCGTTCGTCGCGTGGTCCGAGTCAGTCATTTATGTAACCGACCCAGATGACAGGCTGATGTTCCTCGCCATTGTCCGCTGACCTTGCCGATCCGCCGGTTCAGAGCCTGGAGTCGGTCAGGAAACAGGCATCCTCGTCGCCGCGCAAAGCATAGCCGTCGTAGAGATTTTCAAAGTCCAGGGCGCGAAAGTTCTCGGCGAGAAAATCCAGCAGCGCGCGGACCGAGGGCATGACGCCGCGACGGCTGGCGAACAGCGCATAGACCTGGGCGCTCCTGGGTTTCCAGCCGGCGAGGACCGGATGCAAGGTGCCGTTGCGCATGTCCTTGAACACCACCAGCTTGGGCAGTTGCACGATACCGCCGCCCTCGAGGGCGACGCGGCGCAAGGTGATCATGTCGTCGGTGATCAGCCGCGGGCTGTGCGCCACCGAGGCCTGTATCCCCTGGTCATCTTCCAGGTGCCAGCAATAGCTGTGGTTGGCCGGCCCCTGGTCCAGGCTGGGAAATCCCGTGAGGTCGCTCAGCGCCCGCACCGGCCCCAGGCGTTCCAGCAGCGCCGGGCTGGCCACCAGTTCCTGGGGGCTGCGGGACAGCGGCTTGAGGGTCAGGCTGCTGTCTTCCAGCGGTGGAACGTCGACCCGCAGGGCAATGTCGAACCCTTCACGCAGCAGGTCGACATTGCGGTTGGTGCTTTCCAGCTGCACCTTGATCTCGGGGTAGCGCTCCATGAAGCGCGAGATCATGCCGGCCACCAGGAAGTTCAGCAGCGCGGTGGGGCAGGCGATGCGCACCGTGCCCTTGGGGGAGGCCTGGCTGTGTTCGATCAGCGACTGCGCAGCCTCGGCCCCTTCGAGCATGGCCAGGCAATGCTGGTAGTACTCCAGCCCCAGCTCCGAAACGCTGAACTGACGCGTGGATCGGTTGATCAGGCGCACCCCGAGGCGCTCCTCGAGGGCGCTCAGGTGACGGCTGAGCCGGGACTTGGGAATCCCCAGGTTACGGCTGGCTGCGCCTATTCCCTGGTGTTCGACGATGCAGGTAAAGAAGTACAGCTCGTTCAGGTCGTACATCGTGGGGCTGTTCCAAGAATGAAATAGTCAGTTGCGGCCCGTCGGCTATGTGCGCGGGGTGGAGCTGGCTAAGGTGGCTTTCCCTTGGCCGCGCGGCCGGTCCGCGCAGCCATTCATGTCCAGTGAGGTGAAGCATGAGCAAGAAAATGCTAGTGGTCCTGACCAGTTTTCCCAAGTACCCGACGCTGAACCGGGCCACCGGCCTGTGGCTGGGCGAAGCCGTGCATTTCGTCAAGGCGGTCGAGGCGGCCGGTTACGCGGTCGATTATGTGAGCCCCAAGGGCGGTTATACACCGATCGATCCCCACAGCCTGGCCATGGCCGACGAAACCGACTGGGCCTGGTACCAGGATGCCGCGTTCATGGCCCGGCTTGGCTCGGTGCTGAAACCGGAGCAGGTCAACCCGGCGGATTACTCGGTGATCTACTACGCCGGTGGCCATGGCGTGGTCTGGGACTTCCCGGACAACAAGGCGCTGCAGAAGATCGCCAGTTTGATCTATGAAGCGGGCGGCATCGTTTCGTCGGTGTGCCACGGTGCCGTGGGCCTGCTGAACATCCAGCTGTCCGACGGCAGCCTGCTGCTCAAGGGCAAGGAAGCCACCGGCTTCTCCAACGCCGAGGAGAAACTGGCCGAACTCGATCAGTACGTGCCGTACCTGACCGAGGACGAAATGCTCAAGCGTGGCGCGATCTACAAGAAGGCCTCCGAGCCCTGGGCATCCTTCGCGGTGGCCGATCAACGCCTGATCACCGGGCAGAACCCGGCGTCGGGCGGGGCGGTCGCGGCGCTGGTGCTCAAGGCGCTGGCGGGCTGATCAGCCGCGGGTAAAGAGCTGGAGGATGATCTTGCCGATATGCCGGCCGCTGTCGATCAGTCGGTGGGCCTGCTGCACATCCTCCAGCGCGAACCGCTCGAATATATAGGGTTTGACCCGGCCGGCGCTGATCAGCGCCAAACCTGCCGTTCCAGCTCGGCGACGATTTCGGCTTTCTCGTCGTGGCTGCGCGAGCGCAGGGTCGAGCCCACCAGCGTCAGGCGTTTGCTCAGCAAGGGGAACAGGCTCAGTTCCCGGGCCGCGCCCTTGTGCACGCCGATCTGCACGATCCTGCCGTACGTCGCCGCGGCGGCGAAATTGCGTGCCACATAGTCCCCGGCAATGATATCGACGATCACGTCCACGCCCTTGCTGTCGGTGGCCTGCATCATCACCTCGACGAAATCTTCCTGCCGGTAATTGATCGCCTGGTCCGCGCCCAGGGCAAGGCTGACCTTTTGCTGTTCCTCGCTGGAAACCGTGGTGAAGATCCGCGACGCGCCGAAGGCCTTGGCCAGCATGACCGCCGGGGCGCTGGATTTCGATGGCGAACATGGAGGGGGACATGAGGGCTTCCTCGAATGATTGGGATGCCGTTCAAGGTAGGGGCGGGAGTTGATGCAGTCGCGCAGCGATTTCTCGCTGCTGCGATGCATAAATGCAGCGAATAAAAAACTCGGGCGTGGTGGTTTTTCCGGTCATGGCACAAACGAGCCAGACCTCGGTCTGGCTCGTTTGCGTGATGTCACGGGGTTGATGGACAGGCCTCAGGCCAGCGCAGTCTCGGCTGGCGAGACGATATTGGTCTTCATCCCCCGCGAGCGACCGGAGCTGAGGTAGGCGGCAATCGATTCCTGGGTCACTTCGCCGAGGAACACCCGCTCGGCGTCCAGCACCGGCAGCCACGAACGGTTGAACTCGTACATCCGCGACAGCAGGATGCGCAGGTGTTCGTCGTAGGCTGCGGTGGCGTTGAACTCGCGCAGGTACTGGGCGCAGGTGCCGGTTTGGCGGTGCAGGTCGCGGCGGCGCACGTAACCCAGGGCCTTGTTCTCGGCGCAGGTCACCACCAGGTAGCGGCGGTCGTGTTCGTCCATCAGTTCCAGGGCGTCGGCCACCGGGGTTTGCGGGCTGACCGACGGCGCGTTGTCGGCGGCGTCCTCGGCCTTCACCAGCAGCAGGCGCTTGAGGGTGCTGTCCTGGCCGACGAAGTTGCTGACGAAGTCGTCCGCCGGATGGGCCAGCAGGGTGTCCGGGTGATCGATCTGCAGCAGCTTGCCGGCGCGGAAGATGGCGATCTTGTCGCCGAGCTTGATGGCTTCGTCGATGTCGTGGCTGACCATGATCACGGTCTTGTTCAGCGCCCGTTGCATCTCGAAGAACTCGTTCTGGATCATCTCGCGGTTGATCGGGTCGACCGCGCCGAAAGGTTCGTCCATCAGCAGCAGTGGCGCATCGGCCGCCAGCGCCCGGATCACCCCGATCCGCTGTTGCTGGCCACCGGACAGCTCGCGGGGATAACGATGCAGGTACTGCTTGGGTTCGAGCTTGATCATGCTCATCAGCTCGCGGGCGCGCTCGTGGCATTTCTGTTTGTCCCAGCCCAGCAGACGCGGCACCACCACGATGTTTTCCTCGATGGTCATGTTGGGGAACAGGCCGATCTGCTGGATCACGTAGCCGATGTTGCGGCGCAGGGTCACTTCGTCCAGGCCGGTGGTGTCCTCGCCGTTGATCAGCACCTTGCCCGAGGTCGGCATGATCAGGCGGTTGATCATTTTCAGCGTGGTGCTTTTGCCGCAACCCGATGGCCCGAGGAACACGCAGATTTCGCCTTCATTGACGGTCAGGCTTACGGAGTCAACGGCGGTGATGGTCTTGCCGTTGCTTTGGAAGGTCTTGGTCAGGTTCTGAAGTTCGATCATTTGAGCAGTCCTTTTGGAGTCAAGGAGCGTTGCAGCCATTGCAGAAGCAGGTCGGCGAAGATGGCCAGGAGACTGACCAGCACCGCGCCGACGATCAGCATCGACATGTCGCTGCGGCTGATGGAAGCAAGAATGAGCACACCCAGGCCGCCGGCGCCGATGGTGGCGGCGATGGTCATGACGCCGATGTTCATCACCACGGCGGTGCGCACGCCGGCGAGGATCACCGGCACGGCGATCGGCAACTCGACCATGCGCAGGCGCTGGCCGAAGGTCATGCCGATGCCGCGGGCGGCTTCGCGGATCCCTGGCTCGACGCCGGTCAGCGCCAGGTAGGTGTTGCGCATGATCGGCAGCAGGGAATAGAGAAACACCGCGGTGATTGCCGGCAGCGGCCCCAGGCCCTGGCCGAACTTGGAATAGAACGGCAACAGCAGGCCGAACAGGGCGATCGACGGGATGGTCAGCAGCACGGTGGCGCTGGCTTGCAGTGGGCCGGCCAGGGTCGGGAAGCGGGTCATCAGGATCCCCAGGGGCACGCCGAAGAGGATCGCCAGGGTCACGGCGATGCCCACCAGGGTGATGTGCTGCCAGGTCAGCTGGATGACTTGCTGCCAGTCGAGATGGGAAAAGGCGTTGAGCAATTCCATGGCTTTTTCCTCCCTCAATTCAGTGGATGCTGGCGCAGGAAATCTGCGGCAACGGCGGATGGGCTTTCATGGTCGACGTCGACCCGGGCGTTGAGCTGGCGCATGGTCTGGTCGTCGAACAGTTCGGCCAGCGGCTTGAGATCAGCGGCCAGTTGCGGATGGGCGTCGAGGTAGGCCTGGCGCACCACGGGGGCCGCGGTGTAGTCGGGGAAGTAATGCAGGTCGTCGTTCAGCAACTTCAGATTGAAGGCATTGAGTCGGCCGTCGGTGGTGTAGACCAGGCCGGCGAACACCTGGCCGTTACGCAGGGCGGTGTAGACCAGCCCGGCGTCCATCTGCCGGATGTTCCTGCGGGTCAGGTCCATGCCGTACAGCTCGACCATGCCTTGCAGGCCGTCGGAGCGGTTGGCGAACTCGGTGTCCAGGGCGATCAGGTGGTGGTCCTGGCGTTCGGCGTCGAGGACGTGTTTCAGGTCGCTGACGCTGTTGATCTGCGGGTATGCGTCCGCGACGTTTTTCGGCAGGGCCAGGGCGTAGGTATTGCTGAACTTCGACGGCGTCAGCCAGACCAGGCCTTTTTTCCCGTCGAGTTCCTTGACCCGCTCATAGGACTCTTGGCTGTCGAGTTTTTCCGTCACGTGGTTGTAGGCCACCAGGGACACCCCGGTGTATTCCCAGAGCATGTCCAGCTGCCCGCTTTCGTGGGCGCTGCGCGCCAGGTTGCTGCCCAGGCCGCCGGTGACCCGGGTGTCGTAGCCCTTGCTGCGCAGGTACTGCGAGGTGATTTCCGCCAGCAGCGTCTGCTCGGTGAAGACCCGGGCGCCGATGCGGATCACCGGCTTTTGCGCGGCTTGGGCAATTCCCGCGCACAGCAGGACGCAGCCTATGATCAAAGCTATTTTTTTCATGTGAATTCCTTCGCGCAGGCTTAAGACGGGCGCAGGCCGCGTTCCAGCCAGAGGCGGCTGGCCAGTGTCACCAGGCCGTCGAGCAGCAGGGCCAGCAAGGCGGTGCAGGCCGCGCCGAGCAGCAGTTGCGGCTGATTGTTCAGGGCGATGCCGGGGAAGATCAGGCTGCCGAGGCTGTTGGCGCCGATCAGGAAGGCCAGCGGCGCGGTGCCGACGTTGATCGCCAGGGCCACGCGCACGCCACCGACGATGATCGGCACGGCGTTGGGCAGCTCGACTTTCCACAGCACCTGGCGCGGCGTCATACCGATGCCGACGGCGGCTTCCTTGAGGGAACCCTGGACGTTTTTCAGACCTTCGTAGGTGTTGCGCACAATGGGCAGCAAGGAGGCGAGGAACAAAGCGAAGATGGCCGGCCCGCTGCCGATGCCGAGGATCCCCAGGGCGATGGCCAGGACGGCCAGGGGAGGGACGGTGTTGCCGATGTTGAACAACTGCATGAAGCGCTCGGCACGCCCGACCATCTGCGGTCGGCTGAGGAAGATGCCGGCGGGTATCCCCACCACGAGGGCGGCGAACATTGAAGCGAGTACCAGGTACAGATGGGCTTGCAGGTAAAACAACAGATCGTCGCGGTAGTGTTCGATCGTACTGATGCCGATCCAGTGGACCAGCAGGGCCAGGAGAGCGATGACCGCCGCGCCTCCTATCAGCCCTTTGCCATAGCGAATAGCCACAGGCGGACTCCTTTTTTATGTCGGCGAGCCTTCTTTCGTGTGGCAAGGCCATACCTGGCTGCCAAAAGAACGGTCGCGAGAAGCAGCTCGTCGCTGCGCTGGAAACAGCGCGGGATCGAGCCATACGCATAGCCTCGTCAGGCTAACTTGCTGATTTTTCTACCCCTGACGAAAGCTCGTAACAGGGGAGTGGACGCCTCCACCTTTTAAAAGGTTCCATATTTGGCAACGTTTGGCCACCCTCAATCCCATTACTCCGATATCTCTGATGCCTGGCCGCCTGTAGCCGCCTGTAGCCGCTGCCGAGCGCAGCGAGGCTGCGATCGGCGGCGCAGCCGTCGCAAAACCAGGCGACGCGGTGGTTCAGTCAAACCGTGTATTCAGTGTTTGCGAGCGCTACATCGGAATGCCGCCCAGCTCGATCGCAGCCTCGCTGCGCTCGGCAGCGGCTACAGGGAACGTACAGGGCAAGGGTTGCAGAGGCTCCAGGCCGAACGGTGGTCCGTGGAGCTTGCTTTGCGCTATACTCGCCGCCCTTTTTTTGAATCACCTGCCAGGCGATTTCCCATGACCAAACAGGCCGCCGAAGTCGCGAAACGCCGCACTTTCGCCATTATTTCCCACCCGGATGCGGGTAAAACCACCATCACCGAGAAGCTCTTGCTGATGGGCAAGGCGATTGCCGTTGCCGGTACGGTGAAATCCCGCAAGTCCGACCGCCACGCCACCTCCGACTGGATGGAGATGGAGAAGCAGCGGGGTATTTCCATTACCACGTCGGTCATGCAGTTCCCTTATCGCGAACACATGATCAACCTGCTCGACACCCCGGGCCACGAAGACTTCTCGGAAGACACCTACCGCACCCTGACCGCGGTGGACTCGGCGCTGATGGTGCTCGACGGCGGTAAGGGCGTAGAGCCACGGACCATCGCCCTGATGGACGTCTGCCGTCTGCGCGACACGCCGATCGTCAGCTTCATCAACAAACTCGACCGTGACATCCGCGACCCGATCGAACTGCTCGACGAAATCGAAGCGGTCCTGAAGATCAAGGCGGCGCCCATCACCTGGCCGATCGGTTGCTACCGCGACTTCAAGGGCGTGTACCACCTGGCGGGCGACTACATCATTGTCTACACCGCCGGCCACGGCCACGAGCGCACTGAAACCAAGATCATCGAGAAGCTCGATTCCGATGAAGCCCGTGCCCACCTGGGTGACGAGTACGAGCGCTTCATCGAGCAGCTGGAACTGGTGCAGGGCGCCTGCCACGAGTTCGACCAGCAGGAGTTCATGGACGGCCAGCTGACCCCGGTGTTCTTCGGTACCGCCCTGGGCAACTTCGGTGTGGACCACGTGCTCGACGCCGTCGTCGACTGGGCGCCGCTGCCGCTGGCACGCGTGGCCAACGAGCGCACCGTCGAGCCACAGGAAGAGAAGTTCACAGGCTTCGTGTTCAAGATCCAGGCGAACATGGACCCGAAACACCGCGACCGGATCGCCTTCATGCGCATCTGCTCGGGCAAGTACGAGAAAGGCATGAAGATGCGCCACGTGCGCACCGGCAAGGACGTGCGCATCGGCGATGCGCTGACCTTCTTCTCCTCCGAGCGTGAACAGCTCGAAGAAGCCTACGCTGGCGACATCATCGGCCTGCACAACCACGGCACCATCCAGATCGGCGATACCTTCACCGAAGGCGAGGCCCTGGGCTTCACCGGCATCCCACACTTCGCCCCGGAGTTGTTCCGCCGCGTGCGCCTGAAGGATCCGCTGAAATCCAAGCAACTGCGCCAGGGCCTGCAACAGCTGGCCGAAGAAGGCGCGACCCAGGTGTTCTTCCCCGAGCGCAGCAACGACATCATTCTCGGCGCCGTTGGTGTGCTGCAGTTCGATGTGGTCGCCAGCCGCCTGAAAGAGGAATACAAGGTCGAGTGCTCCTACGAGCCGATTACCGTGTGGTCCGCGCGCTGGATCGATTGCAGCGACAAGAAGAAGCTCGAGGAATTCGCCAACAAGGCCGTGGAAAACCTGGCGCTGGACGGCGGCGGTCACCTGACCTACCTGGCCCCGACCCGGGTCAACCTGGCGCTGATGGAAGAGCGCTGGCCCGACGTGAAATTCCGCGCGACCCGCGAGCATCACTAAGGTCTGAGCGACGCCTCACAAAAAAGCCCCGCGGCCCCAAACCGCGGGGCTTTTTTGTGCCCGTGGATAGGTGATGCCCGCACACCCTTTAGGGCAGGGATCGAACCGCGCATGCTGCTGTAGGAGCGAAGCTTGCTCGCGATGGGCTGCGTAGCAGCCCCAAAACCTGCCACCACTATTCTGCCGGAATCCCATTGCCCGAATGGACGCCATCGCGGGCAATCGAGCGTCGACCGGCAGTTCCTACAGATACGTGGTGTGCTTGTAGATCGCGAATCAAATCCCGCATACCCCCGTAGGAGCGAGGCATAACCGCAGGTTTTAAGGCCTAGTCGAAAGCCGTCTATCCAGTGGGCGGATAGATAGCTTGCTATCTGGCAAAGCGCCGCCTTCGGGGCTAGGTTTCATACGAAGCCTCGCCTTGCAGGTCAGGGCCTGTGGCCATTATTGATTCACCTACGCAAAGGGACGGAATCAACATGAATGCTTTCCAACGGGTTGTGCTGCTGCTCAAGGTGCTGGTGCTGTTGTCGCTCGGCCTGTCTGCGGCCTGGGCCAGTGACCAGGCGGCGCGGGTGCCGGGTTTCTGGGGGCCTGGGCATCTGCAGAACGGGGTGCAGATGATCGCCAAGTCGGAATCCGAGCCGGGTGATCAGGGGCAGGGTGGCAGCGCGGACGATGACGATTCGACCACCGACGAGCCGGATACCGACAGCGAAGACGAGGCTAGCCAGGGCTGAGCTTGCGTCTGCGGAAAAAAGAAAACCCCCTCTGCCGGACTGATGCGCAATCCGACAGAAGGGGCTTGGTCAACACTGATCAGGCGCCGCGGGCAACCGCGGCGCCTTTTTCTTGCCGGGTCAGCCGAGGAACTGTTCGGCGTAGTGGCAGGCCACCTGGCGGGTGTCGAGCAGGCGCAGGGCCGGCTCTTCGCTGCTGCAACGCTCGGTGGCATACGGGCAGCGCTTGTGGAAAGCGCAGCCGGATGGCGGGTTCAGCGGGTTGGGCAGCTCACCGACGATCTTGATCTTCGGCTTGTCCGGGTCCGGGTGAATGGTCGGCGTGGCCGACAGCAGCGCCTGGGTGTAAGGGTGCAGGGGACGGGTGTAGATGTCCTCTTTCGGGCCCATTTCCACCGGCCGGCCGAGGTACATCACCATCACGTGGTCGGCGACGTGACGCACCACCGCCAGGTTGTGGGAGATGAACACGTAGGCGGTGTTGAACTCCTGCTGCAGGTCCATGAACAGGTTCAGTACCTGGGCCTGGATCGACACGTCGAGGGCCGAGGTCGGTTCGTCCGCCACCAGCACTTTCGGTTGCAGCATCATCGCCCGCGCCAGGGCGATACGCTGGCGCTGGCCACCGGAGAACATGTGCGGGTAGCGCTGATAATGCTCGGGGCGCAGGCCCACCTGCTTCATCATCGCCTGGACCTTTTCCCGCCGTTCGCTGGCCGACAGCTTGGTGTTGATCAGCAGCGGTTCGGCCAGTTGATCGCCGATCTTCTGCCGTGGGTTGAGCGAGGCGTAGGGGCTCTGGAACACCATCTGCACGTCTTTGCGCAGTTGCTTGCGCTGGGCCTTGTCGGCGCCGGCGACTTCCTGGCCGGCGATTTTCAAGGACCCGGAGGACGGCTCTTCGATCAGGGTCAGGGCGCGGGCCAGGGTGGATTTGCCGCAGCCGGACTCGCCGACCACCGCGAGGGTCTTGCCGGCTTCCAGCTCGAACGACACGCCGTTGAGGGCGCGCACGGTCGCATGGCCCTTGAACAGGCCGCGGGACACTTCGTAGTGGCGGGTCAGGTTGCGGGCGGTAAGAACGACGGCCATTACGCCACCTCCTGATTCAGCGGGTAGAAGCAGCGTGCGAGGCTGGCGGCTTTCGGGTCGAGGCTTGGACGCTGCTGACGGCAGTTTTCCTGCACGTACGGGCAGCGTGGCGAGAGCAGGCAACCTTGCGGACGGTCGTAGCGACCGGGAACGATGCCCGGCAGGGTCGACAGGCGCGCCGCGCCCATGCTGTGCTCGGGAATCGCAGCCAGCAACGCTTCGGTGTAGGGGTGGGCGGGGATGTCGAACAACTCCGGCACCTTGCCCACTTCCACCGCTTGCCCGGCGTACATCACGCACACGCGCTGGGCGGTTTCGGCGACCACGGCCAGGTCGTGGGTGATCAGCACCAGGCCCATGTTCTGCTCGCGTTGCAGGTTGAGCAGCAGGTCCATGATCTGCGCCTGGATGGTCACGTCCAGGGCGGTGGTCGGTTCGTCGGCGATCAGCAGTTTCGGCTCGCCGGCAATCGCCATGGCAATCGCCACGCGCTGGCTCATGCCACCGGACAGTTGGTGCGGGTAGGCGTCCATGCGGCTGGCGGCGCCCGGGATCTCGACTTTTTCCAGCAGTTCGATGGCGCGCTTGCGGGCCGCCTTGCCGGACATCTTCAGGTGCAGGCGCAGCACTTCCTCGATCTGGAAGCCCACGGTGTAGCTCGGGTTCAGCGCGGTCATCGGGTCCTGGAAGACCATGGCCAGGTCCTTGCCGACGATCTGCCGGCGTTGCCGGGCGCTGAGCTTGAGCATGTCCTTGCCGTCGAAGCTGAGGGCGTCGGCGGTGACGATGCCAGGATGCTCGATCAGCCCCATCAGCGCCATCATGGTCACGGACTTGCCGGAGCCGGATTCGCCGACGATGGCCAGGACTTCGCCCTTGTCCACGTTCAGGTCCAGGCCATCCACCACGGGAACGGCCTGGGCGTCGCCGAAGCGCACGTTGAGATTCTTGATTTCTAGCAGTGACATGGGAATCTCCTCAGGCGGCGTTCTTGAGTTTCGGGTCCAGCGCATCGCGCAGGCCGTCGCCCATCAGGTTGATTGCCAGCACGCTGAGCAAAATGGTCAGACCGGGCAGGCTCACCACCCACCAGGCGCGTTCGATGTAGTCGCGGGCCGAGGCCAGCATGGTGCCCCACTCGGGGGTGGGCGGCTGGACGCCAAGGCCGAGGAAGCCCAGGGCCGCGGCATCGAGGATCGCCGAGGAGAAGCTCAGGGTCGCCTGGACGATCAGCGGCGCCATGCAGTTGGGCAGCACGGTGATGAACATCAGGCGCGGCAGGCCGGCACCGGCCAGGCGCGCAGCGGTCACGTAGTCGCGGTTGAGCTCGCCCATCACCGCGGCGCGGGTCAGGCGCACGTAGGACGGCAGCGATACCACGGCGATGGCGATCACGGTGTTGATCAGGCCTGGGCCGAGGATGGCGACGATCGCCACGGCCAGCAGCAGGGACGGCAGGGCCAGCATGATGTCCATCAGGCGCATGATGGTCGGCCCGAGCAGGCGCGGGAAGAACCCGGCGAACAGGCCCAGGAGGATGCCCGGGATCAGCGACATGACCACTGACGACAGGCCGATCAGCAGCGACAGGCGCGAACCGGTGATCAGGCGCGACAGCAGGTCACGGCCCAGTTCGTCGGTGCCGAGGATGAATTGCCATTGGCCGCCTTCGAGCCAGACCGGCGGGGTCAGCAGGAAGTCGCGGTATTGCTCGCTCGGGTTATGCGGGGCGACCCAGGGCGCGAAGATCGCGCAGAAGATCACCAGCAGCATGAACAGCAGGCCGGCCACCGCGCCCTTGTTGCGCGAGAACGCCTGCCAGAATTCCTTGTACGGCGAGGGGTACAGCAGGCTTTGATCCACGGCCACGGCGGATACGGCTACTGAGGAGGTTGGAGTGCTCATGAGTATTGTCCTCAGCGCTGGTGGCGAATGCGTGGGTTGGCAAAGCCGTAGAGGATGTCCACCACGAAGTTGACCAGGATCACCAGGCAGGCGATCAACAGGATGCCGTTCTGCACCACGGGGTAGTCCCGGGCGCCGATGGCTTCGATCAGCCATTTGCCGATGCCGGGCCAGGAGAAGATGGTTTCGGTCAGGACCGCGCCGGCCAGCAGGGTGCCGACTTGCAGGCCGACCACGGTCAGCACCGGGATCAGCGCGTTGCGCAGGCCGTGCACGAACACCACGCGGGCGGGCGACAGGCCCTTGGCCTTGGCGGTGCGGATGTAGTCTTCGCGCAGCACTTCGAGCATCGAGGAACGGGTCATCCGCGCGATCACCGCCAGCGGAATGGTGCCGAGCACGATGGCCGGCAGGATCAGGTGGTGCAGGGCGTCGAAGAAGGCGCTGGTGTCATCGGCCAGCAGGGTGTCGATGAGCATGAAGCCGGTTTTCGGCTCGATGTCGTAGAGCAGGTCGAGCCGTCCGGAAACCGGGGTCCAGCCCAGGCTCACGGAGAAGAACATGATCAGGATCAGGCCCCACCAGAAGATCGGCATCGAGTAGCCCGCGAGGGAGATGCCCATCACCCCGTGGTCGAACAGCGATCCTCGTTTCAGCGCGGCGATAACCCCGGCCAGCAGGCCGATCACGGCGGCGAACAGCATCGCGGCCGAGGCCAGTTCCAGGGTCGCCGGGAACAGGGAAGTGAATTCGGTCCACACACTCTCGCGAGTCCGCAGGGATTCACCCAGGTCGCCCTGGGCGAGTTTGCCGATGTAGTCCAGGTACTGGGCATACAGCGGTTTGTTCAGACCAAGGCGTTCCATTGCCTGGGCATGCATCTCAGGGTCTACCCGGCGCTCGCCCATCATGACTTCCACGGGATCGCCGGGAATCATGCGAATCAATGCGAACGTCAGCAAGGTGATGCCGAAGAATGTGGGAATCAACAACCCCACACGGCGGGCAATAAAACTAAACATCTTCTGGTGTACCTCATCAGCCGGTTAGGCGTGTCCGGCATCCCTGGGGTCAGGGATGCCGGGCGTTTCTTATCTACTTCACCTGGGTGGTAGCGAAGTTGTTGGTGGTCAGGGGGCTCTGGTGGTAGCCCTCGACGTTCTTGCGCATTGCGGTGAACATTTTCGGATAGGCCATGGGGATCCAGGGTTGTTCCTTGTCGAAAATGTCCTGGGCCTGTTCATAGAGTGCGGTCCGTTTGGCCGGCTCGGACTCGGCGCGGGCCTGATCGATCAGGCTCTGGAACGCTTTATTGCACCAGCGAGCGTAGTTTTCGCCGTTTTTGGCGGCCTCGCAACTGAGGTTGGGGGTCAGGAAGTTGTCCGGGTCCCCGTTATCCCCCGCCCAGCCGGCGGAAACCATGTCGTGCTCGCCGTTCTTGGCGCGCTTGAGCATCTCGCCCCATTCCATGACGCGGATGTCGATCTTGAGGCCGATCTTCGCCAGGTCGGACTGCATCATCTGCGCGCCGAGCAGCGGGTTGGGGTTGGTCGGGCCGCCGCCGTTGCGGGTGAACAGGGTGAAGACCGTGCCTTCCGGCACGCCGGCTTCCTTGATCAGGGCGCGGGCCTTGTCCAGGTCGCGGGCCGGGTTGCCCAGGCTGGCGTTGAAGCCCAGCAGGGTCGGCGGGTAGGGGCCGGTGCCGACCACCGCGTTGCCCTTGCCGTACAGGCTGTTGACGTAGGCTTCCTTGTCGAAGGCAATGTTGATGGCCTGACGGACACGCGGGTCGCTCATGTATTTCTTGGTGGTGTTCAGGGCGACGTAGCCCACGGTCATGGCGGCCAGGTCGTCGACCTTCAGGTTGGTGTCGGCCTTGATGCTCGGGATGTCGTCGGGTTTCGGATACAGGGCGACCTGGCACTCGTTGGCCTTGAGTTTCTGCAGGCGCACGTTGTTATCGGTGGTGATCGCCAGGATCAGCGCGTCGGCTGGCGGCTTGCCACGGAAGTAGTCCGGGTTGGCCTTGAACCGCACCTGGGCGTCCTTGGCGTAGCGCTGGAAGATGAACGGGCCGGTGCCGATCGGCTTGCTGTTGAGGTCGCCGGGCTTGCCGGCCTTGAGCAGCTGGTCGGCGTATTCGGCCGGGAAGATCGAGGCGAAGGCCATGGCCACGTCGGCCAGGAAGGGGGCTTCGCGACGGGTCAGGGTGAAGACCACGGTGTGGTCGTCGGTTTTCTCGACGCTTTTGAGCAGCTCCTTGAAGCCCATGCTCTCGAAATAGGGGAAGCCCACGCTGGACTTGTCATGCCACGGGTGTTTCGGGTCCAACTGGCGCTGGAAGCTCCAGAGCACGTCGTCGGCGTTCATCTCGCGGGTCGGCGTGAAGTAATCGGTGCTGTGGAACTTGACGCCTTTGCGCAGGTGGAAGGTGTAGGTCAGGCCGTCCGGGCTGATCTCCCAGGACTCGGCCAGGGCTGGCTCGATGTCCGTGGTGCCGGGCTTGAAGTCCACCAGGCGGTTGAAGATGGTTTCCGCCACCGCGTCGGCAGTGACTGCAGTCGTGTACTGGACCATATCGAAGCCTTCCGGGCTGGCTTCGGTACAGACCACCAAGGGCTTGGCCGAGACGCCTGCGGCGACGCTCAGCAGTGCGGCAGCGATGGCCGCTCTCAGGGATAGCATTTTCATCTAGAACCCTCTGCAATCGGTTGAACCAGAGTAGCTGGAATGGCGAATTCATCATGAATTCGCCAACCAGCCGGTGTGTTTTTAGAGAATGTTGAACGGGATGGTGGTGACCAGGCGGAACTCGTTGATGTTGCCATCGGCCTGGTGTTCGCTGGCCCGGTGCGTAGTGTAGGTCGCACGAATGGCGGTGGCCTTGAGCGGACCACTCTGGACTGCATAAGACGCGCCAATGCCGTATTCGTAGTGGGTTTCGCCATCCATCAGGCTCAGGTCGCCGCGCTGGGCGCCCGGGTCGGTGTAAGCGGTGCCGCGGTAATGGGTACCGTCAATGCCCCAGCCACGCGCCTGGTAGATGTTGAACTTCAGGCCTGGCACACCGTATTCGGCCATGTTGAGGCCGTAGGCGATCTGGAAGGATTTCTCGTTCGGGCCGTTGAAGTCCGAGAGCAGGGAGTTGGCCAGGTAGATGCCGTTGGTTTCGTGCAGGTAGTCGAAGTAGGTATCGCCGTTCACTTCCTGGTACGAGAAGGTCAGGCTGTGCGCCTGGTGAGCCAGGCCGAGCGACAGCGAGTAGGTGTCGTTGTCGATCTCGCCCATCAACTTTTTGCCTTCGTCGACGGTCTTGTAGTAGTTCAGGCCGGTGGTCAGGCTCAGCACCTGGCTGTCGCCCAGTTCGTGGGTGGCGCCGAAGTAGTACTGGTTCCAGAAGTCTTCGACCTTGGCGCCATACAGGCTGGTCTTCAGGCTCTTGAACGGCTGGTAGTTCACACCTGCGGTGTAGACCTTGTCGGTTTCCACGCCGGTGGCGGAGTACTCGGTACGGAATTTCGACAGGCTCTGTTCGCTTCGTGGCGAAACGCGGTCGAAGCCGGCCAGGTCGAACGACAGGTTGTTCAGTTCTTCGCTGTGCAGGCTGATGCCTTCAAAGCTGGAAGGCAGCGCACGGTTGCCGATGACGTCGATGATCGGGGTGCTGAAGTTCTGGCGACCGGCGGTCAGCGTGGTATTCGATACCCGGAACTTGACGTTGGCCAGGCCCAGTTTGCTCCACTGATCTACCGCGTCGCCGTTGGAGTCCGCCAGGGTACGGTTGGAGCCACCGGCAATGTCCTTGCGATCACGGTCCAGCGCGATGGCGTTGTAGGCAGCCACTTCGGTGCTGACGCCAACGGTGCCCTGGGTGAAACCCGAGGTGTAGTTGAGGATGGTGCCCTGGACCCAGTTGATACGCCGGGCGGTCGGGGTCTTGGGTGCAGTGGGATCGTTTTTGACGCTGTTTTTCTTGTAGCTGAAGGTGTCGTCACGACGCTTCAGTTCATTGGCGTACCAGTTGCGGGTGGTGCCCCCAAGGCTCTGTCCGTCAATGAAACCCTTGGCTTCGCTTTGGGCGTTGGTACCGGCCAGGGTCGTCGGAACGAATTCCTGGCTCACGCTTTCCGCATGGGCCATGGCCGTGATGCTGCTGATGGCCAGGGCCAGTAACGCGGTGTTGCTCGGTTTCATGGGTGAAGCTCCTTTGCTTTCTTTATTTTTATGCCGGTCTTTTTGGTTGACCGGCTTTTGCTTTACAACTCATTCAAGGCATCGCAAACGTTTGCATGAGGCGTGAGCGCCGAATTCAGGCAACAAATTTGCGTGGGGGCGAATATCGCCCCCAGCGGCCTGGCTAATCATTTATTGGTCGATGCTGACGCCCGAGAACACGTTGCGGCCGAAAGGGCTGACCTTGAATCCTTCGACTTTGGCGCTCAACGGCTGGTTGACCGTCGAGTGGGCGACAGGGGTGATCGGCACCTGCTGCTTGAGCAACTGCTGGGCCTGTTGGTAGAGCACCGTGCGCTGTTCGCGATCGGTGACGATCTTGGCCTGCTTGATCAGCTTGTCGTACTGCGGGTCGCACCACATGGAGTAGTTGTTGCCGCCAATGGCGTCGCAGCTGTACAGGGTGCCGAGCCAGTTGTCCGGGTCACCGTTGTCGCCGGTCCAGCCGATCAGGCTGATGTCGTGCTCGCCATTCTTGGTGCGCTTGATGTACTCGCCCCATTCGTAGCTGACGATCTTCACTTTCAGGCCGATCTTGCCCCAGTCGGACTGGAGCATTTCGGCCATCAGCTTGGCGTTGGGGTTGTAGGGACGTTGCACGGGCATGGCCCAGAGGGTGATTTCCGTGCCTTCCTTGACCCCGGCGGCCTTGAGCAGCTCACGGGCCTTTTGCGGGTTGTAGGCGGCGTCCTTGATGCTGGTGTCGTAGGACCACTGGGTCGGCGGCATGGCGTTGACTGCCAGCTGGCCGGCGCCCTGGTACACGGCGTTGAGGATGCCTTGCTTGTTCACCGCCATGTCCAGCGCCTGGCGCACTTCGAGCTGGTCGAAGGGCTTGTGGCGGACGTTGTAGGCGATGTAGCCGAGGTTGAAGCCGGGCTTTTCGATCAGTTGCAGTTTCGGGTCTTTTTTCAGCGCTTCGACATCGGCTGGCCGCGGGTGCAGGGTGACCTGGCATTCGCCGGCCTTGAGCTTCTGTACGCGCACCGAGGCATCGGTGTTGATGGCGAAAATCAGTTGGTCGAGCTTGACCCGGCTCGGGTCCCAGTACTGCTTGTTGGCGGTGTAGCGGATGTTCGAGTCTTTCTGGTAGCTCTTGAACACGAACGGCCCGGTGCCGACCGGCTTCTGGTTGATCTCGCTGGGCTTGCCGGACGTGAGCAACTGGTTGGCGTATTCGGCCGAGAGGATCGCGGCGAAGCTCATGGCGATGTTCTGGATGAACGCGGCGTCCACCGAGTTCAGGGTCATCACCACGGTCAGCGGCCCGGTCTTCTCGACCTTGGCGATGTTCTTGTTCAGGCTCATCCCGTTGAAGTAGGGAAACTCGGTCGGGTAGGCCTTACGGAAAGGGTGCTCGGCGTCGAGCATACGGGTGAAGGTGAAGAGCACGTCGTCGGCGTTGAAATCACGCGTCGGCTTGAAGTACGGCGTGGTGTGGAACTTCACCCCTTCGCGCAGGTGGAAGGTGTACTGCAGGCCGTCCGCGGAAATATCCCAGCGGGTGGCCAGGCCAGGCACCACATTGGTCGCGCCTTTTTCGAACTCCGCCAGGCGGTTGTACAGCGGCTCCGCCGCGTCGTTGTCGGTGGCGGTGGTGTATTGCGCGGTGTCGAAACCGGCCGGGCTGCCTTCGGAGCAGAACACCAGGCTGTTGCTGGCCGCCAGGCTGGCGGAGGTTGCGGTCAACAGACCGGTGCCCAACAGGGCGGATAAAACCAGAGAATGACGCATGACGCTCCCTCTCCCTTTTATTGTTTTGATCGATGAGCAGTCGCCTCATCCGGAGGCGGTCATGTCATCGATCCCAAGTCCTCGCTTGCAGCAAATGCCGGGCAATGGATGCACCACTCCATGCTTTGACGGTAGGGGTCGCCGCATGGGTAGTAAATGCCAATGAGCCTGAAAGACATGTAGGGAACTTCCGAAATGCCCGTACTCACCACGATGGGGCGCAGCAAGAGGAAGAGCGTTCGAGTTCCGGCAGTCCTGGCAGGTAAGGCAACGGCGACGTCAGGTGACGTCGCCGTTGCAGACCCTTATTTGCTGATGCTGACGCCGTAGAACGAGTTCAGACCAAAGGGGCTGATCTTGAAGTCCTGCACGTTGGCGCGCATGGGTTGGAACACCGTCGAGTGGGCGATAGGTGTCATCGGGACTTGGTCTTTGAGGAGGTGTTGCGCCTGCTTGTACAGCTCGGTGCGTTTGGCCACGTCCGGGGTGGCTTTGGCTTGTTTGATCAGTGCGTCGTACGGCTTGTCGCACCATTTGGAGAAGTTGTTGCCGTTCATGGCGTCGCAGCCGAACAGGGTGCCGAGCCAGTTGTCCGGGTCACCATTGTCGCCGCTCCAGCCGATGATCATCGCCTGGTTCTCGCCGCCCTTGGAACGCTTGATGTACTCGCCCCATTCGTAGCTGACGATGTTGACCTTCAGGCCGATCTTCGCCCAGTCGGACTGCAGCATTTCAGCCATCAGCTTGGCGTTCGGGTTGTACGGACGCTGCACCGGCATGGCCCACAGGGTGATCTGGGTGCCTTCCTTGATGCCGGCTTCCTTGAGCAGCGCCTTGGCTTTCTCAGGGCCGTACTTGGCATCCTTGATGGTGTCGTCATAGGACCACTGGGTCGGTGGCATGGCGTTGACCGCCAGCTGGCCCGCGCCCTGGTAGACCGAGTCGATGATCTGCTGCTTGTTCACCGCCATGTCCAGCGCCTGGCGGACCTTGAGGTCGGCCAGCGGGTTGGCGTCGGTGCGGCCCTTGAGCACAGGCATCACGTTGTAGGCGATGTAGCCGAGGTTGAAGCCGGCCTGCTGCGGCAGCTTGAGGGTCTTGTCCTCGCCCAGGGCCTTGAGGTCGGCCGGACGTGGGAACAGGGTGACCTGGCATTCGTTCTTTTTCAGCTTCTGGATGCGTACCGACGGGTCGGTGGTGATGGCGAAGATCAGGTTGTCGATCTTCACGTCCTCAGGCTTCCAGTACTCCTTGTTGCCGGTGTAACGGATGTTGGAGTCTTTCTGGTAGCTCTTGAACACGAACGGGCCAGTGCCGATCGGCTTCTGGTTGATGTCGCCCGGCTTGCCTTCCTTGAGCAGCTGGTCGGCGTACTCGGCGGACTGGATGGAGGCGAAGCTCATCGCCAGGTTCTGGATGAACGCGGCGTCTACGGTTTTCAGGGTGAACTTGACGGTCTTGTCGTCGACTTTCTCGACCTTGGTGATGTTGGTGTCCATCCCCATGTCGGTGAAGTAAGGGAATTCGGTCGGGTACGCCTTGCGGAACGGCATGTCCTTGTCGAGCATGCGGTTGAACGTGAAGAGCACGTCGTCGGCGTTGAAATCACGGGTCGGCTTGAAGTACGGCGTGGTGTGGAATTTCACCCCGTCGCGCAGATGGAAGGTGTAGGTCAGGCCATCGTCGGAAATGTCCCAACTGGTCGCCAGGCCAGGAACGACGGCGGTGCCGCCACGCTCGAACTGGCTGAGACGGTTGAAGATGGTTTCTGCTGAGGCGTCGAAGTCGGTTCCGGTGGTGTACTGGCCTGGGTCGAAACCGGCCGGGCTCCCTTCGGAGCAGAACACCAGGTTAGTCGCTGCCTGGGCGAAGGGTGCGCTGGCGAGCAAGCCGGCGCTGACTAAAAGCGGAATGACTGCTTGTTTGAACATGGTGGCCTCATGATTTGTTGTCATTTTTGGTGTAGAGGGCGACCTTATGAGTCGACCCGCCGATACTTATGCAGGCCCCATACCCAATGCAAGATGCGGGGCTGTCACAAGTATCAAGGAGTGGAACGAACGTACAGGAATGACGCATTTGTATAAATATTGACGAATTTGACCGTATGCGCTGGCTTTTTCTGGTGCATGGGTTGCCTTCTTGCGGGGCATCCAGGGCGAGCCGTGCCTCCGATTGGTGCGTCGCTGGAGCGGGTGTCGACTGGCTTCTGGTTGAGCCGCCTGGCCTGTCTGGCGCAAATGTTTGGCGCATTGGGTTGACCGGATGAAGTAGAGCGGCTTGCTGAGGGAGGCCGTGGAGAACGGATGCCCGGGATCTTGCAGGCGATGGCGGGTGAACAGCACATCGTCGGCGGTGTTGACGTTGTGGCTCGCAGTGAAGTTGTCACTGTGGAGGTTGCGGGTGGCGTGTGACGGTGGGACGCCGAGGATCAGCCCCGCTGTCTGCCAAACCTGGAGCGGAAAGGTCTTACGCATGCAAACCTCAATTTTTTCTTTTTCTGGGGCGCATCTGAGGATTGGCCTTGTGGGCCGGGACAACTCGCCTTCTATGGGGAATGGATGCACCCCCATGGACCCTGTGTGGCGACGGCGATCGCTTGTTATGTGGTTGATTGACGATTCGCCGATGCCGAAATTAAGTCATGCTGAAATCGTGGTCAACGAAAATTAAGCGTGACTAACATTTCTCTTGCGCACAGGGTGTCTGTGAGGTTGCGCAGGCGACCATGGGCCGGGTTTCAGGCCGCTGAATGGTCGTCGAACAGGCCCATGGTCGTGACGGTCAATACTTCTGCCGGGTCGTTGCCGGCGTTAGCCAGGTAGTGCGGTTTGGTCGAGTCGAAGTGCACCGAGTCGCCGACGCCGAGGGGATACTGCTGCCCCTCGATGGTGTAGACAATCTGCCCCGCAAGAACGTAGGAGAACTCGGCGCCATCATGGGAAATCAGTTCCGACTGGTAGCCCACCGGTATGTTCATCTTCACCGCGTTGATCAGGTTGCCGGGAAAGGAACTGGACAGCCGCTCGTAGGACAGGGGCTGGCCTTCGATGGTGTAGCGCACCCGCTTGCCGTCGTGGGAGTCGGGTTGGGCCTGGGTCGGCTGGTCGAAGAGGGCGTTCAGCGGAACGTTCAGAGACTTGGCAATGTTGACCAGGGAGGAGATCGAGACTCCGGTGAGATTGCGTTCCGCCTGGGAGAGAAAACTGGCGGTCAGACCGGATTCGCTGGCGATCTGGCGCAGGGTTTTCTTGGCGGCGCGGCGATAGCGACGCAGGCGTTCGCCGATGCGATCTGCGGTCATTTGGAGAGACTCTTATAGGAAAGGCGCAGTATACCCGGTGGACATCAATGACGTCTGATGGGCGACCGAGGTCGGTAACTTTAGCATCACCGACCTGGCCGAGTTCAGCCCCCCAAGGCGAGGCCCTCAGGCTCGGGTTGAAATAGAGGGTAGAAAAAAGGCGGTAACCTGATTTTGCTGGAGGTTACCGCCGTTTCGGAAGGCAGGGAAAACGTTACTGCATCAGCACTTCGATCGAGCCATCGGCGGTCATGCTGACCTGGCTGGTACCGGCTTCGACTTCCGGAGTGACCGGCGCCGCATCCATGCCCGCGGCTTTCATCATCACCGGCCCACGCAGGTACGGCTGTGGATAACCGTTGCTGTTGAGGTTCAGGTTGACGATCTTGTAGCCCTTGCCGCCCAGCGCTTCGGTGGTCAGTTGCGCGCGTGCCTTGAAGGCGTCGACCGCTTCCTTGAGCAGCTTGTCTTCGCTGGCCTTGCGGGTCGGATCGGCGATGGCGAAGTCCATGCCACCCATTTTCAGATCAGTCAGCAGTTCGCCGGTGAGCTTGGACAGCGCGGCGAAGTCCGAGCTTTCCAGGCGCAGCTCGGCGCGTTCACGCCAGCCGGTGATCTTCTGGCCCTTGGTGTCGTAGATCGGGTAGCTGTTGCGGCTGCCCTGGCGCAAGGTGATGTCCTTGACCTGGCGTGCCTGGCCCAGGGCCTTGTTCATGGTGGTGGTGATTTCCGCGGCGAGCTTGGCCGGGTCGGCGTTCTGCGATTCGCTGTAGAGGGTGACGATCATCAGGTCGCGGGCCACTTCCTGACTGACTTCGGCGCGCAGGGAGATCTGATTGTAATGAAGCTCATCGGCGGCCACGGCCGGCAGGCTGGCGAGGGTGCCGGCGCTGAGGGCGAGAAGGGCGGCGCTGCGACTGAATGTATGCATGAAAACTCCTTGAGTGCGGTCCGCAGGTATTGGGTCCCAGCCTGCGTGAAACCATCAGACTCTAGCTTTTATTGTCTGGTTCGGCCCGTTAACAACTTCTATACATCTATTACCCAATACCAACTGCGGGGGCTTTGGTAGCCGCTGGCGAAGCCTGCGCTCGACTGCGCAGCAGTCGCAATCTGTTCGCGAGTCGGACTCCGGGATGGGGATGGCGAGCGCCTTGCGCTCTATCGCGGGCAAGCCTCGCTCCTACAGGCAAATGGTGCTTTTGCAGGCAAGGCTTGCCTGCGATTGGCCGTTGCCCAAGACTGTGGCGGTTTGCCGCAGTTTTGCCTGTCTGGGCCGCTGCTTGGTTATACTCGTCGCGATCCGCCTGGAGCGCTCATCAGGAGAGCTCATGCTCGCCCCCGTACAACTGCTTTCCGCCACTCGCCAGAACCTCTGGCGTCTGACTTTCATCCGCATCCTGGTTCTGGCCGCTCAGGCCGGTTCGGTGGGGCTCGCCTACTGGTTCGACCTGCTGCCGCTGCCCTGGCTGCAACTGGCTGTCACCCTGGGCCTGTCGCTGATTCTCTGCGCCTTCACCGCCATTCGCCTGCGCACCTCGTGGCCGGTCACCGAGCTGGAATATGCCGTGCAACTGGCCTGTGACCTGTTTATCCACAGTGCCCTGCTGTATTTCTCCGGCGGTTCGACCAACCCCTTCGTCTCCTATTACCTGGTGCCGCTGACCATCGCCGCCGTGACCTTGCCATGGCGCTACTCGGTGGTCCTTTCCGGCATCGCGCTGACCATGTACACCTTGCTGCTGGCGCAGTTCTACCCGCTGCAGACTTTCCCCATCGCCCGGGAAAACCTGCAGATCTACGGGATGTGGCTGAGCTTCGCCCTGGCTGCTGCGGTGATCACCTTCTTCGCCGCGAGGATGGCCGAGGAGCTGCGACGGCAGGAGGAGCTGCGGGCGATCCGCCGCGAAGAGGGCCTGCGCGACCAGCAGTTGCTGGCTGTCGCGACCCAGGCCGCTGGCGCCGCCCACGAACTGGGAACGCCCCTGGCGACCATGAGCGTGCTGCTCAAGGAAATGCGCCAGGACAACCTCGACCCGCTGCTGCAGGATGACCTGGGCGTGCTCCAGGATCAGGTCAAGCTGTGCAAGGAAACCTTGCAGCAACTGGTGCGCGCCGCCGAGGCCAACCGCCGGATGGCCGTGGAAATGCAGGATGTCACCGTCTGGCTCGATGAAGCGCTGAACCGCTGGCACCTGATGCGCCCCGAAGCCACCTATCGTTTCCAGTTGCTGGGCCAGGGCCCGATGCCGCGGGTAGCGCCGCCGCCGGACCTGACCCAGGCGCTGCTCAACCTGCTGAACAATGCCGCCGACGCTTGTCCGGAAGGGCTGGAAGTGCAACTGGATTGGGACGCCGAGACCCTGACCATCAGCATTCGCGACCACGGCGCCGGTGTGCCGCTGGCCATCGCCGAGCAGATCGGCAAACCGTTTTTTACCACCAAGGGCAAAGGTTTCGGCCTGGGCCTGTTTTTGAGCAAAGCCAGCGTGACACGCGCCGGCGGCTCAGTGAAACTCTACAGTCATGAGGAAGGCGGCACGCTCACCGAGCTGCGTCTGCCCCACGGCGCCCGAGGAGACCAACATGAGTGACGAAATCCAAGTCGAAGGCGAAGAACTGCCGCATCTGTTGCTGGTGGATGACGACGCCACCTTCACCCGGGTGATGGCGCGGGCCATGAGCCGTCGCGGCTTTCGCGTCAGCACCGCAGGTTCCGCCGAGGAAGGCCTGACCCTCGCCCAGCAGGACCTGCCGGACTTCGCCGCGCTGGACCTGAAGATGGACGGCGACTCCGGCCTGGTGCTGCTGCCCAAGCTGCTCGAGCTCGACCCGGAAATGCGCGTGGTGATCCTCACCGGCTATTCGAGCATCGCCACCGCGGTCGAAGCGATCAAGCGCGGCGCCTGCAACTACCTGTGCAAGCCGGCCGACGCCGATGACGTGCTGGCCGCGCTGCTCTCCGAGCACGCCGACCTCGACACCCTGGTGCCGGAAAACCCGATGTCAGTGGACCGCCTGCAATGGGAGCATATCCAGCGGGTGCTGACCGAACACGAAGGCAATATCTCCGCCACTGCCCGCGCCCTGGGCATGCACCGCCGAACGCTGCAGCGCAAGTTGCAGAAGCGCCCGGTTCGTCGCTGAACCGCGACTGAACGAATGTCCTCGGGACGAGTGAAAAAGCGAGCCGATCCTCTATGATCGGCTCGATGCTTGTCCTTATCACAATCGAGCCTTGATGATGAATCAGAACGCTGAGTATTCCGCGGTCAACGATACTGTGCGCGGGCAGTTTTTCCGTCGTGTCTGGGAAATGACTACGCCTTACTGGCGCAGCGAGGAGAAGGGCAAGGCCTGGCTGCTGCTGTTCGCGGTGGTCGCCCTGACCCTGTTCAGCGTGGCGATCTCGGTGTGGGTCAACAGCTGGTACAAGGACTTCTACAACGCCCTGCAAAGGAAGGATGAAGCAGCCTTCTGGCAACTGATCCTGTATTTCTGCGGGATTGCCGCGGTGGCCATCCTGGCCGCGGTCTACCGGCTCTACCTGACCCAGATGCTGACCATCCGCTGGCGCGCCTGGCTCACGGAAAAACACTTCGCCCGCTGGTTGGGCCACAAGAATTACTACCAGCTGGAGCAGGGCGGCTACACCGATAACCCGGACCAGCGGATTTCCGAAGACCTCAACAGTTTCACCAGCAATACCCTGGGGCTCGCCCTGGGCCTGCTGCGTACCGTGGTCAGCCTGGTGTCGTTCTCGATCATCCTGTGGGGCGTGTCGGGCAGTATCGAAGTCTTCGGCTACACCATTCCCGGCTACATGTTCTGGTGCGCCCTGGTGTACGCCGCCGTCGGCAGCTGGCTGACCCACCTGATCGGTCGACGCCTGATCGGCTTGAACAACAACCAGCAACGTTTCGAGGCGGACCTGCGTTTCTCCATGGTGCGCGTGCGCGAGAATGCCGAGAGCATCGCCCTGTATGACGGCGAGCCGAACGAGAACAAACGCTTGAGCGCTCGCTTCGGCATGGTCTGGCACAACTTCTGGGACATCATGAAAGTGTCCAAGCGCCTGACCTTCTTCACCTCGGGCTACGGCCAGATCGCGATCATTTTCCCCTTCATCGTCGCGGCTCCCCGTTACCTGACGGGCAAGATCGAGCTGGGTGAGCTGATGCAGATCAACTCGGCATTCGGCAACGTCCAGGAGAACTTCAGCTGGTTCATCACCGCCTATTCCGAGCTCGCGGCATGGCGCGCCACTTGCGACCGTCTGCTGAGCTTCCGCCAGGCCATGAGCGAAAACGAAGAGCGCGCGCCCGCCATCGACGTGCAGAACCAGGGCGAAACCCTGCAAGTGCATAACCTCGGCCTGGATCTGGCGGATGGCCGGCACCTGCTGGCCGGTGCCGAGATGACCGTGAGCCCCGGCGAGCGGCTGATGCTCAGCGGTCGCTCCGGCAGCGGCAAGAGTACCCTGCTGCGGGCGATGGGGCGGCTCTGGCCGGCCGGTCACGGCAGCATCCGCATGCCTGCCGAGCGTTATCTGTTCCTGCCGCAGAAGCCTTACCTGCCGATCGGCAGCCTGCGTGAAGCCTTGAGTTATCCACAGTCGGGCGATACCTACCCGCAGGAGCGTTATGCACAGGTGCTGGAAACCTGCCGCCTGCCGCACCTGGTGTCCCGCCTGGACGAGAGCAATCACTGGCAGCGCATGTTGTCCCCGGGCGAGCAGCAACGCCTGGCCTTTGCCCGTGCGTTGCTCTATGCGCCGCAATGGCTGTACATGGATGAGGCCACCTCGGCCATGGACGAAGAAGACGAGGCGACCCTGTACCAGGCGCTGATCGACCAGCTTCCGGGGCTGAGCATTGTCAGCGTCGGGCATCGCAGCAGCCTCAAGCGTTTCCACCCGCGGCACATCCGCATCGAGCGCGGGCATCTGGTCGACCAGGCGGTGACGGTGTAGTCAACAGTGATCGTACAACTTGGCTGAGCTATGATGCGTCATCAGTTTTCGGAGAAAGATCTTCACCATGGACAACCAGAACACGGCGCCCCGCCTTCCACGCAAGCGCCGTAGCCTCGCCCAGGAACTGGTGACCGTGCTGTCGGAGCAGATTCGCGACGGTCAGCTCAAGCGCGGTGACAAGTTGCCCACCGAGTCGGCGATCATGGAGGCCCATGGCGTCAGCCGGACCGTGGTGCGCGAAGCCATTTCCCGGTTGCAGGCCGCCGGCCAGGTGGAAACCCGCCATGGCATCGGCACCTTTGTGCTCGACACGCCGAGCCCGAGCGGCTTCAGGATCGATCCGGCGACCGTGGTGACCTTGCGCGATGTGCTGGCGATCCTGGAACTGCGCATCAGCCTGGAAGTGGAGTCGGCCGGGCTGGCCGCGCAGCGGCGCAGCACCGAGCAACTGGCGGCGATGCGCGCGGCGCTGGATGCCCTCAATGAAAGCGCGGCCCACGACAGCGATGCGGTGGCCTCGGATTTCCAGTTCCACCTGCAGATTGCCCTGGCCACGGGCAACCGCTATTTCACCGACATCATGACCCACCTGGGGACCAGCATCATTCCGCGCACCCGCCTGAATTCGGCGCGCCTGGCTCACGACGATCAGCAGCACTACATGAGCCGCCTGAGCCGTGAACACGAAGAAATCTATGAAGCCATTGCCCGCCAGGATTCGGATGCGGCCCGAGCGGCCATGCGCCTGCACCTGACCAACAGCCGCGAACGGCTGCGCCATGCCCATGAAGAGGCAGAAGCGCAGCGCGGGTAAATGCAACAGGCGCCAGACCGGGGAGGTTTGGCGCCTGTTGTCGGCTGTCGCGAGCAGGCTTTCCATCGAATGCGTAGCAGCGTCCTAAAGGGCTAGCGCTGTTCTGCCGGCAGAAAATCATCGCCTGGGCAGCCTTTATCGCTGGCAAGTCGGATCGCCGCCCGCTCGCTCCTACAGAAACACTGTTCGTCTTCGGTAGGCGCGAAGCGTGCTCGCGCTGCTTTTAGCGGCCTTTGAGAATCGAGCGGTCCACCCTCACGGCCAGTTGCCCGGCAGCGGGCTTGGCATCGAAAGCCACGCGCCCTTGCTGGTCGACGGTTGCCCGCGCGACGGGAGCGCCGTTGACCAGCAGTTCCAGGGGCGCGCCCTGCAGGGATTGGCCAGAGGCCAGTTCTAGAGTCAGATTGATAGCCATGTCGATGTCCTTATCAGGCATTGCGGTCGATGTAGGTGGTGGCGGTCTTGTCGATCGAGGCGATCAACTCCGGCGAGCCGCCGCGGAACTGGCGAAAGAGGTTACGCCCGCTGGAACCGCTGCCGGTATCCACCGGCACATTCAGGGTTGGCTGGAAGCGGTCGCTCAGTTCGGCGTAGGCGGACCAGGGGCCGATGTACGACTCGTTCAAACCGTTGGTGTAGCTGAAGGCATAACGCACGGCATTGCCCGGCAACCAGTTGGGTTCGCTGGGTGCCTGGCTCTGCCAGCCATTGGCCTGGATGCTCGGGGCAAGCGTCGGTGCTTCCAGGTAGCCCGCCGGCTTGTTGGGCTTGTAGTCCTTGAGCAGCAGGTAAGTGCTCCAGCCCCACCAGTTGTCGATGGTCTTGGTATCGTTCAGGTTGTTCACGTCGCTGCGTCGCAGCACCTTGTCGCCCTGCATCACGAACAGCGGTGAAAAGTTGCCGCTCTTGGCAGCGTTCAGGTCCGGCAGCAGCTTCAGCGCCGTGAAGTTGCCGGGCGTCGGGGCCGTTCCGCTGAGGTAGCTTTCGAAAATCTCGTCCGCCGAGCGCTGCACCGCCAGCTTGACCTGCTTGCGGTTGTTGCTGTCGATGGTGTCGAAATAACGCTTGTCGCCATAGGCATGCCAGCGGTCGCCCTGGGCGTTGCTGACGTTGAGGCCGAACTTGCTGTCTTCGTCGTGCATGAAGCGGGTGATCAGCGAACCCAGGTCGCTCGGCGTGACCACCGCCGCCAGCTGCTTGCGCGGTACCCGCACATGGCCGGCGGAGAACAGGTCGGTGAGGAAGTGATCGGCGAAGGCGTTCATGGCGTAGGCCAGTTCCAGCTGCTTCTCGTCGGCGTTCTTGTGCGCCAGCACCGCCTGCTGCAGGGCCGCGGTGTGCCCGGCGATATAGGCCAGCAATGCCCATTCGCCGAAATGGTCGGCATTGTTGGCCGCCAGCTTCAGGTAGCGACCGAGGGGGAACAGCGCCGAGGCGAAACTGCCGCCGCCGGTGATCTTGTTCCACTCTTCGGACAACGTATCTCCCAGGGCGTCATACGCCTCGTGAGGTTGTCGGCCGTCCTTGAGCGCCTGGTTGGCGGCGGCGATTTCCTTCTGCATCACCGCGAGAATCTGTTTCGCCTCGTCCTTGGCCGCCGGCAACACGGCAAGCGAGTTGAACGCGGCGGTAAAACGCTGCAAACGATCCACCGGCGTCGCGCCTTCGCAGATCGGCTGGTCGGGGATGCCATAAAAATCGCCACCCAGCGCCACCACCTGGCCGTAGGTCAGGGCCAGGCCGTTGGGCAGGTGCAATTCGACCTGCCAGGCCGGAACACCGGGGGCGTCCTTGACGAAACGCAACAGGGTGGCGTCGCCGATGGCGGTGTGCTCGCCACCCTCGAAACGCAGCTGGGGCAGGGCCTTGAGGTTTTTGCCCGGTGCCGCGGGGAGGATCCCGGGCTTGTGATACTTGATGGTGTGATGACCGTCGGCGATCAGTACCAGATGGTCGCCGTCACCGGAAATGGCAATGCCGCGTTCGCTGAAAAGGCTGTCCAGATCGGCAACGATCTGGCTTTTGTGCTGCAGCTGTTCCCGCTGCTGAGTGTGTAGACCTGACATTTCTAGCTCCTTGATATGTCGTAGGTATTTCAAAAATACAGCTGTATGTATATACAGTTGTTTTGCGAGCATAAAGCAAAATCCTGACCCGTCAAGCAGGTATTTTTTGCCGCGTATTTTGGCGGTGGCTGACGAATTGCTGTTGACGATTGCTTTTTAAGTTGTACGATGACTTACAACTTCGGCCAAGGCTGATGTGTTTCTCATCACAATGTGCGTCCCAGGGTGTTCGAATAATGAATCCACAAGAACTGAAGTCCATCCTCTCCTCCGGCTTGCTGTCTTTCCCGGTGACCGATTTCAATGCCCAGGGCGATTTCCATCGCGCGGGCTACATCAAGCGCCTGGAATGGCTGGCCCCTTACGGCGCCTCGGCGCTGTTCGCCGCAGGCGGCACCGGTGAGTTTTTCTCCCTGGCGGCCAGCGAATATTCGGAAATCATCAAGACCGCGGTCGACACCTGCGCCACCAGCGTGCCGATCCTGGCCGGGGTCGGCGGTTCGACCCGCCAGGCCATCGAATACGCCCAGGAGGCCGAGCGCCTGGGGGCCAAGGGGCTGTTGCTGTTGCCGCACTACCTGACCGAAGCCAGCCAGGATGGGGTCGCCGCTCATGTGGAGGCGGTGTGCAAATCGGTGAAGATCGGCGTGGTGGTCTACAACCGCAACGTCTGCCGCCTGACCGCGCCGCTGCTGGAGCGCCTGGCCGAGCGCTGCCCGAACCTGATCGGCTACAAGGACGGCCTGGGCGATATCGAGCTGATGGTGTCGATCCGCCGTCGCCTCGGCGATCGCTTCAGCTACCTGGGCGGGCTGCCGACCGCCGAAGTCTACGCTGCGGCCTACAAGGCCCTGGGCGTGCCGGTGTACTCCTCGGCGGTGTTCAACTTCATCCCGAAAACCGCGATGGATTTCTACCACGCCATTGCCCGTGAAGATCACGCCACGGTCGGCAAGATCATCGATGACTTCTTCCTGCCTTACCTGGATATCCGCAACCGCAAGGCCGGTTACGCGGTGAGCATCGTCAAGGCCGGAGCCCGCATCGTCGGCCGTGACGCCGGCCCGGTGCGGGCGCCGCTGACCGATCTGTTGCCGGAAGAATATGAAGCGCTGGCGGCGTTGATCGACGCCCAGGGCGCGCAGTAATCCATCCCCGGGGCCGCTGAGCGATCAGCGGCCTTTTGCGTAAGGCTTTTGTGTAAGGAGAGGGCGCGTGGCAGAGGTAAAACGCTTCGATAACTACATCGGTGGCCAGTGGCTTGCCGGTGCCGACTACTCGACCAATATCAACCCGTCCGAGTTGTCCGATGTCATTGGCGAATACGCCAAGGCCGACCTGGCTCAGGTGCATGCCGCGATCGATGCGGCGCGCGATGCATTCCCGGCCTGGTCGACCTCCGGTATCCAGGCGCGCAGCGATGCCCTGGACAAGGTCGGCAGCGAGATCCTCGCCCGCCGCGAAGAGCTCGGCACGTTGCTGGCCCGGGAGGAGGGCAAGACCCTGCCCGAAGCCATCGGCGAGGTGACCCGTGCCGGCAATATCTTCAAGTTCTTTGCCGGCGAATGCCTGCGCCTCTCGGGGGATTACCTGCCGTCGGTGCGTCCGGGCGTCAACGTCGAAGTGACCCGCGAAGCCCTGGGCGTGGTCGGCCTGATCACCCCGTGGAACTTCCCGATCGCCATCCCGGCGTGGAAGATCGCCCCGGCCCTGGCCTACGGCAACTGCGTGGTGCTCAAGCCCGCCGAGCTGGTGCCGGGCTGTGCCTGGACCCTGGCGGAAATCATTTCCCGCGCCGGTTTCCCGGCCGGGGTGTTCAATCTGGTGATGGGCAGCGGCCGGCTGGTCGGCGATGCCCTGGTCAACAGCCCGAAAGTCGACGGCATCAGCTTCACCGGTTCCGTGGGCGTGGGCCGGCAGATCGCCGTCAACTGCGTCTCGCGCCAGGCCAAGGTGCAGCTGGAAATGGGCGGCAAGAACCCGCAGATCATCCTCGACGATGCCGACCTCAAGCAGGCGGTGGAGCTGGCGGTACAGAGTGCCTTCTATTCCACCGGGCAGCGTTGCACCGCTTCCAGCCGGCTGATCGTCACCGCGGGTATCCATGACCGGTTCGTCGAGGCGATGGCCGAGCGCATGCGCTCGATCAAGGTCGGCCATGCGCTGAAGGCCGGTACCGATATCGGCCCGGTGGTGTCCCAGGCACAGCTCGAACAGGACCTGAAGTACATCGATATCGGCCAGTCCGAAGGGGCGCGGCTGGTCAGCGGTGGCGGCCTGGTGACCTGCGATACCGAGGGGTATTTCCTCGCGCCGACCCTGTTCGCCGACAGCCAGGCCTCGATGCGCATCAGCCGCGAAGAGATCTTCGGCCCGGTGGCCAACGTGGTGCGCGTTGCCGACTACGAGGCGGCGCTGGCCATGGCCAACGACACCGAATTCGGCCTGTCGGCGGGCATCGCCACCACGTCGCTGAAATACGCCAACCACTTCAAGCGCCACTCCCAGGCGGGGATGGTCATGGTCAACCTGCCGACTGCCGGCGTCGATTACCACGTGCCTTTTGGTGGTCGCAAAGGTTCATCCTATGGTTCCCGCGAGCAAGGTCGCTACGCGCAGGAGTTCTACACCGTGGTGAAGACCTCCTACATCGGATCGTAAGCCCCGCTGTACCCCCGCCAGCCTTTGCCTGAGGCTCGGCGGGGTCGATGAAGCGAATGTTTTACCCGCATAAAAATAATTAGTGGGAGTACATCCATATGCAAGCGACCAAGCCGACTCGCGTCCGCTACCTGATCCTGTTCATGCTGTTCCTGGTGACCACGATCAACTATGCCGACCGCGCCACCATCGCCATCGCGGGCTCCAGCCTGCAAAAAGACCTCGGCATCGACGCCGTCACCCTCGGTTATATCTTCTCTGCCTTCGGCTGGGCCTATGTGGCGGGGCAGATCCCCGGCGGCTGGCTGCTCGACCGCTTCGGCTCGAAAAAAATCTATGCCTTGAGCATCTTCACCTGGTCGCTGTTCACCGTGTTGCAAGGTTATGTCGGTGAGTTCGGCGTCTCCACCGCGGTGGTGGCGCTGTTCATACTGCGGTTCCTGGTGGGGCTGGCCGAGGCGCCATCCTTCCCTGGCAATGCGCGGATTGTCGCGGCCTGGTTCCCGACCGCCGAGCGCGGTACGGCTTCGGCGATCTTCAACTCGGCGCAATACTTCGCCACGGTGCTGTTCGCGCCGCTGATGGGCTGGATCGTCTATCACTTCGGCTGGCAGCACGTGTTCATCGTGATGGGCGCGATCGGCATCGTCTTCTCGCTGGTCTGGCTCAAGGTGATCTACAGCCCGCGCCAGCACCCGCTGATCAATGAGGCCGAGTTCAAGCACATCGCCGACAACGGCGGCATGGTCGACATGGACCAGGACAAGGTCCGGGGCAAACGCAGCGACGGCCCGAAATGGGACTACCTGCGCCAGTTACTGACCAACCGCATGATGCTCGGCGTGTACCTGGGCCAGTACTGCATCAACGGCATCACTTATTTCTTCCTGACCTGGTTCCCGGTGTACCTGGTGCAGGAGCGTGGCATGACCATTCTCAAGGCCGGTTTCATCGCCTCCTTGCCGGCCATCTGCGGTTTTATCGGTGGGGTGCTCGGCGGGGTGATTTCCGACTACCTGCTGCGCAAGGGGCATTCCCTGACCTTCGCCCGCAAGGCGCCGATCATCGCCGGCCTGCTGGTCTCCAGCAGCATCGTGGCCTGCAACTATGTGGACATCGAATGGATGGTGGTGGGCTTCATGGCCCTGGCGTTCTTCGGCAAAGGCGTGGGCGCGCTCGGCTGGGCGGTGGTGTCCGATACCTCGCCGAAGCAGATCGCCGGCTTGAGCGGCGGCCTGTTCAACACCTTTGGCAACCTGGCCTCGATCACCACGCCGATCGTCATCGGCTACATCATCAGTTCCACCGGCTCGTTCAAATGGGCGCTGGTGTTCGTCGGCTGCAACGCACTGCTGGCGGTGTTCAGCTACCTGGTGATCGTCGGTCCGATCAAGCGCGTGGTGCTCAAGGAGCCACCGAGCAACGGCCCCGAGCTGACCCAACTTTCCCAAGCGCATTCCTGAAGGGGCGGCGTCATGCAGTTGATTGAACATTCCGATTCGCCGCGCTACATCCGCCTGCACGAGCGGGACAACGTGGTGGTTGTGGTCAATGACCAGGGCGTGCCGGCGGGCACCGCGTTCGCCGACGGCCTGGTGACCCTGGACTTCATCCCCCAGAGCCACAAGGTGGCGCTGGAGGATATCGCCGAAGGCGGCCTGGTGATTCGCTACGGCCAGACCATCGGCTATGCCTTGCAGCCGATCGCCCGCGGCAGCTGGGTCAGGGAAGAACAGTTGCGCATGCCCAGCGCGCCGCCGCTGGACAGCCTGCCGCTGTCCACCGAGGTGCCGGCGGCCCAGGCGCCCCTGGAAGGTTTCACCTTCGAGGGCTATCGCAATGCCGACGGCACGGTCGGCACGCGCAACATCCTGGGTATCACCACCACTGTGCAATGCGTGACCGGGGTGCTCGACCATGCGGTCAAGCGGATCAAGGACGAACTGCTGCCCAAGTATCCCCACGTCGACGATGTGGTGGCGCTGACCCACAGCTATGGCTGCGGCGTGGCGATCACCGCCACCGATGCCTATATCCCGATCCGTACCGTGCGCAACCTGGCGCGCAACCCGAACCTGGGGGGCGAGGCCCTGGTGGTCAGCCTGGGGTGCGAGAAGCTGCAGGCCGGGCAGGTGATGCACGAAGGCGACAGTTCGGTGGACCTCAGCGAGCCCTGGCTATACCGCCTGCAGGACTCCAGCCAGGGTTTTACCGAGATGATCGAGCAGATCATGGAGCTGGCCGAGGTGCGTTTGCGCAAGCTCGATCAGCGGCGCCGGGAAACCGTGTCGGCCTCGGAGCTGGTCCTCGGCATGCAGTGCGGCGGCAGCGATGCCTTCTCCGGGATCACCGCCAATCCGGCCCTGGGCTATGCCTCGGACCTGCTGTTGCGGGCCGGCGCGACGGTGATGTTTTCCGAAGTCACCGAGGTGCGCGATGCCATCTATCTGCTGACTTCCCGCGCCGAGTCCGAAGAGGTGGCCCGGGAGCTGGTGCGCGAGATGGACTGGTACGACCGTTACCTGGCCAAGGGCGAGGCCGACCGCAGTGCCAATACCACGCCGGGCAACAAGAAGGGCGGGTTGTCGAACATCGTCGAGAAGTCCCTGGGCTCCATCGTCAAGTCCGGCAGCAGCGCGATCAATGGCGTGCTGGGGCCGGGCGAGCGCTTCACCCGCAAAGGCCTGATCTTCTGCGCGACGCCGGCCAGCGACTTTGTCTGCGGGACCTTGCAACTGGCGGCGGGGATGAACCTGCATGTGTTCACCACCGGGCGTGGCACGCCTTACGGGCTGGCGATGGCGCCGGTGGTCAAGGTCTCGACCCGTTCCGAACTGGCCCAGCGCTGGCCGGACCTGATCGACATCGACGCCGGGCGCATCGCCACCGGGCGGGCGAGTATCGAAGAGCTGGGCTGGGAGCTGTTCCATTTCTACCTGGACGTGGCCAGTGGCAAGCAGCAGACCTGGGCCGAGCGGCACAAGCTGCACAACGACATCACCTTGTTCAATCCGGCGCCGATTACCTGACCGGTAGCCGCTGCCGCAGGATCTGCAGCGTGGATGGGGGCGCCAACGCCCCTTCGGGGCGATCGCAGCCTTCGGCAGCGGCTACAGAGTCCGTGTCAGGATCCGTTGAATGGCATGTCGCGATCCGTGTGGCTGCTGCCGAAGGCTGCGATCGGGGGCAACTCGGGCGTGGCGTTTGATAGCCGCGAACGCCTGCGGTCCGATGGATCTGCTTGCGGTTAGGGCAAATCCATCGGGCTTAAGGGCGCGGGCTGGCTTATCATTAGCCGCCTAACGACAGGTTCAAGGTTGACCCGGCATGCTGGCCATTTTTCTCGAAACGCTGAACATCACCGCGCCGGTATTTGCCATGTTGTTTCTTGGTGTGCTGCTCAAGCGCATCGGCTGGATCGACGACGGTTTTATCCACACGGCGTCGGCCCTGGTGTTCAACGTCACCATGCCGGCGCTGCTGTTTCTCGGCATCCTCCATGCCGACCTGCATTCGGCGCTCAAGCCCGGGTTGCTGATCTATTTCGCCGTGGCCACCCTGGCCAGCTTTGCCTTCGCCTGGGTCTGGGCGATCTGGCGCTGCCCGCGGGAAGATCGGGGCATCTACACCCAGGGCGCGTTTCGCGGCAATAACGGGGTCATTGGCCTGGCACTCGCGGCCAGCATGTATGGCGACTACGGAATTTCCCTCGGGGCGATTCTCGCGGCGCTGGTGATCCTGTTCTACAACACCCTGTCGACCATTGTCCTGGCGGTGTACAGCCCGGTGATCAAGTCCGATCCGTGGAGCATCTGCAAAAGCGTGGTCAGCAATCCCTTGATCATCAGCGTCCTGGCGGCCACGCCTTTCGCGGTTTTCCAGATCGGCCTGCCGACCTGGCTGGAAACGTCCGGCCAGTACCTGGCACAGATGACCCTGCCGCTGGCATTGATCTGCATCGGCGGCACCCTGTCCCTGGCGGCGCTGCGCGCGAGCGGCGACCTGGCCCTGAGTTCGAGCCTGGTGAAAATGGTTGGTCTGCCGGTCCTCGCCACCCTGGGGGCCTGGCTTTGCGGATTCCGCGGGGCGGAGCTGGGGATTCTGTTCCTGTATTTCGGCAGCCCGACCGCGGCGGCGAGCTTTGTCATGGCCCGGGCGGCCAATGGCAATCATGAACTGGCGGCAGCGATCATCGTCATCACCACGTTGATGGCTGCGGTGACCACCAATATCGGGATCTTCCTGCTGCAGTGGGGCGGGTGGATCTAGCCCTCTTCTGTAGGAGCGAGGCTTGCCCGCGATAGCGGTGTATCAGGCAGACCGCTAT
>NZ_JAQZAA010000109.1:9617-283444 GCF_028640875.1 Pseudomonas sp. SBT1-2 | reverse complement strand
GTAGGAGCGAGGCTTGCCCGCGATTTCGTTTTTGAGCCCTCAAAATAAACATCAGGAATACGCATTTATCATAAGAATTAAATTACATATTTTTATAATTAACTTATAACTATTCAGACTTTTACACGGCGTATTTATACAAATACTGTTACATCCAGCACCGACCACCCGACCAGGTGGAGGCCCACGGAACTGCATTTTTTCCGGCCGACACCACTCCACGGTCAATTGCGCCACCCGAACCTGAAAAACCGGCCCAAGCCCCCCGCCGTCATGGCTTTCCCAGCATGGCCCCGGCGCAGCCTTGCCCGAAAAAAAACAACGCCAACCTACACACCTGGGGTTCACCATGCAGCACTTCACCGCACACCGCCTGACGCTGGCCGTATCGCTCAGCGCGGGCGTCTCGCTGAACCTGGCCGGGTTGTCGGCCCACGCCGCAGAGGGCGCCGACAAGGCCGCCCTGCCAGTGGTCACCGTCACCGCCGAGCACCATGCCGAGGACCTGCAAAAGGCCCCGCTGGCGATCTCCGCGTTCGATGAAAAAGCCCTGGAAGACAAGCAGATCAAGAGCATTCGCGATCTCTCCGGGCAGGTGCCGAACCTCAGCCTCAGCCGCCAGTCGATCTCCTACAGCGCGCAGACCTACGGCATCCGTGGCATCGGCGAGACCGATCCGATCCAGGAAGCGGCCGTGGCGGTCTACGCCGACGACCTGTACATCCCGCGGGCGATTTCCTCGATGCTCGATTTCAACGACGTCGAACGCGTCGAGGTGCTGCGCGGCCCCCAGGGCACCCTGTACGGACGCAACAGCAGCGCCGGGGCGATCCGCGTGATCACCCGCGACCCGACCCAGGAAACCCGCGGTTTCCTCGAACTCGGCGCCGGCAACTACGACGACCGCAACGGCCGCCTGCTGATCAGCGGGCCGCTGGTGGACAACACCCTGTTCGGCAGCTTTTCGGCGATCCGCCTGAGCCGCGACGGCACCGTCTCCAACCCCACCCGCGGCAAGGACGTGAACAACGTCGATATCCAGTCGTACCGCGGCAAGCTGCGCTACAAGCCGGACGACTCACCCTGGGATGTGCAACTGACCCTGGCCGGCACCTTCGACCGCGGCGACACCACCAGCTACACGCCCTTCGATGCCAACGGCCGCTTCGACAAGTTCAAGAGCTACAGCAGCCTCGATCCGAAAAACCGCCTCGACCAGGGCAGCTCGGTGCTGCGGGCGATCTACGCGATCGACGAGCACCTGAACCTCAAGTCGGTGACCGCCTACTCGGCCTTCCACCAGCCGGTGGACTACGACAACTCGGGCCAGGCGGCGCTGATCCAGAACAACCTGATCCTCTACAAGCAGGACTACGCCACCCAGGAATTCCAGCTCAACGGCGACTACGACGACTTCAGCTTCAGCACCGGCCTGTACCTGTACCGCGAGCAGTTCGACGCCGAGCGCGACAACCTCACCTACTCGGTGGCGCGCAACCGGGTGATCGGCCAGGGCCAGTACAGCACCACCCACACCGAGAGCTACGCGCTCTATGGCCAGGGCAGCTACAAGATCACCCCGCAGCTGTCGCTGATCGCCGGGCTGCGCTTTACCCGCGAGCACAAGAATTTCGAGTACGACAACTACGCGATTACCACCAACCGGCAAATCACCGGTACCAACTTCAGCGCCGATTCGAGCAAGTCCTGGCAGTCCACCAGCCCGAAACTCGGCTTCGAATACGCCTGGACCCCGCACCTGAACCAGTACGCCTACGTGGCCAAGGGCTTCAAGGCCGGTGGCTACGACAACCGCGCGCCGACCCGCGCCGCCGCCGAGCAGGCGTTTTCCCCGGAAGACGTGACCACCTGGGAAACCGGCTTCAAGGGCGACTTCTTCGACCGTCGCCTGCGGGCCAACCTGGCGCTGTTCTACAACGACTACAAGGACCTGCAGACCAATGCCTACGACCCGGCGCTGGGCGTCAGCCTGCGCACCAACGTCGGCCAGGCCCACACCTACGGGGTCGAGCTGGAAACCCTCAGCGCCCTGACCAACGACTTGCAGCTGACCTTCAACCTCGGCTACCTGCAAAGCCAGTACGACGACTTCGAGAATGCCAGCGGCGCCGGGGTCGATGCCAACGGCAAGCAACTGGTGTTCTCGCCGCGCTGGAACACCAGTGTCGGCCTTAATTACACCCTCCCCGCCGGCCTGCCCGGCACCTGGCTGGCCGGCACCGATGCGCAGTTCCAGACCAGGTCCTACGCCAACGCGCTGAACGACGACATCCAGGAAATCCCCCGGCAGACCTTCTGGAATGCCAACACCCGCTACATCTCCGGCGACGGCCACTGGACCACCACCCTGGCGGTGAAAAACCTGCTCGACCGCGCCTACCCGCAGTCGGTCGGCTACGTGCCGTCCAGTGGTGCCCGCTACTACGCCGTCAACGACCCGCGAACCCTCTTGCTGTCCGTGCGCTACGACCTCTGACCCCCTCATCGGCAAACACGCCAAGGAGTACTTTATGGCTTTTACCCGCAGGCAACTGATTTCCCGTATCGCCGCCGTCGGTGGTTATTCCGCCGCCGTCGGCGCCCTCGATGCCCTGGGGCTCGCGCCCAAGGCCGTGGCGGCGGCTTTCGACCCGCTGCAACTGGGCAGCAGCGGCAAAGGCAAGCATGTGGTGGTGGTCGGCGCCGGCATTTCCGGGCTGGTCAGCGCCTATGAACTGCGCAAGGCCGGTTTCAGCGTGACCATCCTCGAGGCCCGCGAGCGGGTCGGCGGACGTAACTGGACCCTGCGCCGCGGCAGCAAGGTGGAGTTCGACGACGGCGTCAGCCAGACCGTGGACTTCGATGAGGGCCAATTCTTCAACGCCGGCCCGGCGCGCATTCCCAGCCATCACCAGACCCTCCTCGGCTACTGCCGCGAGCTGGGTGTCGAGCTGCAAGTGCTGGTCAACAGCAGCCGCAATGCCCTGGCCTTGCCGGACGCCCGGCAGCCGGCGTTCCAGTTGCGCCAGGCGGTCAACGACAGCCGTGGCCAACTGTCCGAACTGCTGGCACGCAGCGTCAGCCGCAAGGCCCTGGACCAGGACCTCAGCGCCGACGACCGCCAGGCACTGCTGAACTTCCTCAAGGTCTATGGCGACCTCAACGCCGACTTCAAATACCAGGGCTCGGTGCGCTCGGGCTACACCCGCCTGCCCGGCGCCGGCGACCAGACCGGCATCACCCGCGCGCCGCTGCAGTTGCAGACCCTGCTCAATCCCAAGCTGTGGGGCGCACTGGTGTTCGATGAAATCCCCGAGTTTTCCTCGACCATGTTCCAGCCGGTGGGCGGCATGGACCGCATCCCCCTGGCGTTCTACGACAAGCTCAAGGACGCGGTGCGCTTCCACGCCGAAGTCAGCGACATCCAGACCTCCGAGCAAGGCAGCCGCATCACCTACAAGGACCGCCAGACCGGCAAGAGCCAGACCCTGAGCGCCGACTACGCCATCGTCACCGTGCCCCTGCCGCTGCTGGCCAGGCTGCCGAACAACTTCAGCACGCCGTTCAAGCAGGCGATCCTCAGCGCCCAGAGTGACCAGGCGAACAAGGTGGCCTGGCAGTCGCCGCGCTTCTGGGAAACCGACTTCAACATCTTTGGCGGGCTGTCCTACCTGGACCATGAAGTCAAAGGCCTGTGGTACCCCAGCGACCGGCTGAACAGCGCCCAGGGCATCCTCGTCGCCGCCTACAACACCAGCGAAGCGGCCCAGGCCTTCAGCCGCAAATCCCTGGCCGAGCAGTTCGCGTCCTCGCGCCAGGCCGTCGAACTGCTGCACCCCGGGCACAGCGCCAAGCTGCAAAAACCGGTGGCCATCAACTGGTCCAAGGTGCCCTTCAGCAAAGGCCCGTGGATCGTCAACGACGAGGTCGGCGAGCAGGCCTACCACATCCTCAACCAGCCCCAGGGCCGCACCTACCTGGCCAGCGACGCCCTGGCCCATGGCGGCGTCGGCATCTGGCAGAACAGCGCCGCCGATTCCGCGCGGCGCATCGTCAGCCTGATCGGCCGCCATGCCGAACGCCAGCAACCGGGTGTGGCTGCCTGATTCCCCCCCATTTTCCCCAAGACAGAAGGACCGACCGATGAAAACCACCACGCTGCTCGCAGGACTGCTCATGACCGCCACCGCCTTCACCAGCCTCAGCCACGCCGATGAGATCAAGCGCATCGCCCTGCCCAACTCCAACTTCCCGATTTCCCTGGCGGTGGCGGTGCCGGCGCAGACCGAGCTGCTGTTCGTCAGCGGCCTGCTCGCCGACCTGCACGACCCGCAAGCGCCGAAGGATTCCTTTGCCGCCTACGGCGACACCGCGACCCAGACCACCTCGATCCTCAACAAGCTCAAGAGCGTGCTGCGCAGCCAGGGCCTCGACCTGGGGGACGTGATCCAGCTGCGGGTGTTCCTGGTGGGCGACCCGGCCAAGGGCGGCAAGCTGGATTTCGCCGGGTTGCAGCAAGGCTATACGCCGTTCTTCGGCAGCGCCGAGCAGCCGCACAAGCCGGCGCGCACCGCGGTGCAGGTGGTCGCCCTGCCACTGCCGGGCGGCCTGGTGGAAATCGAAGCCGTCGCCGCGCGCAAGAAGTGACCCGGACCTAGCCGATATTCAGGAGCCCCCTCTCATGCTCAAGCGCTCAACTGCCCGACGTACTGCAACGGTCTATCGCCCGTTGTTGCTGCCGCTGTCGATTGCCTGCGGCCTGGCTTCATCCAACCTGGGGGCCGCCGAAAGCGCCTCGCCGACCCTCGACACGGTGGTGGTCACGGGCAACCGTGGCGCCACCGAACGCACCGTGACCACCAGCCCGACGCCGATCGACGTGGTCACCGGCGAACAACTGCGGGCGGTGGGCAAACCCAGCCTGCTGGAGGCGCTGAGCAAGTTCATCCCGTCCTTCAACCTGCCCGACCGCGCCGGCTGGGACGCCAGCGGCGTGGTGCGCTCGGCCACCCTGCGCGGGCTTACCGCCTCCCATGTACTGGTGCTGGTCAACGGCAAGCGCCGGCACACCAGCGCCACTTTGAACATCAACGGCATCAACAGCGGCGCGGCGCCCAGCGACCTCGACCTGATCCCGGTGGCGTCCATCGACCATATCGAGGTGCTGCGCGACGGCGCGGCGGCGCAGTACGGCTCGGACGCGATTTCCGGGGTGATCAATATCATCCTCAAGCAGACCACCGGCGGCAGTTCCGATACCACCCTCGGCCAGGGCTACGACGGCAAGCGCGGCACCGCCCAGGAGGCGCTCAACTACGGTTTCCAGGTCGGCGAGGCCGGGGTCCTGAATGTCTCCCTCGACACCCGTTACCAGGAGCGCGACAACAAGGCTGGCAGCAACGGCTACAGCAGCCATTACTACCCGCTGGCCGACGGCTCGCCCGACCCGCGCGAGGCCGGCGCCAGCCACCACACCTACAAGGGCTACGGCCTGCCCCGCAGCCAGCTGGCCGATGTCGGCTACAACCTCGACCTGCCGCTGAACGACGCCGTGACCCTGTATTCGTTCTCCACCCTGGCCACCCGGGAGAACAACGACGGGCAGAACTTCCGCCTGCCCAACGGCCGCAACACCATCACCACCGGCCCCAATGGCTACCCCAACGGCTACAGCCCTTATTGGCTGGTCAACGAAACCGACTTCCAGTCGGCGTTCGGCGCCAAGGGCGGGGACTTCGGCGGCTGGGCCTGGGACCTGAGCAGCACCTACGGGCGCAACTACGCCAAGCAACGCACCTACGACAACCAGAACCCGTCGCTGGGGGAAAACACCCCGAACAAATTCACCTCCGGCATCTACATCGCCGACCAGTTGACCAGCAACCTGGACCTGAAACACAGCTACGAGATCGGCCTGGCCAAGCCGCTGGACGTGGCTTTCGGCTTCGAGCACCGGCGCGAAAGCTACGAGACCCGCGCCGGCTCCGAAGCCTCCTATCTCGATGGCGGCTATGTGTTTCCCGCCGGCCACCCGCGCGCCGGGCAACGCCCCGACCCGGGGGCCCAGGTGACCAATGGCATCAGCCCCGAGGATGAGCAGAAGATCAGCCGCAACAGCGTTGCCAGCTATATCGACCTGGGTTTCTACCCCGTGGAGCAGTGGTATGTCGGCGTCGCCGCGCGCTACGAGCACTACAACGAAGGCGTGGGCGCCACCCGCAGCGGCAAGCTCAGCACCCGCTATGAGTTCAACCCGGTGTTTGCGCTGCGCGGCACCCTCAGCAACGGTTTTCGTGCGCCGTCCCTGGCCAACCAGATCTTCACCGCGCGCTCGACCGGCTTCGACACCATCAATGGCGTCTACCAGTCCTACAACTACGTGATCCTGCCGGTGGACTCGGCCGGCGCCCAGGCGCTGGGCGCGCAGTCCCTGAAGCCGGAGCGCTCGACCAACTTCAGCCTGGGGTTTGCCCTGACCCCCAGCGACGACCTGAGCCTGACCGTGGATGGCTACGTGATCAACCTGCGCGACCGCCTGGTGCTCAGCGAACGCTTCCAGGGCCCCGGCGTCGCCGCCCTGCTCGACAGCATCGGCGTACCCGCCACCGCCGGCGCGCAGTACTTCACCAACGGCGCCAACACCCGCACCTCCGGGGTCGATGTGGTGGGCAATTACCGGCAGAACCTGGCCCGCTACGGCTCGGTGAAATGGACCGCGGCGCTGAACTACAACCACACGCAAATCCTCAGCGTCAGCGACACCCCCGCGCAACTGAGCGCCCTGGGCAGCAACTTCCAGCTGCTGGGACGGCAGTCGCGGGCGCTGCTCACCAAGACCTCGCCCAGCAGCAAGATGATCTTCTCCGCCGATTGGGCGATCCGCGACTTCGACGTCAACCTGCGGCTGACCCGCTACGGCACCTACACCGAGGTCAACAGCTCGAGCAACCCGGACCTGGACCGCGAGTACTCGGCCAAGTGGATCACCGACCTGGACGTGGCCTATGCCTTCGACAAACAACTGACGGTGGCGGTCGGCGCGCAGAACCTGTTCGACAAGTACCCCGACCCTATCGGCGTGAGCAACTCGTCGTTCGGCGACAACTGGGGCAGCTATTCGCCCTTCGGCTTCACCGGCGGTTACTACTACACTCGGGTGCAATATGCCTTCTGAGGTGCCCCGCGGCAGAGGTAATGCCGCGGGCGCCGGGCTTCATCGCGACGCTGGGTTCCTGTGCCAGGCGTCGCCCTTTTTGACTGCGAGCGTAGCTGCCCATGACTGACGTGTTCGCCAAGGTGGCCCTGGGGCCGCTGTTACTCGCCCAGGGCCTTTACACCCGCTGGGTCACACCCAAGTTGCCGGAGGCCGAGGGCCCGCGCCAGGGCGGGCATGCCGACGGCAACGGGCCGGCCCTGCGCCTGTTGATCCTCGGCGACTCCGCGGCGGCGGGTGTCGGCGCCGGCACCCAGGACGAGGCGATTGCCGGCCGGCTGGTGGCCGGGTTGGCCGACGACTTCCAGCTGTCATGGCAACTACGGGCACAATCCGGGCTGGACTCCCGGCAGTTGTTCCAGCTGTTGGACGCTGGCCCGGCCGAGCCCTTCGATGTGGCCCTGGTGTCCATCGGCGTCAACGACGTCACCAGCACCATCGCCGCGGCCGAATGGCAGGCGCGGATCTCGCGCCTGATCGAGCTCTTGAGCGAGCGCTTCGAGGCCAGGCACATCGTTTTCCTGCCCGTGCCGCCCATGCACCTGTTCCCCGCCCTGCCCCAGCCGCTGCGCTGGTACCTGGGCCTCAGGGCCCGGCGCTTCAACAGCCTGCTGGTCGAGCTGCTGGACGGCCTGGAGCACTGCACATTACTGGCCACCCGCTTCCAGCCGGCGGCCAGCCTGATGGCCGGCGACGGCTTCCATCCCTCCCCGGTGCTCTACCAGATCCTTGCGGATGAAGCGGCGCAGGTGATTCGCCAGCGCTGCGGTCGTTAAGCCACTCCCGGTCCTCACACCAGCCCCAGCCCTGGACGCCGGCCAACAAACCCCGGGGTTTCGCGCATGGTGCCGGCCAGCCTGCCCGATATCATTGGCTGGCCGGTTCGCTGCCAGCCTGTCAGCCCTGAACCGGCGCCCTGACGCTCACCTCGATCCCCAACGGACCCGATACCTTATGCCCGCATCCACACTTGCCGGTGGACGGCGTTCGAGCTGCTTTTTGTTTTGCCTGGCGCTGTCCTTGATGGTGCCCCTGATGAACAGCAGTGCTCCGACCCCGCTCTACCCCTTCTACAAAGAGCAGTTCGACCTGAGCGCGCTGGACCTGACGCTGATTTTCGGCGCCTATGGCATCGGCGTGCTGATCGCCCTGGTGGCCATGGCGCGGATCGCCGGCAACGTCAGCGACCTGCGCCGCCTGTTCGTCCCCGCCAGCCTGCTGGTGCTGGTCGGTGCCGCGGCTTTTGCCCACGGCACGTCCCTGGGCCCACTGTGCGCGGCGCGATTGCTGGCCGGCCTCGGCTCGGGGGTGATGACCGCGGCGGTGAATGTGGCGCTGGTGCGTTTCAACCCGGGGCACAACGACAAGTTGCCGGCCCTGGTGGCGACCCTGGCGATGGTCTCGGGCCTGGCCCTGGGGCCGCTGGTCAGCGGCGCGGCGTTGCAGCTGGAGCTGCGTCCCCTGGCATCGCCCTTCTGGCTGATCGCCGCGCTCGGCCTGGCGTCGGCGGTCGCGACCCTGATCCTCTGGCCATCCCGGGCGGCCAGCGATGCGGCGGCGCCCAATCAGGAGAACACTCGCCCGGCCAGCCTCAGGCAAGCCTTGCGTGGCATCGGCCTGCCCTTTCACCTCTGCGCCTGGAGTGTGTTCTTCAGCTGGTCGTTCGCCGCCTGTGTGTTCGTGATCGGCCCGCAGGTGGCGCAGCAGGTGTTTGGCCTGGAGGACCGCGGGGTCTTTGGTTATGTGATCTGCGCCTACCTGCTGATCGCCGGCCTGAGCCAGCTCTACTGCCAGCGCATGGACGCCCGCCAGGCGCTGCTCAGTGGCTGGTTGTGCCAATGCCTGACGCTGGTGATCCTGCTCCTGGCCTGCTACAGCCAGGCCCTGTACCTCGCCCTGCCGGGGTTGGCGATCGGCGGTTATGCCTATGGCGCGCTGTTCGTCGGCAATGCCCGCCTGGTCAATCAGCTGGCGCCCCGGCACAGCCACGGCAAATTGATTGCCTATTTTTACGCCACCGTCTACCTGTTCAACGCCACCCCGGTGCCCTTGGGGCTGTTGGTGGACGCCTGCGGCATCGTCACTGCCAGCAACGTCGCGCTGGGGCTGTTCCTGGTCATTGGCCTGGGCTTGTTCGCCTTGGCTCGCCGTACGCGTTTTGCGGCTCGCTGAGTCGTCCCGGACGCGCTGGCCGGCAGCGGCCCGCGCCCGCATACCGCGAGCCTTCAACGCCTGACCTTCACTACCGCCATCAGCAGCGCCGAAGACAGCACACCGAGGGTCATGAACACATAGGCCGCCCCGGGATTGCCGGTGAGACCGATCAGGTAGCCGACGATCCACGAACCGACGAAGGCGCCCAGCGCGCCGCAGGCGTTGATCAGGCCAATCGCTCCGCCGAACACATTGGCCGGGAGCACTTCCGGGATCAGTGCGAAAAACGGTCCATAGGGCGCGTAGAGCGCGGCGCCGGCGACGGTCAGCAAGGCGAACGACAGCCAGAAGTGCGAAGGCCCCAGCAAGTACGAGCAGAAGAACGCCAGCGCGCCCAACCCGAGCAGCGGCCAGACCAGCGATTGGCGCCGCCCGGAGCGGTCCGATACCCAGGACACCACGAGCATGGCGGCGACGGCAGCCACATAAGGCACCGCGCTCAGCCAGCCGACCGTGACGATATCCGTGGCAGCCGCCTGCTTGATGATGGTCGGCAGCCACATGATGAAACCGTAGACGCCGATGCTCCATAAGGCATGCACGGCACAGAGCTGGATCACCACCGGGCTGGTGAAGGCCTGGCGATAGTTGCGCACCGCCTTGAGGCCCTGCTGTTCCTCGGCAAGGGTGGCGGCCAAGCGGTTTTTTTCCTGCCGGCTCAGCCAGTCGACCTGCTCGGGCTTGTCCCGTGCCAGGCGCCACCAGACAAACGCCCACAACACCGCCGGCGCGCCTTCGATGACAAACATCTCGCGCCAGCCCCAGGCATGAATCAGGTAGCCCGAGACCACCGACATCCACAGCACCGTGATCGGGTTGCCCAGCACCAGGAAGGTATTGGCTCGCGAGCGCTCCTGGCGGGTGAACCAGTTGCTGATGAAGATCAGCATCGCCGGCATCACCGCAGCCTCGACTATGCCCAGCGACACCCTGATCACCATCAGCATCGGGATATTGGTCACCAGGCCGGTGGCCATCGCACACAAGCCCCACAGGATCAGGCTGCAGAACACCAGTTTGCGCACGCTGTAGCGTTGCGCGTAGATGGCGCCGGGCACCTGGAAGAAAAAGTAGCCAAGGAAGAACAAGGCGCCGATCAGTGACGAGGTGCTCTTGCTGATGCCCAGGTCCTGCTCGATGCCCGCCGCGCTGGCGAAGCCATAGTTGGCCCGGTCCAGATACGCCAGGCTGTAGGTGATGAAGATCAGCGGGATCAGGTACAGCCAGCGCTTGGGCGCGAAGGCCGTGGCGGTCGTTGACGGATGTCGCGCCGGGTCGCGGGTATGCGGCGGCAGTGCCGGTTCTTCGAGAGGGCTCATGGGTGTCTCCTGTTTGTTGTTGTTTTTCAGGTCCGGGTACTGGGCTCAAACGACGCTGGTCAGTCCTCCGTCGACAAAGATCGTCTGGCCATTGATGAAGTCCGAGGCCGCCGAGGCGAGGAACACCGCGCTGCCGCACAGCTCCTCGACCCGCCCCCAGCGCCCCGCCGGCGTGCGTTTGCACAGCCATTGGGAAAACGCCTGATCGTCGATCAGCGCCCGGTTCATCTCGGTCGCGAAATAGCCCGGGGCCAGGCCGTTGGCCTGGATGCCATGGCGCGCCCATTCGGCGCACATGCCTTGGGTAAGCATCTTCACCGCGCCCTTGGACGCCGCGTAGGGGGCGATGCTCGGCCGGGCCAGCTGGCTCTGCACCGAGCAGATGTTGATGATCTTGCCGCGGCGCCGGCCGATCATGTGCCGCGCCACGGCCTGGGACACATGGAACACCCCGTCCAGGTTGACCCGCATCAGGGCATGCCAGTCGTCGGCGGCGAAATCCTCCAGCGGTGCGCGGCGCTGGATGCCGGCGTTGTTCACCAGGATGTCGATAGCGCCGACCCGCGTCTCGAAGGTGTCGATGGCCTCGAACAGCCCGGCGCGATCGGTGACGTCGAACACCGCGATCTCCGCGCCGATGCCCTCGTCGCGCAACTGCCGGGCAACGGCCTGTGCCTTGTCCCTATTACGATCGTTGATCACCACCTTGGCGCCGGCGGCGCCCAGGCCCCGAGCCAGTTCCAGGCCAATGCCCTTGCCTGAACCGGTGACCAGGGCCCTTCTCCCATCCAGCTGGAAACTACCGGGATTGAATGACATGCTTTCCTCCGCGAGACGGCCGCTGTTTTTGGAATGGGCCTTGCGGGCACTTCAGCGCAGCTGGCGGGCACTGTCCAATCGTCATTGCTGATCTGGTAATCAATCTTCGTGATTACCATCTCGAAGCGTTTTCAACCCTGGAGTCGGTCGATGGAAATCAAACACCTGCGCTCGTTCGTAACCCTGGCCCAGGAGCTGCATTTCGGCCGCGCGGCGCAACGGCTGGCTATCGTCCAGCCGGCCTTGAGCATGCAGATCAAGCTGCTGGAGGAGGAATTGGGCGTGCGCCTGTTCGAACGCAACCACCACGCCGTGGCGCTGACCGAGGTCGGAGCGATCTTCCTGCCCGAGGCCCGCGCGACCCTGCACCAGGCGGCCCATGCGATGGACGTGGCCAGGGCTTCGGGACGTGGGGAGATCGGCCGGGTGCGCCTGGGCTTCGTGTCTTCGGTACTGCCGGAGTTCCTGCCGGCGCTGATCCGCGCCCTGCATGAGCGTTTCCCGCGCATCGAGCTGGAACTCAAGGACATGCCGGGGCCGGACCAGGCCGCGGCGTTGAAAAACGGCCAGCTGGATTTCGGCCTGATGCGCCTGCCGGCGATCATTCCCGGCATCCAGACCCGGGAGGTGCTGCGGGAGAGTTTCATGGTTGCGCTCCCCGACGATCATCCGTTGGCCTGGAGTGCAACCCTGCAACCGGCGGCGCTGGCGCGACTGCCGGTGTTGATCCTGGCCAGGCGCTACGCCCCGGGCTTTCACGATCAACTGATGCAAGAGCTGAACCGCCAGGGCGCGCAACTGGAAGTCGCCGCGGAACTGGGCGAGTTCACCACCATGCTCGCCCTGGTGTCCGCCGGGCTCGGCATTGGCTTGCTGCCCGCCCACGCCGGGCGCGCGTTACCCGCCAACGTGGTCGCCCGCCCCCTGGAACTCGGGGACTACCAGGCGACCACCGGCCTGGCCTGGGTGGAACTGGATAATGCCCTGAAGAGCACCGTGTTCGGGGTGATCAGCGACGTGTTCCTTGAGGGCCACGGGCAATGATAATCAGCGACAACCCAGGACCGAGGATTTCCTCCTGGCAGCCCCATTCCAGGACTATCGGCATGCTAAAGTCGGCTTAATTTTGCCAATCGTCCAGAAAAGGTGCCCCCATGGATCCGCTTTCCGGTGTCCTTTCGCTGCTGAGAATCCGTAACTACCATTCGGCGGCCTTGAAGCTGGGCGGCGACTGGGCCTTCGACTTTCCCAGCCGGGCCGGCATCAAGTTCACGGCCGTGGTCAAGGGCAGTTGCTGGGTGAAGGTCAGTGGCGAGCCGACGCCGCAACGCCTCCAGCAAGGCGACTGCTTCCTGATGACTCGCGGTGTGCCCTTTACCTTGTCCAGCGACCTGGGGCTGCCGGCCATGGATTCCGAAGGGCTGTTTCAAACCCCGGCCCCGGACGAAATCACCCTCGATTACGGCGGCGACGATGTGCAACTGGTCGGCGGGCGCTTCGATTTCAGCGGCGTCCCCACCCAGTTCCTGCTCAGCGCCCTGCCCTCGCTGGTGCATGTGCAGGGCAACTCGCCCCAGGCGTCGATCCTGCGCTGGGCGCTGGATCGCTTTACCGCCGAGCTGCAACAACAGCGCCCCGGCCGCTCGCTGATGAACGAGCACCTGGCGCACATCATGCTGGTCGAGGTGCTGCGGGCTCACCTGGCGGCCCTGGAACCTAGCAGCCTGGCCAGCGAGGGCATGGGCTGGTTCTTCGGCCTGGCGGACCGCAACCTCAGCGTCGCCCTGAGCGCCCTGCACGCCAACCCGGCGCGACGCTGGACAGTCGAGGAACTGGCGCGGCTGGCGGCCATGTCGCGCTCGGCCTTCGCCCTGCGCTTCAAGCAGATAGTCGGCGCCGCGCCAATGGAATACCTGACCCACTGGCGCATGCTGCTGGCCGGCGATCGCCTGAGAAACTCCGGCGACTCGGTGGCGTCCATCGCCTTTTCCCTGGGCTATGAATCGGAGAGCGCCTTCAGCACCGCCTTCAAGCGAGTCATGTCGCACTCGCCACGCCAGTACCAGCGCGAGCAGGCGGCCGCCGTCGAGGCTTAGGTCGAGGCTGACGTCAAGGCCGCCTTCAAGGCTGCCTTCAAGGCTGCCTTCAAGGTTTAGTGCAGACCGCCGCCGATCACCAGGATCTCGCCGGTGATCCATCCGGCGTCACTGGACGCGAGGAACGCCACCGCGGGGGCGATATCCTCGGGTTTGCCGATACGTCCCAGGGGCGTGATGGCTTCGATCTTCTGGCGGAAGGCGTCTTCGAAGAAGCCGCTGGCATGCACGCCCTCAGTGACCACCAGCCCCGGGTTGACCGAGTTGACGCGGATGTTCTTTGGCCCCAGTTCGTTGGCCAGGGTCCGGGTGATGGCGTCCACCGCGCCTTTGGAGGCGGTGTAGACCGTCGAGTTGGCCGGGGTGAACGAGGTGACGCTGGAGCTGATATTGACGATGCTGCCGCCCTCGGGGTTGAACACGCCGACCGCTTCGCGGGTGCACTGGATCAGGCCCAGGACATTGAGGTTGAACTGGCGGTGGAACTCCTGTTCTTCGATCTCGGCCAGGGCCGCGGTGGAGTAGACGCCGGCGTTGTTCACCAGGATATCGAGATGGCCGTGCTCATGGACGATGGCCTTGAACAGCGCCTTCACTTCCAGGGCATTGCCAACATCCGCCTGGACGGCATGGGCGCGGCCGCCCGCCTGCAGGATCTCTTCGACCACCCGGTCGGCCTCCTCGCGACCGCGGCTGTAGTTGACGATCACCGTGGCGCCGTCCTTGGCCAGTTGCTTGGCAATGGCCGCGCCGATGCCCTTGGACGAGCCGGTGACCAGGGCGATTTTCTTGTGCAGTCTTTTCATTTCGTAGGCTTCTCTTCCAGGTTCAGAAACGCTGACCAGGCCTTGAACAATCGGCCTCTGATCAACGAACCCAGCTTATGAGCCACACCCCGGACGGGTAATAGCTGGTCCTCCAAAATAGCTTCGCCATCGTCCAGAGGTGTGGCGACCCTTTGCCCCACCGCTTCTTCGATGGCCCGCTCATAAGCGGCTAGCCACTCGTCGTGCGCCGTCGAACAAATTTCAACTTTTTAAAAAAATCGACACTCCCAATTAATGCTTGCTGCCATTGCGAGCGACATTCGAGCGACAGCATTGCCGGACCCAGCGCGCAAGGGCGTCTGCCCTTGCCTTTCATGCCTGGCCGCAAGGCCCGGCCCTTCGAGGAGAACCCTGATGAAGATCTCTGAAGTCATGACCCGTAACGTACAGACCGCACGTCCCGAGCAGACGCTGCGGGAAGTCGCCAACATGATGGCCAGCATCGACAGCGGCGCCATCCTGGTGAACAACGAGGACCGGCTGGTCGGCATGATCACCGACCGTGACATCGTCATTCGTGCCGTGGCCAAGGGCCAAAGCTGCGATATGCCGATCAGCAGCGTGATGAGCAGCGACATCCGCTATTGCTTCGACGACCAGGAGGTCGACGAAGTGGCCCGCAACATGGCCGATATCCAGCTGCGGCGCCTGCCGGTGGTCAATCGGCAGAAACGCCTGGTGGGCGTGGTGTCCCTGGGCAATATCGTCAAGGCCCACGATCGCGATGCCAACAGCACCGTGCTCCAGGGCGTGGCCAAGGCCCATTGATATCCTGGCCCCAGACGGCTGTGGCCGAGCGGCCACGGCCGGTATTTACCCGGTGGGCTGGTAGCCGTCGGCCCCGGGTTTTCCCGCGCATTCGTCCTCTGCGCGGTACAGACCGGAAAAATCCGCGTTCAAACCTCTTATGGCCTGGATGAGCCTGTGCCAGCCTGATCGTGCACACCGTCGTGGCAGCCAGTCATTCAGCCGCTTTCCGAGCTGGATGTGGCGCAACGTCGAGGTGTGCGACTTCACCCGTTGGCTGCACCGCTACAACCGGACCCTGCCCGCGGACCAGCGCATCGAGTTTCGCGGGCTCGATGTCTATAGCTTGCGCAATTCCATCGGCGAAGTACTGGCCTACCTCGATAGCACCGACCCGCAGCTGGCGCGTGAAGCGCGCCGGCGTTATGGCTGCCTGACGCCCTGGCAGGACGACCCTGTATGGCATTCCGTCGAGCGCGGCCATGAGGCTTTCTGCGAAGAACACCCCGAGCCAGCGGATCCTCGCGACGAGGAGGAGCAGCGCCATGACCTCGATGACGACACGCCAGACCCTGCGAAAGGCAACGAGCAGGAAGCCGAGGACATCGCCAGGAAAATCGCCGAGATAGAAAGGAAGGTCGCGGACCGCAACTGAGCTCGTCAGCAGCGGCGAGGTCCACTGATCGTGGAGGGGGCGCCGCGCCCGCCATCAGTGCCGCCCCCTCGCCGCCCGCCTGGTTTGTGCTCAGCGCTCCTGGGGCTCTTCGAGCATGCGCTTGGGGTGCATGCCATTGACCATGCCCATGAACGGCGCGTGGATCGAGTACCCCAGCATGCGCTGGATATGTTCACTGCACTGCCGGGCGACGTGGCGCGGGGTCGACAGGATGAAGTTCTCCTGCTGGCGCGCCCAGGGTTCGCAGTACTGCGCCGTCAGCGCCAGGCGTGGCGCGTCGGTGGTGTTGGCGCCGCCGCCATGCCAGAGGGTGCCGAGGAACAACACCACCGAGCCCTTGGGCATGACCACCGGCAGCACGGCGGCCTGTTCGGCGGCGGTGGGCAGGCGCCCGTCCCAGAGATGGCTGCCGGGAATCACCACGGTGGCGCCGTTGTCGCCGGTGAAGTCGTCGAGGGCCATGATCGTCGCCGCGCCATAGGGCGGCCGTGGGCGCGCCATGGGGTAAAAGGCATCGTCGTAATGCAGGTGCTGGGCACACTCGCCCGGCAGGATATTGATCGCCTGCAGTTGGGACAGCAGGTAGTTGGGCGCGAGGAGCCGGTCCAGCAGGCCGAGGATCAGCGGATGCTCCACCAGCGCATCGCAGACCCGGGTTTTCGCAATCACCGCATACAACCGCTGGGTACGCGCGCCCTCGAACGAGTTGCGCCCGGTATGGGAAAAACGGCCGAGCAGGTCCTCGCGCATGCGGCTAACCTGCTGGTCATCGAACAGCCGTTCGAGCACCACGAAACCGTCGCGCTGCAGCTGGCCCATCAGTTCATCGAGCTGCGCGGCGGGCACGGCGGGCTGGGTACCGGCGGTCGATCGATAGGTCCTGGCGCATCCGCTGCTCATGTAGTCGTGCCGCTCGGGCAAGGTTGTGGTTGTCATCGATTGGCTCCTGGGAGTGAGTCGCATCAATCTGCAGGACGCCGGAGTGGCCGCCAATGACGCTTTGTCTCAACTGACATGACCCGCCCCTACCCGCACTGGATCGTCGCCCCGACCATTCCCGCGCGTTTTGTGCGCGAGATGCTGGGGCAGCTGCACCTCGATGCCAGCGCACGCGCGGCGCTGCTGGAGCGCTGCGACTTGCCGATAGAAGCCCTGCGCGACGGCTATCGTGTCGCGCCACTCAACTACCGCGCCTTGAGCCGCCTGAGCGTTGGCCTCGGCGCCGACGAAGCCTTCGGTTTTTTCACCCGCCCGGTGCCCCTGGGCAGCTTCGAGCAATTGCTGCGCCTGCTGGTGCACCTGCCGACCCTGGCCGATGCCTTCGACGAAGCCGCGCGCTTCTACAAACTGTTCGATGGTTCCGCGCCCTGGCGCCTGGAAACCGAAGGCAAGATCGCCCGCCTGCGGCTGACGCCCCGGCCCGGGGCCCAGACCGATTCGGTGCTGTGGCCGCATATGCTGCTGTTGTCGCTCTGGCATACCGGGAGCTGGCTCGCCGGCGAAACCCTGCCGCTGCGGCGGATCGTCCTGCCCCGACAGCTCACCGGCTTCACCGCGCAAACCCGTTTTCTGTTCGGGCGCCAACCCGCCTTTGGCGCGGGCGCATGGCTGGAGCTGCCCGCCGTGAACCTGCAAGCACCGCTGATGCGCCGGCCGGCGGAAGTTGCGCGCTTCGCTCGCCAACTGCTGCCGGCGGTGATCGCCCCCGGCCCGCTGGCCACTTTCGAAGCCCACCTGCGTGCCTTGCTGTGCGCCGCCGAACCCTTTGCCGGGCTGTCGGAAATCCAGGCGGCCAAGGCCCTGGGCATTTCCCGCCAGACCCTGGCCCGCCGCCTGGCCGCCCTGGGCGTGACCTTCCTCGGCGTGCGCGACGAATTGCGCCGCGACCTGGCCTGCACCCTGCTGGCGCGCGGCTCGGTGAGTGTCGCCGAGCTGGCGGAACGCCTCGGCTACTCGGAACCCAGCGCCTTCCAGCGCGCGTTCAAACAATGGACCGGACTGCCGCCGGGGGCTTATCGCGGGGGTCGGCGCTGAGCAAGCAGCTCCTCTCAGTGTATTTTTTCACCGCCACCCCGTTCTCCAACGCCGCGTAAACCGGCATGCTGCGCCACCCTGATCGCCAGGGCAGCAGGCCGCCCACCGGGGAATTTATGCCGGGATGGCGCGGTCTATGCTCGTCAGGGCTGGTGAACAGCAAAAGAGGACATGACAGATGCGGCGAGTGAGACAGAACCGCTGGGGGATGGGGCTGTTGGCCCTGTTGCTGTGTATTGCGCTGCCGGCCTTCGCGGCCCCGGCGCCCGGGCCGCAGAGTGTCGCCCGCAACCAGCTGCCGTTGCTGGCCGAGGGCGCAGATCTCGAGCAGCTCAACGACCGGCTCGAACTGATCCGCCAGAGCGTGTCGGCGAGCGGCAACGACGACCTGCTGTCAGACCTGCGCCAGGCCGCGCTGCAGGTGCAGAAGCAGGCCGACAGCCTGATCGCCCTGCGCGCCACCGACATCGAGCGCCTGGACGACCAGCTCAAGGTCCTGGGCCCGCCGCTGCCCGACGAAGCGCCCAGCCTGACCAGCCAGCGCCAGGTGCTGAGCGCGCAGAAAGACACCCTGCTCGACGAAGAACGCCAGGCCAATCTGCTCAGCCAGTCCGGCCGCGACCTTGCCGCGCAGATCATCAACCTGCGACGCAGCCTGTTCAATTCGCAGATCAGCACCCGCTCGGCGAGCCCGCTCAGCCCGGCCTTCTGGTCCACGCTGATCCGCCCGACCGAGGATGACCTCGGGCGCCTGAACCGTCTTTCCGACGACGTCTGGACCGCGTTCGAGACCGCGCTGGCCCCCGGCAATCGCGGGCTGTTCATCACCACGCTGGTCATCGCGGCGCTGATCTGGGTGGTCGGCCGGCGCCTGCTGGAACGCCTGGCGATCTGGTCGATGATCCGCTGGCTGCCCGAAGGCCGCCTGCGCCGCAGCGCCCTGGCGCTGACGGTCGGGCTGGCGACCATCGTCACCATCAACGCCGCCGCCTCGCTGTTGCGCTGGGGCCTGGTCAACAGCGCGACGCTGAGCGCCGATGTGCTCAACCTGATCGGCCAGTGGCTGACCCTGCTGATTTTCTGCTCCTTTATCGTCGGCCTCGGCCGGGCCATGTTGATGCTGTCGCGCCCGTCCTGGCGCCTGCCGCCGATTCCCGACCAGATCGCCACGGCCCTGGGGCCGTTCCCGCTGATCCTGGCGCTGGCCCTGCTGCTCACCGCCGGCGAGGAACGGATCAACAGCGTGATCGCCAGCAGCCTGGCCCTGACCGTGGCGGTCAACGGCCTGACGGCGCTGGTTACCGCGCTGATCTTTTTCTTCGCCCTGCTGCGCCATCGCCGCACCCGCCGGCGCTTCGAGCTGGAGCGCCCCGACGGCATCGCCGGGCTGCTGCCCTTCGTGGTGGCGGTGTGGGTGGCGGTGATCCTGCTGTCGCTGCTCAGCGGCTACCTGAGCCTGGCGTACTTCCTCACCGTCAAGCTGCTGTGGATCAGCGTGGTGACCACCAGCGCCTACCTGCTGATCGCCTGCTTTGGCGACCTCTGCGAAACCCTGCTGTCGCCCAAGCAGCCCGGCGGCCTGGCGCTGGCGGCGGCCCTGGGCCTGTCGCCGCGCCACCAGGCCCAGGCCACCACCGTGTTGGCCGGCATCGGCCGGACCCTGCTGCTGTTCACCGCGGCGCTGCTGGCCTTCATGCCGTCCGGGTCGAGCCCGGGGGAACTGCTGGAGGGCTTTACCCAGCTGGATGTCAGCGGCAAATCCCTGGGCAACCTCAACATCGTGCCCCAGGACCTGCTGCTGGCGGCGGCGTTCCTGGTCGGCGGCATGTTCGCCGTGCGGGTGCTCAAGCGCTGGCTGAGCGAGCGACTGCTGCCGGAAACCAACATGGACGCCGGCATGCGCGCCTCGCTGGTGACCCTGGTCGGCTACATCGGTTTTGTCCTGCTGGCGATCGTGGTGATGTCGACCCTGCGGATCAACCTGACCAACCTGACCTGGGTGGTCAGCGCCCTGTCGGTGGGTATCGGTTTCGGCCTGCAGGCCATCGTGCAGAACTTCATTTCCGGGCTGATCCTGCTCACCGAGCGGCCGGTCAAGGTCGGCGACTGGGTCAGCCTGGCCGGGGTCGAGGGCGATATCCGGCGGATCAATGTGCGCGCCACGGAAATCCAGATGTCCGACCGCTCCACGGTGATCGTGCCGAACTCGCAGTTCATCTCGCAGAACGTACGCAACGTGACCATGGACAACGCCCTGGGCGTGGTCGGTATCACCCTGACCCTGCCCCTGGAAACCGATGTGCTGCAGGTGCGCGAGCTGTTGTTGCAGGCCTATGCCGAACATGAGGCGATCCTCAAGGCGCCGGCGACCTCGGTGTCGTTCAAGGACCTGACCAGCAACGGCCTGATCATCAGCGTCAGCGGCTACGTCGGTAGCCCGCGCTCGGTGTCCGGCGCCCGCAGCGACCTGCTGTTCACCATCCTCGGGCGCTTGCGCGAAGTGGGCATCGCCCTGTCGTCGCCACAGAACCTGATGCTGATCAGCGACAGCCAGGACAAGGCGACGGGCGAACCACCGGCCGCGAACCCTTGAGTCCTGGGCTATCGTGACTGGATTCTGGCGACTTTTTTCAACCCGAACGACCGCTGTCATCGAGGATCCTGACGACAGCCCTGTTTCACTCCAGGCACGATAAGGAACATTGTGGACGCAAACCCCGACAGCAGCACCGAGGACGTTGCCCTGGAGTCGAAACGACTTCCCGTACTGGCGGTCACCATCGCCTTCCTGATGGTGGTCGCGGTTTCGATCCTCGGCATCTATGGCATCCAGGTCGTCAACAGCAAGGCCCATGAACTGGCGCAAGCCCGGCTGGTCTCCGGCAACCTGGCCTTGTCCATGGCCCAACAGGCGACCGATACCTTCGATGAAGCCAACCTGATCCTCGAAGAGCTGATCGAGCGCATCGACGACCTGTCGCCCCAGGCCCTGGAAAAAACCCAGAAGCTGATGAAAAAGCGCGTGTTCACCACCGAGCAGTTGCACGGCCTGTTCTTCTATGACCGGGAAGGCAACTGGGTGCTCACCTCGTTCGACTACAGGCCGCCAAAGGCGAACAACTCGGACCGCGACTACTTCAAGTTCCACCGCGAGAATGTAACCCTGTCCCCCAGGGTCGGAGCGGCCGTGCGCAGCAAGACCACGGGCGACTGGGTGATCCCGTTCTCGCGCCGGGTCAACGACGCCCAGGGCAACTTCAAGGGCGTGGTGCTGGCGACCATCAAGATGGACTACTTCGACACCTTCTTCGATCGCTTCAACATCGACGACAAGGGCGCGATCTTTCTCGCCCTGCCCCAGGGCACGATCATCGCCAGGCGGCCGTTCGACGAGAAGCTCATCGGTGCGTCCCTGGCCCGGGGCGAAATCTTCTCCGTGCATATACCCCGTGCCCCCGCCGACACGGTGATGGTCAAGTCGATCATCGACGGCGTCGACCGCCTGTTCGGCTACCGGGTGCTGTACAAGTACCCGCTGGTGGTGGCGGCGGCCAATTCCCAGGAGTCCATTCTCAGCAGCTGGCGCGCCGACACCTACAAGCTGACCGCCATGATCGCCGTGGTGCTGGCGATCAACCTGCTGATCGGCATCCTGCTGTTCAAGCAGGTGCGCAAGGGCCTGTTGGTGGAAAAGCACTTGAAGAAAGCCCGCCCGGTGCTGGAGACCCTGGTGTTGCAGGACGGCCTGACCGGCCTGGCCAACCGCCGCCACCTGGAGCGCAACCTGGAACTGGAGTGGCGGCGGGCGGCCCGGCAGCGCTCGTCGATCAGCCTGATCATGCTCGACATCGACCATTTCAAGAGCTTCAACGACCGCTATGGCCATGTGGCGGGCGACCATTGCATCTGCGCCGTCAGCCGGGCCATCAGCCAACACGTACGCCGGCCCTCGGACCTGGCGGTGCGCTACGGCGGCGAAGAGTTCGCGATCCTGCTGCCGGACACCGAACCTGGCGGTGCCTACGTGCTGGCCGAGAGCATCCGCCTGGCGGTACAGGAACTGGCGATCGAGCATGTCGACAACCCCGGCGGCGTCGTCACCATCAGCCTCGGCGTCTACACCTGCGTGCCCGCCTCCTCCGACTTCAAGAGCCTGTTGATGCAGGCCGATTCGGCGCTGTACATGGCCAAGCGCGCGGGACGCAACCAGACCGTACCAACCTCGTGAGGAGCTGCAAGCTACAAGCTGCAAGCTCTAAGCTTGCGGCTTGCAGCTTGTAGCTTGTAGCTGCCTCTCCCCCAGCAAGCGCACGAAGTGGGTCAGGCTGCGCGAGACCGTGCCGCGGCGCCAGATCAGCCAGGTCTGCAGGAAACGGAACGGCTGCGCCAGCTGCCAGATGCTCACCGTGCCGCAGCCCGGCATGCTTTCGAGCATGCTGCGCGGCATCAGCGCCAGGCCGGCGCCGGCACTGACGCAGGCCAGCATGCCGTGGTAGGACTCCATCTCGTGGATCTTGCCGGGTACCGCGGCATCCTCGCTGAACCAGCGCTCGAAGTGATGGCGGTACGAGCAATTGGCGCGAAAGGCGTAGATGCTCTCGCCGTTGACGTCGCGCCCGCGGGTGATGGGCGCATGCCCCAGCGGCGCGATGATGACCATTTCCTCGTCGAACACCGGCACCCCTTCCAGGCTCGGGTGCAGCACCGGGCCATCGACGAAGGCCGCCGTCAGGCGCCCGGACAGCACGCCATCGATCATGGTCCCGGAGGGGCCGGTGGACAGGTCCAGCTCGACCTTGACGTGCTTCTGGTTGTAGGCCGCCAGCAATGCCGGAATCCGCACCGCCGCCGTGCTCTCCAGGGAGCCCAGGGAAAACGGTCCCTGGGGTTCTTCCCCGGCCACCGTCAGCCGCGCTTCCTGCACCAGGTCGAGAATCCGCCGGGCGTAGTCGAGGAAACTCCAGCCGGCCGGCGACAGGCGCAGGCGGCTTTTCTCGCGGATAAACAGCTCCACGCCCAGGTCCTGCTCCAGCTGCTTGATCCGCGTGGTCAGGTTGGAAGGCACCCGGTGGATGAGTTGCGCCGCCGCACTGATGCTGCCTTGCTCGGCCACCGCCTTGAAGATTTCCAGCTGCACCAGATCCATTTCATTCTCCAAGCGTGAAAGATGTGCTCTTTATTATTCAGTTTTCATAAGCCCTGTACCAGCCTAACCTGCAGCCATTCCTCAGCCCACAGGACGCTGCCATGACCACGGTTTCCAGCCAGACCCACGCCCTTTCGATCAACCCCGCCACGGGCGAGCAGATCGCTCATTACCGCTATGAATCCGCCGAGGCGCTGGACGCCGCCCTCGCCCGCGCCGCCACTGCCGCCGCCCAATGGCGCCGCAGCAGCCTGGAACAGCGCTCGACCCTGCTGCTCGCCCTGGCCAAGGCCCTGCGCGACAACGGCGAGAACCTGGCCCGCAGCATCACCCTGGAAATGGGCAAGCCGATTGCCCAGGCCCGCGGCGAGATCGAGAAGTGCGCGCAGCTCTGCGAGTGGTACGCCGCCGAAGGCCCGGCGATGCTCGCCCCCGAGCCGGCCCCGGTGCCGAGCGGCAAGGCGCGCATCGAATACCGGCCGCTGGGCCCGATCCTCGCGGTGATGCCGTGGAACTTCCCGATCTGGCAGGTGCTGCGCGGCGCGGTGCCGGCGCTGATCGCCGGCAACACCTATGTGCTCAAGCATGCGCCGAACGTCATGGGCAGCGCCTACCTGCTGCTGGAAGCCTTCCAGCGCGCCGGTTTCCCGCAAGGCGTGTTCGAGGTGATCAACGTCACCCCGGACGGCGTCTCCCGGGCCATCGCCGACCCCCGGATCGCCGCCGTGACCCTTACCGGCAGCGTGCGCGCCGGCATCGCCATCGGCGCCCAGGCCGGCGCGGCCCTGAAGAAATGCGTGCTCGAACTGGGCGGTTCCGACCCCTTTATCGTGCTCAACGACGCCGACCTGGATGCCGCCGTGCAAGCCGCGGTCATTGGCCGCTACCAGAACACCGGGCAGGTCTGCGCCGCCGCCAAGCGCCTGATCGTCGAGCAAGGGGTGGTCGAAGCCTTTACCGAGAAGTTCGTCGCCGCCACTCGCCAGTTGCAGGTGGGCGATCCGCTGGCCAATGACACCTATATCGGCCCGATGGCGCGTTTCGACCTGCGCGACGAGCTGGACGAGCAGGTGCAGGCCACCTTGAGCGAAGGCGCGACCCTGCTGCTGGGCGGCGCCAAGGCCGAGGGCCCGGGCAACTTCTATCAGCCTACGGTGCTGGCTGGTGTCACCGACCGGATGACCTCGTTCACGCAGGAGCTGTTCGGCCCGGTGGCCTCGATCATTACCGCCCGGGATGCGCAACACGCCCTGGAACTGGCCAACGACAGCGAGTTCGGCCTGGCCTCGACCATCTATACCCAGGACCTGGCCCTGGCCGAGCGCCTGACCGCCGAGCTGGAAACCGGCGGCGTGTTCATCAACGGCTATTGCGCCAGCGATCCACGGGTGACCTTCGGCGGCGTGAAGAAAAGCGGCTTCGGCCGCGAGCTGTCGCACTTCGGCGTCCGCGAATTCTGCAACGCGCAGACGGTGTGGCTGGACCGCAACTGATCCTCCCCCTTCCCACTGTAGGAGCGAGCTTGCTCGCGATGGTCGTGAACGATTCCGCGTGTTGCCTGGATAAACGCGGCGTTCTTACGTCCATCGCGAGCAAGCTCGCTCCTACAGTCGATCTCCTGTTCTGCCTCGGTCTGCGCAACGTCTCAGCGGCGGTCATCGGACAGTGGCGTCGGCTCGTTCGGTGCCGGCAGGTCGGGGTCCATCGGCCGCTCCCTGTCATCGTCACGCCGCTTATCGCGTTCAGCATCGCCGTTGACGTTGGGGTCGATCACCGGGTCGTGCCGGCGGGCGGGTTGCAGTGGGTCGGGTTCAGGCGTACGGGGCTCGCTGGGGTCATGCATCGACGGGTTCATGGTGCACCTCACGGCAGGCCCGGTGAATCCGGGCCTTACTCCGTTAGGCACTGGACCGGACCATCGGGTGCGAGGCAATGGATGAGCGGTCGCCCGGCCTCCTGGCCAGGCATGCGCTCGGCGAAACTTTCGCCGCCGCCCGGGCTCAATCGTAGAGCCAGGTCACGCACCGTGGCCAAGACTGGGAGGCCGTCCGATGACCGAGCACATCGTGCATTTTCACTGCCAGATCGACCAGGGCACCACCGAACGCTTTCGCGACAGTTGCCTGGAAGCCATCGAGCAAGGCGCCACCTCGCTGCTGCTGAATCTGTCCACCACCGGTGGCAGCACCAACTTCGGCTTCACCCTCTACACCTTTCTCAAATCGCTGCCGGTGCCGCTGTGCGCGATCAACGCGGGCAACATCGAGTCGATGGGCATTATCATGTTTCTCGCCGCCAACCGACGCATCACCACGCCGCATTCGCGCTTTCTGATCCACCCGATGAACTGGTACTTCAGCCAGAGTTCGGTGGATCACCAGCGCCTGCGCGAATACCTCTCCAGCCTGGACAACGACCTGGCGCGCTACGTGAAAATCTACGAGCTGGAAACCGCCGACGCGGCGACCCAGCTGGACATCTTCAAATGCCTGTCCGCCGAAGAAAAGGTCATTGCCGCCCATGAGTCGCTGGCCTACGGCATCGCCCACGAGGTGCGCCAGGTGGTGTTCGCCGACGACGTCAAGCACTGGAAAGTCTCGGGCGGCTGACCCGGTTGCCCCGGGCGCCAAGGCCGCGCCGTCGCGGCGCGAGCCACGGTCTCAAGCGGTCTTTTCGTTGTCCTGTTCCGGGTTTCGTTGCCCGGTTCGGTGGCGCCCGGTTCGGGCTCGGGGCGATTGGCCGGGCCCTTGGCGGGCTTTTTCTCATCCGCGGTCGCGGCCCGCCCGGGGTAGCCGGGCAACCCGTGGGCGTCCTGCGGTTCCAGCGGTTCGGGGGCACGCGTGCGATCGTTCTGCGGATCGTCGCGCGGATCAACGGGCTGGCGAGTCATAAGCACCTCCGTATCGCTCCGGGCGATATTGCCCTGTCCTTGTTCGATAGCGCCGCGGGCCGCGGGTGCGAAGCAATGGACGAATGGCCACGGCACCTGCCGTACGGCTCCCCGACGGAACGTCCGGGCCTGGCGGGCGTCTTCAGCTTGAGGGCCCGCTGCTGCGAGCTGGCGAGCGTTCCTGCCTTGTACGTCCGCGCTCATGAGGATCTGTCCATGCCTGTCGTCCCGAGCCCGTTCATGATCGCCGCGCCGCTGGCCGGGCCTGCCCACACTCGAGGCAGCCTCGCTGCGCGCGACCCGAGGCAAGCATGACCTTCATTGCCTGGGTCGCGGTCCTGGGCGCGGTGCTGCTGATCCTCGCGCTGACCTCCTCCTACCTGCGCTGGATGCCCGTGACCACCTCGGTGGTCTGCCTGGCGCTGGGGATCGCCATCGGTCCCGCCGGCCTCGGCCTGCTGCAACTGGACATCCACCAGGCCGCGGGCTGGATGGAACACCTGACCGAAGTGGCGGTGCTGTTCTCACTGTTCGTCAGCGGCCTCAAGCTCAGGCTGCCGCTCAGCAGCCGCAGCTGGCGCATCGCCTTTGGCCTGGCCGGGCCGGTGATGCTGCTGTCGATCGCCGGGGTCGGCCTGCTGCTGCACTACGGTTTGCACATGCCCTGGGGGCCGTCGCTGCTGATCGGCGCGATCCTCGCCCCGACCGACCCGGTGCTGGCGACCCTGGTCCAGGTCAGCGACGCCAAGGACTACGACCGGGTGCGCTTCGGCCTGTCCGGCGAGGCCGGGCTGAACGACGGCGTGGCGTTTCCCTTCGTGATCCTCGGCCTGCTGCTGACCCGCCAGGGCGACGACCCCGGCGCCTGGCTCGGCGACTGGGTGGTGGTCAGCCTGCTCTGGGCGGTGCCCGCGGGGCTGCTCAGCGGCTACTGGATGGGCCGCGGCCTCGGCCACCTGACCCTGCACCAGCGGATCAAGTACGCCGACAGCACGGTCTCGCCGAACGACTACCTGACCTTCGCCCTGATCGCCCTGGCCTACGTGGTGGCGGAACTGATCCAGGGCTACGGCTTTCTCGCGGTGTTCGCCGCCGCCCTGGGTTTGCGCCAGGCCGAGGTGCATTCCAGCGACCATGCCCGGGCGCCGGCCGAACACCTGGTACAGCCGGTGGTCGGCCACCAGCATGTCGATCCGGCGCAGGCGGTGCATGGCGACGTCGAGGCCCTGCAGGAAAGCCAGGTCGCGGCAGGCATCATGCTCGGCGACATGCTGGCCTTCGGCGGCCTGGTGGAACGGGCCATGGAAGTGTTCCTGGTGACCCTGCTCGGCGTGGTGCTGATCGCCCATTGGGACTGGCATGCGCTGACCGTCGGCGCCCTGCTGTTCCTGCTGATCCGCCCGCTGAGCGTATTGCTGATCCCCTGGGGCCGCCTGCTCGACGGTCGCCAGCGCCTGCTGCTGGGCTGGTTCGGCATCCGCGGCATCGGCAGCCTCTATTACCTGTTCTATGCCCTCAACCACGACCTCCACCCGGCGCTGGCCGATGCCAGCGCCAACCTCACCCTGTCGGTGGTGGCCCTGAGCATCCTGGCCCACGGCCTCAGCACCCAACCGATGCTCGCCCGCTACGAGCACCATAAAAAACGCCGGCGAAGCTGACGGGCCATGGGCATGAACGCGCTGGCCGGGTCCGGAATGAATACGTCCCCTCGCGGCCAATCCATTCGTCGTCCCGCAGGAAACTTTTTCAAACTTTCGTTTGCGCTTCGTTTCCCAATCTTGCGAGGTGTCAAATCGCTCACTACCGAGGATTGAAAAAATGGCTACCAGCGGAAAAAACCCACTCATGGGCAACAAGGACACTCAAAAACCCTCCCCCGCCGGCAAGAAATCCGGTGGCCAGGGCTCGGGTGGCAACGTCCCCGCCGATCGGCAAAAAGCCCCTGACGCCGGCAAGAAAGGTGGCGCCCAAGGCTCCGGCGGCGGCACCCGCAAAGCCTGATGCCCATGGCCGGAGCGTTGTCCCTGACACGCTCCGGCTTTTGCACGAACAATCCCTCTCACCGGCCTGTCCGGCCCGCTGATCGTCACGCGCGACACGCTATGCTTGCCACGGCAGAACCCCGTTAAAAAGCCTTGGATGAACAACAGCGGATGAAAATAGGCCTGATCTCCGACACCCACGGTTTGCTCCGTCCCGGCGCGCTGACGGCGCTGCAGGGCTGCGCGCATATCCTGCACGCCGGCGATATCGGCGACCCGCAGATACTCGCTACCCTCGGACACCTGGCGCCGGTGACCGCGGTGTTCGGCAATGTCGACCAACCCCATGCCTGGGCCCACGCCCTGCCCCATCACCTCACCGTGCAGCTCGATGGCGTCGAGCTGCTGCTCTGCCATGTCCTGGCCGACGTGCCGAAGCCCCTGCCGCCGGGCGTGCGGGTGGTGGTCAGCGGCCACTCCCATCAGCCGCGGCTGTTCTGGCAGGACGAAGTGCTGTACATCAACCCGGGCAGCGCCGGGCCGAGGCGCTTCAAGCTGCCGGTCAGCCTGGGGTATCTGACCATCGAGGCCGGTCGGGTCGAAGGCCACCTGATCGAACTGACGGTCTAGCACCCCGGCGCCTGCCGGCCCGAGCATGACCGGCTATCGGAGCATGCCCATCGGCCGGGCTTTGCAGGGTCCACACTTAATCCAGCGATTGGCGGCGTTCATGACGAAAGCCGTGCGAAGCCACTAGGCCGGGCCGCGTTGCGCCCTCGAGCAGAAGATTCCGTACCCGGCCCCGCGCACCCGAGAAGGTGACGCGCAAGGATGGCCGAGGGCGCGCAATGCGCAGGAGAAAAGCGATGACCTTTTATGTCGTGGCTCGCCTCGACCAGCTGCCCGAAGACCGCGGCACCCGGGTCCAGGTCGGCGCCGAGGCCGTGCTGCTGATTCGCACCGGCGATCAGGTCCAGGCCTACCAGGCCGATTGCCCACACGCCGGGGCGCCGCTGGAACAGGGCGCGGTGTATCAGGGGCAACTGATCTGCCCCTGGCACAAGGGCGCCTTTGCCTGCGCCAGCGGGCAAGTCTGCGAGCCGCCGCCCCTGGCGAGCCTCAAGCGCTACAAAGTCGACATCCGCCATGACAACCGGGTCTGGGTTGCCGACCAGCCCATGCCCGAGTCCGCCCCGCCACGGCAGGCCGACTCGCGCCGGCTGCTGGTGATCGGCGCTGGCGCCGCCGGGGCCGCCGCGGTGGCGACCCTGCGGGCCAAGGGCTTCGGCAGGAACCTGACCTGGATCGACAAGGAAGCGCGACCCGCCTATGACCGCACGGCCCTGAGCAAATACGTGCTGGCCGGCGAGATGCCGCCGGAAGAGGTTCCCGCCCTGCTCGAGCCGGAGTTCTATCGCAAGGCCGATATACGGGTGCTCAAGGCCGAGGTCCTGCGCCTCGACCCAGGGCGGCGGCAGATCCTCTTGGCCGACGGCCTGCGCCTGGACTACGACGCGGCGCTCCTGGCCACTGGCGCCGAACCGCGCCTGCCGGCCATCGAAGGGGCCGACCTGCCAGGGGTGTTCATGCTGCGCTCGCGCGAGGATGCCGCGCGCCTCTTGGAACAGGCCCGGCCCGGTAAGCGCGTGGCGATCATCGGCGACGGCTTCATCGGCCTGGAAGTCGCCTCGGCGCTGCGCAAACGCGGGCTGATGGTGTACCTGATCGGCCGCCACCAGGTACCGCTGCAACGCCAGCTGGGAGAACGCATCGGCAGCGCCATACGGGCCCTGCATGAACAGCACGGGGTGATCTACTACGCCGCTTGCGAAGCCCGGGCCCTGGTCGGCGAAGGCCAGGTGCAACAGGTGGTCCTCGACAACGACCAGCGCATTGCCGTCGACCTAGTGCTGTTCGGCACCGGCGTCAGCCCTGCCACGACCTTCGTCGCAGGCCTCGAACGCGCCGAGGACGGCTCGCTCAAGGCCGATGCCGGCCTGGCGGTGGCCGATGGCCTGTGGGCCGCCGGCGACATCGTGAGCTTCCCCTGCGACGGCCGCACGCAGCGCATCGAACACTGGCGCGTGGCCCAGCAACAGGGCCAGCTCGCGGCGTGCAACATGCTCGGCGAACAGCTGAGTTTCAGCGTGGTGCCATTCTTCTGGACCTACTTCTACGACCAGACCTTCGAGGTGCTCGGCCACGCCCGCCGCTGGAACCAGATCGTCTTCGAGGGCGAGCCGGAGCAGTACCGCTTCATCGCCCTGCTGTGCTTCAACGAACAGGTGGAATCGGTGGTCGCCTGCGAGTACCCGCGGGCCATGGCGCTGCTGTCGCAGCGCATGCAACGGCCGCTGTCGCGCAGCGAGGCCCTGGAGCTGATCCAGGGCACGCCGGAATGAAGTGGCTGGCGACAACCGCTCGGCAGCCCCATGGAACCCTGGGTAAAAGGCGACTTTCCAAATCCAGGCAAGGTCTCGATATCTCGGCCAGCGGCCGCGGCACCCTGGGCCAGGACAGCAACAGCGATGAATATCCATGTGCTCGGGTGCTTTGCCGTGGCCGGCCCTATGCAGGATTAAGGAGGACGATGCATCCATGAGCAGGACAGAACGATTCAACCGGGAGCTGGCGAATAACGCCCGGCTGTTTGCCGAAGCCGACCGCCTGGATGTCCAGGCCTATGAGCTGCTTAACACCGACCATGTCGACGACGACCGCCTGGCCCTGTTCAGCCAAGCCAAACAGTTGGCGAACGAAAAATACCTGGAAGCGCGCAACGACTGGCTGCGCATCAAGCAGTTGATGGACAGCGGCGACTGAAGGCACCGGCGCCGGCAGGGAGATCCGGGATTCAGGGTTTGCGGTTGCTGCGCAACCGATCGCAGCCTCGCAGGCTCGGCAGCGGCTACACAGACAACGCGATTCCTGTAGCCGCTGCCGCAGGCTGCGATCGCGCTGGGCGGCATTCCGACGTAGCGCTCGCAAACCGCGCCACGGTGGAGCTGATCAGGCCTCGAGCGGACGCTTGCGCAGTTGTTCCAGCAGGACCTGGAGTGGGTGCTGCAGGCCCTGCCCTTCCTGGCGCTTGACCTGGCTGCGGCAGGAATAACCATCGGCCAGCAGCCGCCCGCCCTGGCCGTGGCGCGCCACCAGCGGCTGCCAGGACTGCTGGTAGATCACCTGCGAAGTCGCCAGGTTGCGGGTCTCGTGGCCGTAGGTCCCGGACATGCCGCAGCAACCGCTGGCCAGCACCTGCAACTTCAACCCCATGCGCGCGAACACCTGTTGCCACAGGCCGATGCTGCCCGGCTCGTTGGTCTTCTCGGTGCAGTGCGCAAGGAACTGATAGGGCTCGGCCTCGGTGTTCGGGCTCGCTTCAGCCGATGCCTCACCAGGTACTGCAGGCAGCACCCGGGCCAGCCATTCCTGCGGCAACAGCACCTCGGGCGCCTGAGCCGCACCCAGGGTCTTGCGGTATTCCTGGCGGTAGACCAGGGTCATCGCCGGGTCGAGGCCGACCAGGGGCACGCCGCTGGCCTGCAGTTTCAGCAGCGACTGCGCGTTGTAGCGCGCGGCCCGGGCAAAGGCGCCGAGGAAACCCTGGACCTGCAAGGGCTTGCCATTGGCGGCGAAAGGCGCGAGGTAGATCTGCACGCCCAGGCGCTCGATCAGCTCCAGCCACTCGGCCGCCAGCGGCGTCTCGAAGAACCGGGTAAAGGCGTCCTGCACCAGGATCACGCTGCGCTGGCGCTGCCCTTCGGACAGCGTCGCCAGTTCTGCGGCGTTGGCCATGCGCACATTGCGCCGGCGGCACACCGCCTGGAAATCCAGGGTGCTGAGCAACGGGCTGTCGACCATGCCCGCCAGGTGCTTGAGGGCACGGCTGACCGGCGCCGCGCTGATCAGCGCGTTGTACAGCCGTGGCAGGCGCGCCAGATAAGGCACGCTGAACTCCAGGGAGCCGATCAGGTAATCCTTCAGCGGGCGCAGGTAGCGGCCGTGGTACAGCTCGAGGAAGCGCGAGCGGAACTCCGGCACATTGACCTTGACCGGGCACTGCCCCGCGCAGGACTTGCACGCCAGGCAACCGGCCATGGCGTCGTACACCTCATGGGAGAAGTCCTCGCGCCCGCCCAGCCGTGCCGCGCTGTTGTAGATGCGCCGGGCCAGGTTGGAAAGCCGCGTGCCACCGCCGTTCAGCACATCCACCCCCTGCTCGCCCTGCAGCCGCAGCCACTCGCGGATCAGCGAGGCGCGGCCCTTGGGCGAATGAATGCGGTTGCGAGTGGCCTTCCACGACGGGCACATGGCGTCGTCCGGGTCGAAGTTGTAGCAGGCGCCGTTGCCGTTGCAATGCAGGGCGCTGTCGTAGCTCTGCCAGACGCGCTCGTCGATGGTGCGATCGAGTTCGCCGCGCAGCACCACTTCGTCGACCCGGGTCAGGCGCGCCTCCGGCACCGAGGCCGGGGTGGCGATCTTGCCGGGGTTGAGCTGGTTGAACGGGTCGAACGCGGCCTTCAGCGCCTGCAACGACGGATAGAGCTCGCCGAAATAGTCCGGCACGTACTGCGAGCGCAGGCCCTTGCCGTGCTCGCCCCACAGCAGGCCACCGTGCTTGTGGGTCAGCGCCGCCACCGCATCGGAGATCGGCCGGATCAAGGCCGCCTGTTCCGGGTCCTTCATGTCGAGGATCGGCCGCACGTGCAGCACGCCAGCGTCGACATGGCCGAACATGCCGTATTGCAAGCCATAACCATCGAGCAGCGCGCGGAATTCGAGGATGTAGTCCGCCAGGTTCTCCGGCGGCACCGCGGTGTCTTCGACAAAGGGCTGTGGCCGCGCTTCGCCCTGGACGTTGCCCAACAGGCCGACCGCGCGCTTGCGCATGGCGTACACCTGGTTGACCGCCTGGGCGCCGATGGCCAGTGTATGGCCGAGGCGCACCACCGAGCTGTCCTGCTGCAGGTGCCGGACAAAGGCGTCGACCCGCTGCTCCAGCTCTTCCTGGTCATCGCCGCTGAACTCGATCAGGTTGATGCCCAGGGTCGGGGTGTCCGCCTGCTCGGGGAAATACCGCGCCACGCCGTGCCAGACAATGTCCTGCATGGCCAGCATCAACACCTTGGAATCCACCGTCTCGATCGACAGCGGTTTCAGCGCCATCAAGGCCTTGGCGTCGCGCAGCGCATCCATGAAGCCGGCGTAGCGCACGTTGACCAGGATCGAGTGCCGGGGAATCGGCAGCACATTCAGCCGCGCCTCGACGATAAAGCCCAGGGAGCCTTCGGAACCGCAGAGCACGCTGTTGAGGTTGAATTGCTCCGGACTCTCGCGCAGGTGCGCCAGGTCATAACCGGTCAGGCAGCGATTGAGCTTGGGAAAGATCGCCTCGATCAGCTCGGCCTGGTGGTCGGCGATGTCCTGGGCGCAGCGGTAGACCTCGCCGATGCGGTCGGTCCGCGCCGCCTCGTCGGTCAATTGCCGGTTGTCGATGGGCGCGCTGTCCAGGCGGCTGCCGCCCAGTAGCACGGTGCTCAGCGCCAGTACGTGGTCGCGGGTCTTGCCATAGGTGCAGCTGCCCTGCCCGCTGGCGTCGGTGTTGATCATGCCGCCGACGGTGGCGCGGTTGGAGGTCGACAGCTCCGGGGCGAAGAACAGGCCATGGGGCTTGAGGGCGGCGTTCAGCTGGTCCTTGACCACCCCGCTCTGCACCCGCACCCAGCGCTCCTCGACGTTGATCTCGAGGATCTGGTTCATGTGCCGCGACAGGTCGACCACGATGCCGTCGGTCAGCGACTGACCGTTGGTGCCGGTGCCGCCGCCACGAGGGGTCAGCACCACCGCGCGGTGTTCCGGGCTCGCCGCCAGCCGGGCCAGCCGCTCGACGTCCGCGACATCCCGGGGAAAGACCGCGGCTTGTGGCAGCCGCTGGTAGATCGAGTTGTCGGTGGCCAGCACCGTGCGCAGGCCCAGGTCACGGGCGATCTCGCCACGAAAACCGTCGGCGGCCAGGGCGTCGAGGAAAGCCTGGTAGTGGGCCAGCGGGTCGCGTTCGGGGGCAAGCAGAGCAATCATCAAAAAGGCTTCCAGGCAGAGAAAAGGCGCAGCGGTGCATGCAAAACACGTATGCTTGCACGCAGCCCGAGGGGCGGCGGCCAGCCGAAAAAGCCTATTTTCCTGAAGCCTTGCCCCGCGGGCAAATGTATTTCATGTGCTTTTTTCATGAGTTTTATGAATGAACCCCAGACGTCTCACTCCGTCGATGTCGGTGCTGGTGGCCTTCGAGGCCGCGGCGCGGCATGGCAGCTTCACCAAGGCCGCCGAAGAACTGGCACTGACCCAGAGCGCCGTCAGCCGCCAGGTCCAGGCCCTGGAGTCGCTGCTGGAAGTGCCGCTGTTCAGCCGTGACGGCCGGCATATCGAGCTGACCGCCGCCGGCGCCCTGTATCACCACGAACTGGCGGCGGCCCTGGCGCGGATCCGCAACGCCACCTTGCAGACCATCGCCCACAAGGCTGGCGGCGGCCCGCTGCACCTGGCGGTGCTGCCGACCTTCGGCTCGAAATGGCTGCTGCCGCGCATGCATGACTTTTACGCCAGCCATCCGGGCACCCTGGTGCATATCCATTCGCGGATCGTCACCAGCGACCTGTCGAAGGACACCGCCGACATGCACGCGATCATCTGCGCCGGCACCGGCCACTGGCCCGGCTACGAGGCCCATCGGCTGCTGTCGGAAAAGCTCACGGTGGTGGCCAGCCCCAAGGCCCTGCCCGAGCACGGCTCGATGTCCGTCGGCGACGTGGCGCAACAGTTGCTGCTGAACGTGGTGTCGCGTCCCGACGCCTGGCCCGAGTGGTTCGAGCAGAACGGCCTGCATCCGCGGGCGATGCGCATGGGCCCGGGGTTCGAGCTGACCGCGCACCTGATCCAGGCGGTGGTCGCCGGCATCGGCATCGGCCTGGTGCCGCGCATCCTGGTGCAGGACGAGATCCACAGCGGCGAGCTAGTGGCGCTGTTCGAGCCGGTGGACAGCGGTCGCAGCTATTACCTGGCCTACCCCAGCCGCTATCAGCACCTGCCATCGTTGCAGGCGTTCAGTCGCTGGCTGCTGTCGATCCCCTTTCCCGACAGCTGACAGTCGCCTCGCTCAGTCGTACTCGGCCTCCTCATGCTCGCCGAGCAGGCGCCGCTGGCGCGCCGAGGCCGCGGCCAGCACCTCGGGGTTGAAACACCAGTGCAGATAGGGCGAAAACTTCTGCGCCACCATGCGCCGGCCATAGTGCACCTGCAGCAGGTAGCGGATGCGTTCGGCGCTGCTGTTCTCGCTGCCGGCATGCCACAGCTCGCTGCGAAACATCAGCGCGTCGCCGGCCTGGCACAGCACGGCCTGGGCCGTTCGGCCATGCCAATGTTCCTCGCCGGCCCGTGGCGGCCGCCCGGCTCGATGACTGCCCGGCACCACGCGGGTCGGGCACAGGTCCTGGTCGATATCGTCGAGGTACAGGTGGCAGGTACAGATCTGCATCGGCAGCTCGAATGCCGGATCGCTGAGCAGGCTGCGGGGCAATTGCATCGCCAGGTAATCCAGGTGCAGCCCCATCCCTTGAAAGCCCGGATGACAGCGCCAGGCGGTCTGGCCGATGAGATGGCAATCGGCGCCCAACGCCGCCTCGGCCAGCTCGATCACCCCCGGCAGATCGAGAAACGGCAGCCACAGCGGGTCGCGGTTGAACACGCATTTGTAGTGTTCGAGCAAGCCGCTGTAGTCCCAGTGCTGGGGCTTGAGGCCGTCGATGGCGTAGCGCAGCAGCTGGATTTGCAACCCGTCGAGCACGCCGGGCAGCAGCACGAACCCCTCGCTGTGCAATGCCCGCAGACGCTCGGCGGTCAGTGCTGGCGGGGGCTGGACGTGGGTCATGGCGGCTAGTCGATGGGGCCGATATTGATCAGCCGATCGCTGCCCAGCCCCGGCACCCTGGCCAGCACCCCGACCGGCGTCGCGGCGGAAAACTCGATCACATACCCCATGCCACTGCCGTCCTCCTCCATGGCCACGACCCAGCGCGCCACTTCGTCGGGGTTCAAGCTCAGCGCCTGCGCCACCCGGCGCTGGCGGCGCTCCTCGAGGGTTTCGTCGAGAAAGTAGTCGTTCATCTGGCGCAACCTCCGGCGGATGGCAACCCAGCCGGGCCTGGCAAGGCCCTCACAACAGCTATTAATCCATTCTCGGCAAAAGTCGAATTCAGCTCGGCGCGCCATGACGAACGGCAGGCTTTATCGCCAATTCCGGACGGCCGGTTTTATCCGCGGCCCACAAGCGAGTTTTCTTTCAAGCGTTTCAGAAAGGGCCTAAAGCGTCGCGCCGGGGTGGCCCCCTAGCATGGGTGGCTGATCCAGACAGCGAAGCCGCCGATGCGTTTACCGACATGCGTTTACTGAAAAGCTCCGCCCCCGAGGCACGGCATGCGCAAAGTGCCCATGACGCCGAAACCCGGGTGCGTATGGCGCTGCAACGCAACAGGTCGAGCATCGAAGGCTTGGAGGAGCTGCTGCGTGAGCACTACACGATCAACAGCGATCGGGAGATTCTTGCCGCCGTCAGAAACGGTGACTGGGTGCTGGTCACCGACAGTTCCGCCGCAACAGCCAGCGGCGGCCTGGTCTGCCCCGCCCCGGAACCGGACCCGGTCTACCTTCGGCCAGACCCCTGGCCCGATCCCGTTCCCCGCACCGACCTGGTCTTCGCCAAGTCCATCAGCAGCGTCCCTTGGGGCACCACCCAGGCCGGCACCGCCAGCGAGCCCGCGGGCAATTTCGGCAAGACCATGCTCATGGCATCCTCGGCGACCGAGGTCGGGCTCGGCAGGGTCGCCGGCGAGCTGCTCCTCAGGAGTTTCGCCTGGTCACTGCAGATGGCCGGCACCGCGGCCAGGACCGTCGGCGGCCCGGCGGGCCAGGTACTGCTCCTGGCCATGACCCCGACCCGGCTCGGCGACGATTCCTTCTACAGCGAAGAACAACTGCGCGAGCTGCGCGCCGCCACCACCCGGGTGCGCTTCCAGTTCCGCCGCGACAGCCAGGGCGTGCTGCAAATCCACGGCATCCACACCAGCGCCCAATCGGGCCAGGACCGCGTCCCGGTGATCAAGGCCCGCTGGAACGCCGACAAAAACGCCATGCAGGCCCACCTCGGCACACTCACCATCACCTGGACACCGCACAACGGCCCGGTCATCACCGCCCCGACAGCCTACCCGAGCGTGACCGACGAACTGGCCCGTCTCATGGTCCACCCCATCGCCGAAGGCGGCGACAGCCAACTCCAGGGCGCGCCCCTCGACGAGTTCAAGGTCGAAGACTGCATCATCACCTTCCCGGCAGACAGCGGCATTCGCTCGTTGTACCTGGTCTTCGCCAAGCCCATGGTCAACCCGTTGGAGGTTGGACCGGCGAATGATCTGAGCAGTAGAAGTGCGAAGGATGGGTTGGATATTGATCACATACCGTCGCAAGCGGCGTTGAGAGTTTTCTTGAAAGCAAATAATCCTCGTATAACCGAGGGACAGCTAAACGCCGCCCTGCGAAAGGCTCCAAGCATTGCAATTCCACGCAAAGTGCACCAAAAGTACAGCGAGACATATGGCGGCAGAAACACAAAGCTCCAGCAGTCCAAGGATGCCGCCGACCTGCGTGAGGCGGTGGACACTAATCTAGATACCCTCAAGCCCTTCTTGCTAGAAGAAGGCCTCACCGACGAGCAGATCGAAAAGGCGCGAACCGACCTGCATAACCTCCATCAGGAACAAGGCTGGTATTGAAATGAACGCCGCAATGATTGATGACCTGGTTAAAAGCCTTGGCCGCACCTATCCCCAAATGATTGCCTCCGGGATGTATCTTCTCGGCGAACCTCCAAAAGGTATGTTCGAGGATGTCGATACCATGGCCATGTGGCCTGAGGCAGGTATTGAGCTTGAGTTCTGGGCCAGCACTCAGCGCTTTGAGGCTTTGTATATCTCCCTGCAGAAGAGCTTCCCCGAGGAGTCAATCTACAAAGGAAGCCTGCCCTACCAACTCATGCCGAGGATGAGCCAAGCTTGGGTTAGATCCCGGTTTGGTTCGCCATTGGAATCAGGCGCACCTTATAGAATCCCGGTACTAGGCATGACAGGTGGCTGGGATGTTTATCGCCTCCCCGGCGTTCCGAAAAGTACTCAAGTAGCGTTCAAGTACAACGTTGAGATGGACGTGGAGATGGTGGTGTTCGAGTTGAACGAAAAATCACGCGCTTAGTTCTACTCGAACAGCACGGCTATAGATATGAACGCCGCCATGATTGATGAACTGGTTAAAAATCTTGGACGTACTTGCCCCGAAATGATTGCCTCAGGAATGTATCTCCCAGGAGGACCACCAAAGGGCATCTTTGATGACAGCGACAGGGTGACAGTGTCGCCGGAGCCAGGGATCGAATTGGGTTTCTGGGCCAGCACTCAACGTTTTGAAAACCTGTTCATTACCTTTCTTGAGGGTTTTGAAGGAGAGCCCATATACCGAGGGAGTCTTCCCTACCAGCTCAAAACGAAGATGAATCAGGCATGGATTAAATCTCAATATGGCGAGCCGCTGGAGTCAGGAGCGCCTTATAGAGTGCCTATCTCCGGCATGACAGGCGGCTGGGATAGCTATCGTTTACCAGGCATGTCCAAGAGCATCCATGTGTTGTTCAAGTACACCGTTGAAATGGAAGTGGAAGGCATCGTTTTCAGGCTGAACGAGAGATCACATGCGTAGTTTTGCAGGAGGTACCGTGAACGAGGAAATGAACGCCGTCATGATCGATAAGCTGGTTAAGAACCTTGGCCGCACCTACCCCGAAATGATTGCCTCCGGAATGTATCTTCCTGGAGGTCCGCCAACAGGTATCTTCGACGACAGCGATACCTTATCGATGGCCCCTGAATCGGGTCTCGAGATGGGGTTCTGGGCCAGCAATCTACGGTTTGAGACTCTCTTTATCAGCTTGCTCGAAAGCTTCGAGGGAGCATCCACCTACGGGGGAGGACTGCCCTACAAACTTGAAACTCGAATGAGCCAACAGTGGGTACGATCCCGTTTCGGAGAGCCTTTTGCATCACGAGCCCCCTTCAAAATGCCCATTAGAGGTATGACAGGTGGGTCTGATACCTATCGTATTTCGAGCATGCCTAAAGAGACCCAGGTGGTTTTCAAATACAACGCCGAAATGGAGGTTGAAGATGTAGTGTTCGAACTGAACGAAAGATCACGCTCTTAGTTCTGCTGGGGCAATGCTGGTATTTGGTATGAACGCCGCATCGCCTTCGGGAAGGTTTTCCAGTTGATCAGGATGCGAAATTACAAACCAATAGGAAGATGGCATGACAGTAGATAAAGCCTGTCCGGTGGTGCTACGGAGCAGTGAAACCCTAGAAATTCTGGCGTTTGAGCATCCGTTGGCAGGTGTGCAATTGGTCAAGGGTAGCGTGGAGCCCGGAGAGTCGACCGAGACGGCCGCTGCTCGAGAGCTGTTCGAAGAAGCCGGGGTTCAAGGCAAGGTGGTACGAGATTTGGGGGTGTGGCGCTCGCCTATAACCGGACAGATGTGGGCATTCCATGAGTGTCATGTCGCGCAGGACCTCCCTGATACCTGGGTTCATCACACTGAGGATGACGGCGGGCGTGAGTTCAGGTTTTTCTGGCATCCATTAATGAGTGACCCCTCTGAAGCCTGGCATCAGATTTACAAAGATGCTTTGGGGTTTATAAGACGTAGTCTCGCAAAAGCACCCATGGAGAATTGACAGCCAATCGCCTCTTTACGGCACGTCCATTTATGCGGCAACAATCCGGCAATCTCACTCACCCGCCCCCTCCCCTCAATCCCCGCGAATATAGTGCTCCAACTGCCGAATCAGATCCGCTTGTTCGACAATCGCTTCCTTCACCAGATCGCCAATCGACAGCAAGCCGATCAGTTGCTCGCCTTCCAGCACCGGCAGGTGGCGCAGGTGGCTGTCGGTCATCACGGCCATGCAGCGTTCGATGCTGTGCTGGCTGTCGGCGGTAATCACCGGGGCGCTCATGATGGCGCGGACTGGGGTGCCTACCGATGAGCGGCCTTGCAGTACTACCTTGCGGGCGTAGTCGCGTTCGCTGATGACGCCGACCACCTGGCCGGCTTCTATCACCGGCAGTGCGCCGACATTTTTCTGCGCCATCATTTGCAGTGCTTCGAGCACCATCTGGTCCGGGCCGATGCTGTGCACCTGGCGGTGTTCCACGGCCTTCAACTTCAGCAACTGAGCAGCGGTTTTCATGGGCGTCTCCGATACTTGGGCAACAGGGGTTCCGGCCCCGCGCCGGGTGGCGCGGAGTCAGGCATGGATCTGGATTGGCTAAGGCGTGCGGCTTAGCGCACGCCGATTTCCACCACGTCGCCGCGCAGCCGCGCCGGCCATGTGCGCAGGCGTTGCTCCGGGTATTCCAGGCAGGTGCCGTCGGCCAGGCGGAAGTGCTGCTTGTACAAGGGCGAGGCGATCACCAGTTCATCCTTGATGCAGCCCACCAGGCCGCGGCCGATCACGTTGGCGCCGGACTGCGGGTCATGGTTGTCGATGGCGTAGAGGGTCTGTTGCGTGGCGTCCGGCAGGTAGATCAGCGCCACCTGGGCACCGTCGTGCCAGACCACCACGCCGCTGTGGCTGACCAGGTCCTGGCGGCTGCACACCGCCTGCCACTGCACGCCGGGCTGTTCGGCGAATCCGCTTTCGATAGGTTGCAGGCTTGGCGACAGGCTCATCAGAGCACCTCCTCGGTGACAGGGATCAGGTTGAGTTCGGCGGCCATGATCGGCCGGCGCTGGCCGCGTTCCTGGACAAAGTGAATGTCCGGGTCGGGGCGCTGGTCGTTGACGAAGGTGCGGAAGCGCTTGAGTTTTTCCGGGTCTTTGAGGGCGTTGGCCCATTCGCATTCGTAGCGGTCCACCACCAGTTGCATCTGCGCTTCCAGTTCGGCGCCCAGCCCCAGGCTGTCGTCGATGATCACCGCCTTGAGGTAATCCAGGCCGCCCTCCAGGCTCTCGCGCCAGACCGAGGTGCGTTGCAGGCGGTCGGCGGTGCGGATGTAGAACATCAGGAAGCGGTCGATGTAGCGGATCAGCGTCTGGTCGTCGAGGTCGGTGGCGAACAGTTCGGCGTGGCGCGGACGCATGCCGCCGTTGCCGCAGACGTACAGGTTCCAGCCCTTCTCGGTGGCGATCACGCCGACGTCCTTGCTCTGCGCCTCGGCGCATTCGCGGGTGCAGCCGGACACCGCGAACTTCAGTTTGTGCGGCGAGCGCAGGCCCTTGTAGCGGTCCTCGATCTCCAGGGCCATGCGCACGCTGTCCTGCACGCCGTAACGGCACCAGGTACTGCCCACGCAGGACTTCACGGTGCGGGTCGACTTGCCGTAGGCATGCCCGGTCTCGAAACCGGCGGCGATCAGCTCGGCCCAGATATCCGGCAGCTGGTGCAGCTGGGCGCCGAACAGGTCGATGCGCTGGCCGCCGGTGATCTTGGTGTAGAGGTCATATTTCTTCGCCACCTGGCCGATCACGATCAGCTTGTCGGCGGTGATTTCACCACCGGCGATTCGCGGCACCACCGAGTAGGTGCCGTTCTTCTGCATATTGGCCATGAAGGTGTCGTTGGTGTCCTGCAGCGGCACCAGGGAGCGGTCCATGATCGGCTGGTTCCAGCACGAGGCGAGGATCGAGCCCACCGCCGGCTTGCAGATATCGCAGCCGACATGGCCACGGCCATGCTTGGCGAACATCTCGTCGAAGCTGAGGATGCCCTCGACCCGCACCAGCGCGTACAGCTCCTGGCGGGTGTAGGCGAAGTGTTCGCACAGGCTTTTGTCGACACTGACGCCGCGGGCGATCAGCTCGTGCTCGAACACCTGCTTGAGCAGGCCGGCGCAACCGCCGCAACCGGTGCAGGCCTTGGTCTGCGCCTTGAGCTGGCCGAGCTCGGAACAGCCACCGTCGATGGCCGAGCAGATCGCGCCCTTGGTCACGTTGTGGCAGGAACAGACCGTGGCCGACTCGGGCAAGGCGCCCGGGCCGAGGGTCGGCGCGCCGGCGCTGGACGGCAGGATCAGGCCTGCCGGTTCGGCGGGCAAGGCGATGCCGTTCTGCATGTATTGCAGCAAGGTGTCGTAGTAGCTGTTGTCGCCCACCAGCACCGCGCCGAGCACCTGCTTGCCGCTGGCATCCACCACCAGGCGTCGGTAGCTGGCCGTGGCTTCGTCGATGAACTGGTAGCTGCGCGCCCCCGGGGTCAGGCCCTGGGCGTCGCCGATGGAACCGACATCCACCCCCAGCAGCTTGAGCTTGGTCGACATGTCCGCGCCCATGAAGGGTTCGCCAGGCTCGCCGCACAGCTGCGCGGCGACGCTGCGGGCCATCTGGTAACCCGGGGCCACCAGGCCGAAGATGCTGCCGTTCCAGCTGGCGCACTCGCCGATCGCGTAGATATGCGGGTCGCCGCTCAGGCACTGGTTGTCCACCACCACGCCGCCGCGCGGGCCGATCTCCAGGGCGCAATCGCGGGCCAGGGCGTCCTGGGCGCGAATGCCCGCGGAGAACACAATCAGGTCGGTTTCGAGGAAGTCGTCGCCGGCGAAGTTCATCCGGTAGCGGTACTGCTCGCCGGCGCTGATCGACTGGGTGCCCTTGCCCAGATGCACGCCGACGCCCAGGGCTTCGATCCGCGCCTTCAACGCGCGACCGCCCTGCTCGTCCAGCTGCACCGGCATCAGCCGCGGCGCGAACTCCACCACATGGGCTTCCAGGCCCAGGCTCTTCAAGGCGTTGGCCGCCTCCAGGCCGAGCAGCCCGCCGCCCACCACCACGCCGCGCCGGGCATTGGCGGCCGCGGCGCGGATGCCGTCGAGGTCTTCCAGGGTGCGATAGACCAGGCGCGAGTCGCCCTCGGCGCCCTCGATCGGCGGCACGAAGGGATAGGAACCGGTGGCCAGCACCAGCTTGTCGTAGTGCACCGGGCCGGCGGCGGTGACCACCTGGCGATTGGCGCGGTCGATGCGCAGCACCGCCACCCCCAGGTGCAGGGTCAGACCCGGGGTCTGGTACAGCGCAGCGTCGCCCAGGGCCAGGGATTCGGCGTCGCGACCGGTGAAATACTCGGACAGGTGCACCCGGTCGTAGGCGCGCATCGGCTCTTCGCTGAAGACGTGCAGGCGGTACTGCTCGAGGGCGCCGCGCGCCACCAGTTGTTCGACGCAATGATGCCCGACCATGCCGTTGCCGATCACGATCAGGGTTTTGTGTGTGTTCAAAGGGGCAACAATGGCATTCATAAATAGCACCCGACCCAAGCCAATCACGGTTTTTTTAAAGCAAAAAAAAGCGCCTGAAACCTCACGGTTTCAGGCGCCTTTGCCTGTTATTTGCGGTGTGCGATCGGGCTGCTGTGCCTGATTCACCGAGTGCCCATGGCCTGTTGGCCGATCGATCCGCGTTGACCGATGGGGCGGCCCGCCCGCGACATGCGCGGTGGGGCGTTATCGGCTGTCTTGCAGCCTTTGTGCCAGGCTGCGCCGCACGCCTTGAAACGCCGTGCTGGCGGGCTTGCGCGGCCATTCTGCAAGGCTCCCGGATAGCCTGCCCTGGGCCAGGAATCGCCTTAGCCTGGTGCAAGGTCGGGTCGGCGACGCCTTATAAAAGTGCAAATCCACCGCCGCGCCCCAACTCAGCCAATAGAAGCCAGACGCTGCAAGAACGCCGCGCGCCGCTCGCGGTCCAGCGCCTCCTTGACCAACAACTGCGGCAACAGCGCCTCGGCCCGTTGCCCGTCGAGGATAAACACCCCGTCGTCGTCGCCGATGGCGATATCCCCCGGGTTGACCCGCACCCCAGCCACCTCGATGGGCAGGTTGACCTTCCCTTGCTGGCCGATCCCCCGGGTGGTGTAGGCGCTGACGCCACGGCTGAACACCGGCAGGCGATGCTCGCGCAGGGCGGCGACATCGGTGACCGCGCCCTCCACCACCACCCCGGAAAGGCCCTTGATCAACCCGGCCAGGGTCCGCAGTTCGCCCCAGCAGGCGCACTCCTCATCGCCCACGCACTGGATCACCAGCACATCCCCCGGTTCGCTGAGCAGCAGCGCATCGCGCAGGATGGCGCCATCCGGGGCGAAGACCTTGACCGTGACCACAGTGCCGAGCATGCGCAGGCCGTCGAACAGCGGGCGGATACCGCGCAGGTAACCCTCGTCGCCAAAGTGGCCAAGGGTCGAAGGCGCGATGCCGCGGTAATGCTCGAGCAAGGCAGCACTGGCGGGTGGTTGGCGCGGAGCGATCATCGGCATTTCCTCGGGCGCAGCAGCGGGCAGGTGGAGCAGTATTCGGCGGGCTCAGTGGCCTCGTAATAGAAGCAGCAGGTGCGGCGAAAGCGGATGCTCTTGCCCTCCTCCAACTGCGTCGGCGGGCGGCGGAAGTGCCGCAGTGGGTTGTAGTCCAGGCCGAACAGCGGCGGTGCGGCCTCGTGCAGCAGCCAGTCGAAGTCCGCCTCATGACGCAGGCGGATCAGCGGGTCCTCGACCTTGCTCATGCGTTTTTCGTACAGCGAATAGACCCGTACCGCGGTGTTTTCCCAGAGGATGCGCCGGGAAATGCCGCTGACCCGGTTGAAGGTCTGCCACAGCGGCGCCAGCACTCCGGCGAACAACGACTCGACAATGGACGCGCGCCAGGTTTCGCGTTCGCCCGCGGCATAAACCTGCGGAGCCCGGTCCGGCAGCGGCATCGACGAAGTCCAGAGGCCGTCGTCGTGGCCGTACTCGATCACGCAATCGTCCAGGGACAGCAGCAGGCCCTGGTCGCACACCGACATGGCGTACAGGCAGGCGCCGGTGGCGAGGAAGGAAAAACGCTTGGCCAGCAGCGAGGCGGTGATCCCTCGGGTCGGCGAACCGATCACCGGCCCCAGCTGGTCGAGTAGCGCGATACAGGTTTCATCGTCAAGCAAGGCCCGGGCACTGAGGGAGCGCTGCCGGTCACATTGCGCCATGGGTTTCAGGCGCAGCGACCCGGATAGCACGCTCCAGTCTTGCGCGTTGAAGGCGGCTTGCAGGCTCATTGCGGCAGTTCCCGGCCAAAGGGAATGCACAGCGGCGTGCCGAAAAACGGATCGGGGATGATCCGGCAATTGAGGTCGAACACCTGCTTGACCAGTTCCTCGGTCAGAATCTCTGCCGGCCGGCCCTGGGCGAACGCGGTGCGCTGGTGCACCGCCACCATATGGTCGGCGTAGCGGCAGGCCAGGTTGAGGTCGTGCAGGACCATGACGATGGTCTTGTTCTCCTGGCGATTGAGCTCGCGCAACAGGTCCAGCACCTCGATCTGGTGCGCCAGGTCGAGAAAGGTGGTGGGCTCGTCGAGCAGCACGATCTCGGTGTCCTGGGCCAGGGTCATGGCGATCCACACCCGCTGGCGCTGGCCGCCGGACAAGGCGTCCACCGGCCGCTCCGCCAGGGCCTGCACGCCGGTCTGCAACAGGGCGCGCTCGACCATGGCTTCATCCTGGGCCGACCATTGCTGCATCCAGTTCTGGTAGGGATAACGCCCCAGGGCCACCAGCTGGCGCACGGTGATGCCTTCGGGGGCGCTGGGCATCTGCGGCAGGATCGCCAGTTCCCGCGCCACCGCCGCGGTGGATTTGCGCTGGATATCCTCGCCATTGAGGATCACCGAGCCCTGCTGCGGCTTGAGCAGCCGCGCCAGGGATTTGAGCAGGGTGCTCTTGCCGCAGCCGTTGCTGCCGATCAGCACCGACACCTGGCCCGCCGGCAGTTGCAGGTCCAGCCCGTCGATAATCACCTGGCGCTGATAGCCCAGGGTCAGTTGCTGGGTTGCCATCGAGGACATCGGGAATTCCTTAGTGCCGCTGGTTGATCAAAAGATAAAGAAAGAACGGCGTGCCCAGCACCGCGACGAAGATCCCCGCCGGCAGATCCAGGGGCAGGAACAGGGTGCGCCCGATCAGGTCGGCGAGCATCACCAGGTTGGCGCCGACCAGCGCCGCCATCACCGCTTGCCCGGCGAAACCCGGGGCCACCAGGCGCTTGGCGATATGCGGCGCAATCAGCCCGACAAAGGCAATCGCCCCGCCCCAGGCCACCGCCGCCCCGGCCAGGGCCACGCTCACCAGCAGCAGGCCGGCGCGCAGCCACTGTACCCGCACGCCGATGCCCTGGGCCAAGGCGTCGTCCAGTTGTTGCACCCGCACCTGGCGCGCCAGCCACACCAGCAACGGCAGGATCGCCAGCAGCCAGCCGCCCAGGGCCCGCGGCTCCGGCCAGCTGGCGCCGTAGACGCTGCCGGTGAGCCAGACATAGGCCGACAAGGTGGTGGTCAGCGGGCTGAACACCAGGACAAAGGTGGTCACCGCCGCCAGCAGCGCCGACACGCCGACGCCGATCAGCACCAGGCGCAGCGGCGAGGTGCCCTGCTTCCAGGCCAGCAGGTAAATGGCCAGGGCCGCCAGCCCGGCGCCGAGCATCGCCGCCAGTGGCAAGAACTGCGGGCCCAGCAGCAGGGAAAAGAACGACAGGTACAGCACCGCCGCGGCACTGGCGCCGCTGGTGATGCCCAGCAGATCGGGGGACGCCAGCGGGTTGCGGATGATGCTCTGCAAAATCAGGCCGGACACCGCCAGCGCCGCGCCGACCAGGGCCGCCAGCAGCAGGCGCGGCAGGCGCAGTTGCTCGACGATAAACAGCAGGCGCTCATCGCCGCCGTGCCACAGCAGCTCCAGCACGGTCAGCGGCGACAGCTTGAGTTTGCCCAGGGACAAGGCGCCGAGCATCACCAGCGCCGTCGCCAGCAGCGCCAGCGACAGCCGCCACAGGGTCGCCAGGTCGATGCGCCGCGAGAAACCGGCGCTGCGCAGGGTCAGGGTCTTACTCATAACGACCTCCACGGCGCGCCAGGAAAATAAAGAACGGTGCGCCGAACAACGCGGTCATCACCCCCACCGGCACCTCCTGCGGCAGGATCACCAGGCGCCCCAGGGTGTCGGCCAGCAGCAGGAGGATCGCTCCCAGCACCGCGCACCCCGGCAGCAACCAGCGGTGGTCGATGGACAGGCCCTTGCGCACCATGTGCGGCACCAGCAGGCCGATGAAACCGATGCTGCCCGCCAGCGCCACCGCACTGCCCGCCAGGCCGATGATCAGCACGCTCATCAGCCAGCGGATCAACCCGGTGCGCTGCCCGAGGCCGATGGCGATGGCTTCGCCGGCGTTGAGCACATTGACCTGCCCGGCCAGCAGCAACGACCCCAGCAAGGCCAGCAACACGCCCACCAGCAGCGGCGCGGCCAGCGCCAGGTCACGCTCGGACAACGACCCGGCGAGCCAGAACAGCACGGTGTCCAACCCCTCCTCGTTGACCACCAGCAACGCCTGGCTGAAGGCGGAAAACAACGCGGTGATCGCCGCCCCGGCGAGCACGATGCGTAGCGGGTTGAGGCTGCCCTGCCCGCGATTGCCGATCAGCCACACCAGGCTGCCGGCCAGCGCGGCGCCGATAAAGGCGCACCACAACCACTGGCTCATGGACGACAAGGCAAACAGCGACGAGCAGAGGATGATCGCAAAGGTCGCCCCGGCATTCACCCCGAACAGCCCCGGCGACGCCAGCGGGTTGCGGGTCAGCGCCTGCATCAGCGCCCCCGCCACCGCCAGGCTCGCGCCCACGGCGACAGCCATCAGGGTGCGCGCCAAGCGGCTGCTGAAGATCAACTGCTGGCCGGCGCTCAGGCTGTCCGGTTGCAGCAGGCCCTTGAGCAGTTGCGACGGCTCGATCCAGGTCGCCCCGGCCGCCAGGCTCAGGCCGGCGCACAGCAGCAGGACGACACACGCCAGGCCGAGTTTCAGGCCACGGCTCATGAAGGCGCCACCAGGCGGGCAATGTCGTCGAGCATCAGGTTGGCGCCGAGGATTCCGCCGGAGAAACTCCAGGCGATGCCATCCACCCGCCACACCTGCTGCTGTTGCACGGCGCGCAGCTGCTGCCAGAACGGGTAATGCACCAGCCGTTCATAGTTGTGCTGCACCGCCTGGCTGTCTCGCTGGAATACAAAAAACAGGTCGGCATCGACCACGGGCAAGTTCTCTTTGCTGGTGAGTTTGATATAGGTGCCGCGGGACTCGCGGGCGACCGGGTTCCAGGCGAAGCCCAGCTCAGTGAGCACCGAGCCGGCGAAACTGCTCGGCAGGTAACTGCGGATATGGTCTTCGCGCACATCCAGCACCGACACCGTAGGCGGCCAGCGCCCGGCGAAATTTGCCTGCAACTGCTCGCGCAAGCGCGCCACCCGCTGCTGCCATTGCCCCAGCAGGCTGCTGGCCTGCTGTTGCCGGTTCAGGGCCGCGCCCATCAGCGCCAGGGTGCGCTTGAACTCGAAGACTTCCTCGAGCATCAGCACCGTGCCCATGCGCTCGAGCAGCGGCGCGATGCGCTGGTGGCGAAAGCGCGAGGCGACGATCACGTCCGGCTCCAGCAGCACGATGTCCTCCAGGCTGGGCTGGGTTTCCAGGCCGACATGAGGAACATTCGCCAGCGCCGGGCGCAGGTAGCGGAAGGTCGGTTTCTCGCTCGACGACTCCACCACGCCGCAAGGCGTCACGCCCAACGCCACGGCGCTGTCGGTGGCGCCCTGGAACAGGGTGACCAGGCGCAACGGTTCGGCGCGGGCGATCCGGGGCAATGCCAGCAGCCCCAGGGACAGGCGCAACAGCGTGCGCCTGCAAGGATGGAGCAGCGGATCAGGCATCGGCGGCCAGCCGCTGGAACGGGTTGACCACTTCGCCCTTGCCGAACGGCATGCTGCCCGGGCCGCCGGCGCGTTCGATCATCGGCGTCAGCAGCAGCTTCTGCGGCCAGCGCGGCGCTTCGAACAGCTGGTGCCTGATCATCGCCCGCGCCTCGTCGTCGAAGTCGATGCTCTGCAGCAGCCCGTCCAGTACCTGGCGCAAGGCGCTCCACAATGCAGTCGCCGGCAAGGCGTAGACCTGGGCCAGGGTGTCGATGATCGCCCGCACGTTGACCTGGATCGCCAGGGTCTGCAGCCAGAACAGCAGGTCCTCGGGACGCTGGTGGTACAGGGTGTTGGCGTGGCCTTTCTTGATCCGGTACTCCGGGTCGGCCATGCCGTTGCGCTCCAGCCACGGCACGAAGATGCGCAGCGAATCGTGGTCGCGCAGCAGCAGGCCCTGGGCCTGGCCGGCCTTCCACACCAGCACCGCGTTCTGCCCGTGCACCTCGCCGAGCATGCCGAGGCGGAACATCCGCAGGTTGACGTCGAAGAAGCGCTGGCACAGCTCGCTGAACAGGGTCAGCACCGAAGCCTGGGTCACTGGCAGTTGGCGGTACTGCATCCATTCATCGAAGAAGTGCCGGTTGCTGCCGGGCAATGGCGTGCCCAGGGCGGCCATCGGCAGCAGGCGGCAGTCCGGGTCGTCGAGCAAGGCTTGCGGGTAACCGCGGACCATCGCCGACAGGTGCCGCGGCGCCTCGTCGAACAGGGTCGCCTGGGGCGGCATGAAAGCCCACCACTTGCTCTCGTCGCACAGGTGCAGGCTCTGCTCCAGCACCGGGTCGAGGCGCCGTACCTGATGCAGCAGCGCCTCGCTGAGGCCGCCGTTGATCATCTTCACCGCCGGCAGGTAACGCGAGGCGCCCAGGGAGTAGATGGCCATGGGCAGCTTCAGGTAGTCGGCGCTGGCGAAACAAGGGGTCATCGAGCGCAGCGACGAAGTAGCGAACACCGTGGCTTCGCTGAAGTCCAGGCGCTGGCAGTCGCCACGGGCGAAGGCATCGCCCAGTTGCGCCTGCAACACATGCTCGAACTGCCACGGGTGCACCGGCAAGGCTAGGTGGCTGTCACCGATACCGCGCTCGCGCAGTTCACCGGCCAGGCGTGCCTGCAAGGCTTCGGGCAACAGGTAGCGCGCCGGGTAGACCTGCTCCAGGTCCGTCACGCCCTCGCCGCCTTGCAGCAGGTCCTTGCGCACCGCCACCCAGTTCAGCGCCACCGGCTGGGCGAACTCGGCCTGGTACTGCTGGTATTCGGCCTGCAGCAAACCCTGCTTGGCCTTGGCCAGCGGGTGGTACGGACGATCGCGCAGCGAAGCCCACTGCTCCATGGTGCGGAAAAAGGTAGCGCCGTCCTGGGCCATCAGGCCCTGGTGGTCGACCCGGTGCTCCAGGGACAAGGCGGTCTGCCAGACGCTGATATGCAGCACTTCGAGGAACAGCGTCAGGCCCTTTTCGTTGTCCTGGAAACGCGGGCCCATGCCGGTGAATACGCGGCGCATGAAGTCCACCGGGCCCAGCGCGGTCCAGCGCTGCTCCTGGCGGGCCAGCACCTGCGTGCCCGGGACCTTCTCCCACTGCTGGGTGATGCCCGGGCGCAGGGCGATGCTGATAAAGCGCTGCTCCTGGGCGTCGCAGCACCATTCCCAGATCCGCTGCCGGGCATCCGCGCCTTCAAGGGCTGGGGCTTCAGGATGGGCCTGGCGCCATTGGCTGGCCGTCAGCAACGGCAAGGGTTCGCGGCCAAAGAAGTCTTCGGCCAGCAGGCAATCGATCAGGTCCTGCATCACCAGTTCGGCGGCCATGGTTGTGAAGTTCATCGGATCAGTTTCCTTCTAGAGAAAGGGTGGCCAACCTGGCCTGGAGAGCACGAAAGGCAATGCCGCGTTCGTCGCCGAGGACAAAGGCGCGGACCCCGCGCTCGCGCCAGCGGCCCAGATCGCCCTGCTGTCGGGGAATCGCGCAGTACGGCACGCCGGCATGGTCCGCCGCCTGCCAGGCATCGAGCAGGGCCTGCTGGACCGCCGGCTGGTCGATCTGCCAGGGCGTGCCGAGGGATTGCGAGAGGTCGGCCGCGCCTTCGAGAATCATGTCCAGGCCCGGCACCGCGGCGATCTGCGCGGCGTTGCGCACGCCGGCGGCGCTTTCGATCATCGCCACCAGCATGATCTGTTCGTTAGCCTCGGCCACGTACTGCGCCAGGCTGTGCTTGCCGAAGCTGCCGGGGCGCCCGGCGTTGAGGCTGCGCTGGCCCAGCGGGTGGTATTTGCAGGCGGCAATCGCCGCCTGCAACTGCTCGGCGGATTCGATCATCGGCAGCACGATGCCCTGGGCGCCGCCGTCGAGCAGGCGCAGCAGGGTCTTGGGGTTGAGGTCGGCGACCCGCACCAGCGGCGTCAGCTCATATGCTTCGGCGGTGCGGATCATGTGCTCGACGGTTTCCGGATTGATCAGCACGTGCTCCATGTCGATGATCACGAAGTCGAACCCGGCCTCGGCGATCAGCTCGATGGCCGCCGGCGCCGGGATCGAGCTGATCAGCCCGTACACCGCCTGCCCGGCCGCCAGTTTGCGTTTCAGCTGGTTGCTTCTCAGCATGCTTGCGGCCTGTAGGCGTGGAGTGGATTGGGCACCGACTTGAAGCGCCGTTCAACGTCGCCCAGCAGGCGGCGCTTGGTCAGCTCTTCCACCTCGTAGCTCGGCGCGAACACGTCGAACAGGCCGAAACGGTCGCGGTGCTGGGGATGGGCGTTCTGGTAGTCGAGAATTACGTCGGCGGTCATCTGCCAGAACTGGCCTTCGTCGAGCGGGTAGTGCTGGCGCAGGAAGATCGCCATCTCCGCCAGGCAGATGAAGAAGAAGCAGTCGCAGGAGAAATCGCGCACCGCGTTGACGTCGTCGGTGAGGATGAAAGAGTTGCGGTTGAGCTTGGCGTGGCTGGCCGGCAGCGGCACCAGCTCCGGGCACAGCTCGGGACGCGCCAGGTGCGCCGGCGAGTAACGCACGCCGTCGTGGAAGTCCTTGAGGGCGATGCGCTGCGGCCAGCCCTGTTTGACGATCAGCACGATGTTCTGGCCGTGGGACTCCATGCCGATGCCTTCGGCGTAGAGCATGTGGATGATCGGCGGCACCGTCACCTGCAGCAGCTGGCGGGTCCAGGCCTGCAAGCCGTACTGGCGGATCCAGGCATCGATGAACGGCTGCTGCGGCCCCGTGCCGTAGCGGTTCTCCACATGGCTCAGGCCGTTGAACGGCACGGCCTGCTCGTCGGCCTTCAGGTACTGATGGATGCTTTCGCGCCAGATCGCCCCCAGGGTGCCGTAGGCCTGGGGCCCGCGGGACTCAGGGAGGTGCTGGTAGTCGAAGCTGACCCCGGCCACTTCGCCGAGGATCACGAAGTCCAGCTGGCGCGCGGTGCTGTCGCTGGCGATCAGCTGTTGCAGCCAGTCGGTGATGATCGGCCCGTTCATCACTGTGTGCCGGGCCAGGATGCGCGTGCTGGAAGTGTTGGTCATGCTCATCGCCAGCTTGACGTAGGGCCGCTGCTTGGCCGTGGCGTTGGCCAGGGTGCGGATCGACTGCTGGGCCTTGTACTGGTCGTCCGAGGTGCCGAGGTAGATCAGCTCGCCGCTGAGCAGCTCCGGGTAGAAGGTCGAGACAATCAGGTTTTCCCACTGCCACGGGTGCACCGGCAGCAGTTGGTAGTCGTCCAGCGCCCGGCCCTGGCTGGCCAGTTGTCGCTCGACCTGCTGCCAGCGTTCGGCGCCCAGTTCCTGGCGGATAAAGGCCGGGAAATCGAGTTTTTGCGAATGGTTGAGCGAGGCCCGGTTGCGCGCCACCGCCAGCCACACCACGGCGATCGGCGTGGCGAACTCCGGGCCGTAGGCCTGGTTGTCCGCCAGGGAAAAACCGATGCGCGACTTGTAGCACGGGTGGTAGCTGTGGGCGTCCATGAAGTGCTGCTCCAGGGCGTCCACGTCCAGCTGGTGGGCCGGCTTTTCGGCCTGGTACCCCTGGCTGCGGGCTTGCAGGTCCTTGAGCTGGGTCTGCTCCAGTTCCTGGATGAAGCGCCCCAAGTGCGGGCTGTCCTGGTAGTCGCCGAGCAGCTCGGCCAGGGCCTGGTGCAGGTCCGGCACGCTGCGCTGGCCGTGGCTGTCGAAGCGTTCCAGGCTGGCGGAATCGAGGCGGATCAAATCGAAGCTGGCGCTGAGCAGGCCGTTGCAGTGGTACTCCACCCGCTCCTGGCGGCCATCGACGCCGAGCACCACAAAACGCCGCTGGCCGCCGTCCAGCGGCTGGCTGTCGAACGCCAGCACGCCTTCGTACAGCAGGGTCTGCAACAGCTGGCCGACCACCCGCTGCTGCACTTTTTCGTCGATACGCCCATCCACCGCGGCCAGCCAGGCGCCGGGGCTGGAGTGCTGGCTTGAGGTTGTCGAGATTGCAGTCGCCATGTTCATACCTTGTGCAAAGAAGGGTTAACGGTGTTCGAGCGCGCCGGGCACTGCCTCGGCGGTCTCGTCGGAAAGGGGAAAACGCCAGGCACAGGGCAGTGCCAGCAGGATCAGCAGGCCGGTGACCACGAACACCTCGCTGATGGCGCCCGACATGCCCGCCTGCTGGGCCTGCAAGCCACCATCGACGAGGCGAAACTCCAGCCACAGCGAGGCGATGACAATGGCCAGGGACGACACCAGGCGCCGCGAGATGTTGTTCATCGCCGCGCCCTGGGTGACCATCGGCTCGGGCAAGGCATTCAGCCCGGCGGTGGTCACCGGCATGTAGGACAGGCCCAGGCCGGCGCCGCGCAGCATCATCAGCACGAACACCAGGCCGATCGCCGCATCGGCCCGGAGCAGGCCCAGGGCCAGGGTCGACAGGCCGGTCAGCAGCAGGCCGATCGACACCACCAGCCGCGGCCCGTGGCGATCCAGGGCGCTGCCGCCCATGCGCCCGAACAGGCTGGCGAACACCGCGGTACAGAGCAGCGCCAGGCCGGTCCAGAGGGCGCTGTAGCCGAGCACCGTCTGCACCAGCAACGGCAGCAGCACCAGGCACTCGAACATGCCCACCGACTGCACCACGGCGATGATCACGCTCAGGCGATAACCGCGCAGGGCGAAGATCCGCAGGTTGAGCAACGGCGCCTCGCGGCGCAGCTCCAGGCGCACGAAGGCCACCAGGCACAGCAGCGCCACCAGCAGCATGCCCAGGTTCATCGGGTCCACCAGCCCGGCGGCGTGGTGCAGGCGGCTGATGGCGATCATCAGCAGGCCGATGCCCGAGGCGATCAGCAGGTAGCCGGCCAGGTCGAACGGCTTGCGTTCGGCCGGTTCGGCAGCCGGCAGGACCGCAAGGCCCATCAGCAGCGCGACGACGCCGATCGGCACGTTCATCAAAAACAGCGAGCGCCAGCTGAACCACTCCAGCAGCAGGCTGCCGCACAGCGGGCCCACCGCCGGCGCGAGCATCACCGCCGCGCCCCACAGGCCAGTGACCCGGCCGCGCTCGTCCTTGGCGTACACCGAGAAGATGATCGCCAGGGACAGCGGGATCATCAGCCCGCTGGCAATGCCCTGCACCACCCGCGCGGCGATCACCAGGGCAATCGAATCAGCCAATGCACCGAGCAGCGAACCGCCGATGAACAGCGCCACGCCCCACAGGTACAGGCGCCGGCGGCCCAGGCGCTGGCTGAGGAAACTGGTCAGCGGCATGGTCATGCCCATGCTGGTCATGAAGGCCGCGACTATCCAGGTGGCCATCAGCGGGCCGATGGCGAACGCCTCCATGAACGCCGGCAGCGCCGGGTTCAACGAGCTGTTGTTGAGGCTGACGGTCAGGGTGCCGAGCAGCACGTTGACCACCACCCAGCTACGCGGTGCGTTGAAGCTCACAGCGCGGCTCCTTCGAGCAATTCACCCTGGCGCAGGAAGTGCTGCGCCGGCCGTGGATGGCAGAGGAAATCGGCGTGGGAAATGTTGTAGCCATAGGCCCCGGCCATGGGCAGCACCAGCAGGTCGCCGACGCTGACGCCCTTGAGCGGCTGGGAGCGGCTCAGCACATCCTTGGGCGTGCACAGCTGACCGACCACGGTCCAGGCCTGCTCCGCGGTGTGCGCCGGCTGCGGCGTGCGCGGCAGGTGAATCAACGGGTGGTTGTGGCTCTGCGCCGCGGGCAGGCGGAACTGGTGGGTGCCGCCGCGGCACACCAGGAAGTGCTCGCCATGGCTGGTCTTGGTGTCCAGCACCTCGATCACGTAGTAACCGCAGAAGGCGCTGATAAAGCGCCCCGGCTCGAAGCGCAGGATCGGCGCCTCGCTGCCCTGCTCCGCCAGCCGGCGTTCCAGGTAGCGGCACAGGCGCTGCCAGTCGAACTGCTGGCCGCTGAGGTAATCGACGCCGATGCCGCCGCCGACATTCAGGTGGGTCAGTTGTTCGGGGTGCGCCGCCAGGGCCTTCCACAGCGGCCAGCGTTGCAGATAGAAGTCCAGCAACTGCTCATGGCGCTCCACCGACTGCTGGTGGGACATGGCGTGTACATGGAAACCCTTGAGGCGCAGATGGCTGGCCCGCTCAACTCTTTGCACGGCCTCGGCCAGTTCCGCCTCGTCGATGCCAAATGGCGTGGCGGTGCCGGCCATGGCCAGCCGGCTCGACTGGTTCTGCGGCAACTGCGGGTTGATGCGGATGAATACCGGCTGCACCCGCCCGACTTCCACGGCCAAGCGTTGCAGGCGCTCGATCTCGTTGAGGCTTTCCAGGTGCACCGCTTCCACCTGCTGGGCCAGGGCCGCGCGCAGGTCGGAATCGAGCTTGCCGGGGCCGGAAAACACATAGGGCTTGCGAGTCGGACAGGCCACCACCCGCTCGATCTCGCCGCCCGAGGAAATCTCGAAACCGCTGACCAGCGGGGCCAGCGCCGCCAGCACCGGCGCCTCGCTGTTGGCCTTGATTGCGTAATACAGCTCGACCCCGGCCGGCAACGCCGCCATCACCCGGCGCACATGGGCCTGCAAGGCATCCAGATCGTAGATAAAGGCCGCCAGCGGATCGGCACTGCCGGCCCGGGCCTGGTCGATGGCGTTCAGGACTGCCTGGGACAACTCAGCCATAACGGGCCTCCTCGCTCCACGGCGAACTCAGGTTGACGTAGCCGGCCTGGCGATCGGCCTTGGCGGCCAGGCGCACCTTGAGGTTGGTCTTGCAGGCAATCGGCTGGCCGGCGATCAGCGCGTCCAGCTCCGGCGCCGGGCGCACCAGCTCGTCACGGATGCGCCGCAGTTGCTGCTCGACCCGTTGCCACATCAGCGGCGCCAGGTGCGGGCGTTCCCAGCTCAGGGCCAGCACCGCTTCCGACAGGTTGTTGATCAGCAGGCAGTAGGTAATGCGGCTCCAGCCCTGCTCGCGGGAATACAGCAGCGACTGGCGCACCCGCGGGTGCAGGCCGACCTCGATCTGCGCCATGCCCAGCTCATCGGTGAGCTTGACCCCCTCGAAGTCCCGCAACAGCAGCTGTTGCGGCTGGCCCTGGTCGTGGATCAGCACGCTGTTCTGCAGGTGCGGCTCCATCACCACGCCGTGGTTGAAGAACAGCGCCAGCACCGGCCGCAGCAGCAGCGCCTGGTACTGGTCGAACCAGTCCACCAGTTGTTCGTCCGCCAGTGGCTGGGCGTTGAAGCCTTGCAGGAAGTCATGCACCAGCGGCCGCGAATGGATGTCGCGGGCAAACAGGGTGCCGGCCATCACGCTGCGCTCGGCGCCGGCGCGGCGGCAGAAGTTCTCCCGCAGGATCGCCCCGGTCTGTTCGCGGAACCAGTGGGCATCGGCTTCGCTGGCCTGCAGCGGCGCCCAGCTCATGGAACCCGGCTCGGCCACCGCCGACAGCCCGCCCAAGGTTTCGGCCTGGGTCCGCTGCAGGCGCTGGAACAGCTGGTCGATGATCAGTGTGCTTTCCAGCTCGTACCAGGCGTTCTTGCGCACGCAATTGGTGATGCGCACGTTCAGCGAGCCCTTGATGAAAAAGTCGTGGTTCTCGATGTACCAGGTGCGCATCGATGCCGTCGGGCTGGCGAGCGGCCCGGTGGCCCCATGGTCGACCACCTCGCCCAGCTCCAGCAGGCGCTGCACCCGGCGGTCCTGCATGAACAGCTCGGCCTGCACCGGGTGCATGCAGATCATCGCGTGCCCCGGGCGCGCCCGGCCCTGGTCGGCGAAACCGGCCATCACCTGCTCCTCGCTGAGGCCGCTGGCGGTCACCCGCAAACCCTGGCGCGGCACCTCGAACAGGTGCAGCGCGGTCTCGGCCTGGAATTCCGGGGCGTAGGTTTCCTGGGCCAGGTGGGCCGGCCACAGCCGCGCCTTGGGCGCCGGGTGGTTAGGGTGACCGAACCACAGGCCCTGTTCGCTGGCCAGGTAGCCGCTCAGTGGCGCCGGGCCCTGGCCGTCCATGTTGTGGGCGACGATGGCGGCGGTCAGCAGCTGGCTTTGCAGGACCTGGTCCAGCAGCTCGTCGTTGCTGGCCCGGGTCATGTGTTCGCAGGCGCCGAGCAATTGCTCGACGAACTCGGCGAAGGCCAGGCAACGCCAGGTCTCGCCCTCGCGCCGGGCATACACATCCGACAGGTAACGATGGCTGCCCAAGTGATCGCGGCGATCGACCATGACGAAGAACTGCTGCTGGTTGGGCAGGTCGATGGTCAGCGGGATGCCCTTCCATTCCAGGCCGTCCAGGTAACTGCCGGGGGCAATGCCCTGCATCTGTGTCGGCCAGCTGTAACTGAGGCAGTTTTCCGGCAAGGCGAACTCTTTGATCAGGCAATTGAGCAAGGCGCGTGTGGTCGCCAGTTCACTGACCATCTTCGATAAAACATGCTTTGATGAAACATCGCGATCTGAATAATTCATAGGTGCTCCACAGTAGCCCGTGCGGTCACTGGCTGCGTAATGTCGCGGCAAATGGTTAGTTGCTCTTCGGCCACACTGAAAAGCCGACAGATACCCGTCGGACGAAATCGTCCGCTTACACTTTCAAATAAAAATTTTCATCTGACAGTTTTTTCTATCAGGAACTTAAAGTGTGAAAAACGACACACTTTTATCGACTTCGGTTAATCCCCGAAACAGCCCTTCAAGAACGGCTCTGCAATAAAGCGTCCGCCACTGCGCGGGTAAACCGCTGGATAACCTGCTGGCACTGTTCGTCGTCGATGACCAGCGGCGGCAACAGGCGAATCACGTTGCCCCGGCGTCCGCCGCGCTCCAGCAGCAGGCCCTGTTTGAAGCAGTGCTGCTGGATGGCCACGGCCAGGCTCGGGTCCGACGGGAAATGCCCGTGACGGTCGGCCGGCTGGCGCTCGTCGACGATCTCGATGCCCAGCATCAGGCCGCGCCCGCGCACCTGGCCCAGGGCCGGATAGTTCTGTTGCAAGGCCATCAATTGCTCCTTGAGCCACTGCCCGCGGCGCTCGGCCAGGGCCGCGATGTTCTGCTCGCGCAGCACCTGCAGGGTCGCCAGGCCCGCGGCCATGGCCATCTGGTTGCCGCGGAAGGTGCCGGCGTGGTTGCCCGGCTCCCAGGCATCGAACTCGCGCTTGATGCCCAGCACCGCCATCGGCAGGCCGCCGCCCACCGCCTTGGACATGACGATCATGTCCGGCTCGATGCCGGCGTGCTCGAAGGCGAACATCTTGCCGGTGCGGGCAAAACCGGCCTGCACTTCGTCGAGGATCAGCACGATGCCGTGCTTGCGGGTCACTTCGCGGATCGCCCGCAGCCAGCTGGCCGGCGCGCAGTTGACCCCGCCCTCGCCCTGCACGGCCTCGAGAATCACCGCCGCCGGCAAGGACACGCCGCTTTCCACGTCCTCGATGAACTGAGTGAAGTAATGGGTCAGCGCCTCGACCCCGGCCTCGCCGCCGATGCCCAGCGGGCAACGGTATTCGTGGGGGTACGGCATGAACTGCACCCCCGGCATCAGGCCGGCGATGGCGTTCTTCGGCGCGGTATTGCCGGTCAGCGCCAGGGCGCCGTGGGTCATGCCGTGGTAGGCCCCGGAGAAACTGATGACGTTGTGCCGCCCAGTGTGGGTCTTGGCCAGTTTCAGCGCCGCTTCCACCGCGTCCGCCCCCGACGGCCCGCAGAATTGCAGGCAGTAGTCGCGCCCCTGGCCCGGCAGCAGGCTGAGCAGGGTTTCGCTGAAGGCGTCCTTGACCGCGGTGGTCAGGTCCAGGGTGTGCATGGGCAGGCCCGAGGCCAGGAAGCTGTCGAGGCTGGCCATGATCGCCGGGTGGTTGTGCCCCAGGGCCAGGGTGCCGGCGCCGGCCAGGCAATCCAGGTAGGTCTTGCCTTCGACGTCGGTGACCCAGACCCCGTGTGCCTTGGCGATGGCCAGCGGCAACTTGCGCGGATAACTGCGCACATTGGATTCGAACTTGCCTTGCCGGGCCAGATAGTCGGCATTGGTTTTTTGCAGAGGACTAGTGCGCAATATGCCATCATTCAACATCTGTTCACCCTCGTTAAATTCGACATGCAAATTATTATCATTAATAAAAAGGTGCAACTGCTTATTCGAACTTATTTGGAAATTTACATAGCCCTTCCAGTGCATAAGTTAAATAGCGCGCACACGCCAACAACCAAGTTGATAAACCTGGGAAAAGTCATTAACGATGCCATGAGTTAGCCATGTTATTGCCATCTTCCTGACAACTTCGTTAGTTGCCATTAAATGGCCAATACCTCATTCAAGAGGCCGGCAAGTTCATCATGTAATAACGGGCATACATCCTTCCTCGACCGGGGAACCGGTCATGGCCGATCGATACGGCGGCGCGCCCTTCCCTGTGGCGCTTGTCCGCATCGCTTCTCAGAAACCTACGGTTGCCGAGAGCAACAGGGTCCGTGGCGTCGCCAGGGTCAAGCCCGGCTCGCTGTCGTCCGAGGCCCCCGCCGAACTCCAGTAACGCTTGTCCAGCACGTTCTCGACATTGGCGCGCAAGGTGATGTCCTTGTCGTCGAGCTTGAATGCGTAGCGCGCACCCAGGTCGAAACGCTCCCAGGAGTCGATTTCCTTGCTGTTGGCCTGGTCCAGGTACTGCGAGCTGGAATAGATGCCGCGCGCGGTCAGGGTCAGGCCCTGGACTTTCGGCACATCCCATTCGGCACCCAGGTTGACGTTGTACTTCGGCGTGGCCGGCGCCCGGTTGCCGTCGAAGGTGCCGTTGGTGGTGTCCTTCAGTTCGCTGTCGATGTACATCACCCCGCCCAGCAGGCGGAAGCCCTTGAGCGGCTCGCCGAACACGCTCAACTCGACGCCGTCGTTCTGGCGCTTGCCGTTCGGGCCGAAGACCCGGGTAGTGGCGTTGGTCTCGTAGGCCGGCTGCTTGATGCGGAACACCGCGGCGGTCAGGGCGAACGCCCCAGCGTCGTACTTGGCGCCGGCCTCGACCTGGCGGCTGATGAACGGCGGGAAGATTTCGTCTTCGTTGATCGAGGTCGACGGCGCGATCTTGCCCTGGCTCAGGCCTTCCATGTAGTTGACGTACAGCGACAACTGATCGGTGGCCTTGAACAGCAGGCCACCCGAAGGCGAGACCTTTTCCTCGTCGTAGGCGGTGTCGCCTTTGACGCCGTCGCTCCAGTCGTCGACCTTGACCCGCTGCCAGCGCGCGCCGAGGGTCAGCAGCAGGCGGTCATCGAAGAAGCCCAGGGTGTCGGACAGCGCCACGCCGCTGAAGCGGTTCTCGGTGTAGACCTTGGGGTCCAAACGCGTCGGCCGCGACGGGGTCGGCGTCGGCCGTGGGTTGTAGAGGTTGCTGGGGGATGCGGCATAGCGCGCGCCGCCGTTTTCGAAATCCATGTAGAAGTAGCTGGCCGCCAGGTTGACCTCATGGCTCACCGGGCCGGTATGGAACCAGCTGCGCACGCCCGCCGTGGTGGTGCGCACGTTTTCGTCGCGGGTGAAGTCGCGGGGCTGGACGCTGAAGTCGCCGGCGTCGTTGGTGATCGACACGGCATGACGGAGGAAGTCGTGGTTACTTTTGCGCGCGCCGACGCCGCCGTACAGCATGACCGAATCATTGACGTCGTATTCGGCGTTGACCGTGCCGAAGGTGTCCTTGGTCCGCGCCTTGCTCCAGGACTGCGCATAGTTGTGTCGCACATCGTCGGCGTCCGGCACCTTGGCGTTGGCGCCGATCTGCACCCGCTCCTGGGGCGCATCGGTATCGCGCTCGGTGTGGCCGATGTCCGTCGACAGGCGCAGGCGTTCGCCACGGAAGTCCAGGCCCAGCACCGCCATCTCGCGGTCGACGCTCTGGTGATCCCACTTGGTGTCGCCGGACTGCTTGACCGCGTTCAGGCGCACGCCGAACTTGTTGTCCTCGCCGAAGCGCCGGCCGATGTCCACCGCGCCGCCGACCTGGCTGTCGGAGGCGTAGCTGCCGGTGAATTCGGTGATGGGCTTGTCGGTGGCGCGCTTGGGCACCACGTTGATCCCGCCGCCGACGCTGCCCCGCGGCGAGATGCCGTTGATCAGCTGGGTCGGGCCCTTGAGGATGTCCACCCGGTCGGCCATTTCCATGTCGATGGTGTAGGTCGGCAGCACGCCATACAGGCCGTTGTAGGCGACATCGCTGTTGAACAGGCTGAAGCCGCGGATGGTGAACTGCTCGTAGCGGCCGCCCGCCGGGTTGGTGGCGCGCACCGAGGGGTCGCTGGCGATCAGGTCGCCGAGGGTCCGCGCCTGCTGGTTCTTCACCACCTCGCTGGTGTAGGTGGTCATGCTGAACGGCGTTTCCATGAAGTCCTTCGAGCCCAGCAGGCCCTGGGAACCCCGGCGCGCCACCTGGCCGCCGGCGAAGACGTCGCTGTCGGTCGCGCCGCTGGCACCGAGAATCGAGGTCGGCGCCAGTTGCAGGCTGCCGCCTTGCGGCGCCGGGGTGAGGATATAAGCCTGCTCGCCCACCGGTTGCAGTTGCAGGCCGGAACCTTGCAGCAAACGGGCAAAGCCCTCTTCCACCCCGTACTCGCCGGACAGGCCGCTGCTGTTGCGCCCGCTGACCAGCTGCGGGTCCACCGACAGGTTGACCCCCGCCAGGCCGGCGAAACGGGTCAGCGCGGCGCTCAGCGGGCCGGCCGGCACCTGATAGCTGCGCCGCGCGGCATCGTCGGCCCAGCTGGCCTGGATGAAGAACGGACTGGAACTGAGGGACAGCATGAGGCCCAAGTGCAACAACGGGCGCAGGCCGGGGGCAACCGGGCGCAAACGGTAAGGCAATACTGCGGGCATGGGAGGAAGCTCTCGTTTTTTGTTCACTTACCTGGAATGACCGGCGAGGCGAAAAAAAGGGACAGGCTTCAGCCAATATTTTTTGGCGGGGTGTTTTTCGGCTGGCTTTTCTGCGGGATCAGCGTCACCCAGTAGCGGGTGCGCGAATGCACTTGCAGCGGCAGGCTGGCGGCCAGCAGCGACAGCACGCGGTCGGTGTTGTCGAGACGGAAGCTGCCGGTGACGCGCAAGGCTTCCAGTTCCGGGTCCCAGCGCAGCAGGCCCGGACGATAGCGACTCAGCTCGCGCAGGAAGTCCCCCAGCGGCTGGTTCTGCGCCATCAGCACGCCGTCGCGCCAGCCCGGCAACTGCGCGTCGAAGGCATCGATCTGCCCGACGCCCTCCGCGCGCAGCCGGACCCGCTGGCCTTCGCGCAACACCAGTTGCGGCCCGAACAAGGGTTGCAACTGCACCGAGCCGCTGACCACCGACACCCGGCAATCGTGCTCGTTGAGGCGCACGCAGACTTCGCTGCGGCTGACGATGATGCGCCCGTAACGCGCCTGGATGGTCAGCGGCGCGCTGCCCGCCACCTTGAGCGCCATCTCGCCGCGCACCAGGGTCACTTGCCGGGCGCCGAGGTCGACGTTGACCGCGCTGGCGGTGTTCAGCTGCAAGGAGCTGCCATCGGCCAGGGGCACTGTGCGGTGTTCACCGGTGCTGGTCTGCAGGTCGGCGCGCCACACGTCCAGCGGTAACTGGCGGGTCAGCAGCCAGGCGGTCGGCACCAGTGCGGCGACGCCGAGGGCGCGCTTGAGTACCGCGCGCCGCGACGGCTCGGGACGATCCAGGGTGGCCAGCGCCAGGGCCGAGGGCAGCGCGGAGAAGCGCTGGCGCAGCAGTTGCGCCTTCTGCCAGGCGCTTTCGTGACGGCTGTTGCTGTTGCGCCAGTGCTGCAAGCGGGCGTGATCGTCGGCGTTGGCCGCGCCGGATTCCAGCAGTGCCAGCCACTGGGCCGCGGCGCGGGCCACCTCGCGGGTTTCGCTGGACGGCGCCGAGCGCATCACAGCTCCACCAGCAGGCAGTGTTCGTAGGCCTGGGCCATATAGCGCTTGACGGTGCGTTCCGAGACGTCGAGGCGTTCGGCGATCTCGCGGTAGCCCAGCCCTTCCAGCTGGCTCCAGAGAAATGCCCGGCGCACCAGGGGCGGCAGGCCATCGAGCAGTTCGTCGAGGGCTTGCAGGGTTTCCAGCAGCACCCAGCGCTGTTCCGGGGACGGCACGCTGTCTTCGGGCAGGCTGGCCAGCGCGTCCAGGTAGGCCTGTTCGAGTTTGCGCCGGGTGTAGAAGTTGCTCAGCAGGCGCTTGCCCACGGTCACCAGGTAGGCCCGCGGCTCGCGCAGGTCGACCAGTTGCTGGGAGCTGGTGAGCACGCGCAGGAAGGTGTCCTGGCTCAGGTCCGCCGCATCCCAGGCGTTGCCCATGCGCTGGCGCAACCAACTCTCGAGCCAGCTTCGATGGTCGCGGTACAGGGCATGTAGGCTTTGCTCCGGTGGCGTCGCTGCTTCAATCATGTCAAGAGCCCTGCGCGAAGGATTATTCAAATGAGACTGATTCTAATTAATATTCATAAGGCAAACCAAGTCCTTTCGTGTGATACGCGTCTAGTTTTCATCTGACGGGGAAAATCGGCGGGCGCCCTGGGACCATGGTCCCAGGGGCATGCAGCGTTCCAGGCGCAGGGCCTGGTCGGGGGCTGGAACAGCGCCCGGCCCCTTGCGGGCCGGGCACGGGTGCGTGGGTTACACGCCCATCAACGGGTCGCTGATGCTGTGGGCACCGGTTTCCAGGCGCCCGGCCAGGCGCCGCAGCCAGCCGCCCTCGGCACGCACGGTCAGGTCGTACCAGCCGCCGCTGGCCTGGCAGGCGAACATCTGGTGGATCTCGCTGCGCCCGGGCACGTCGAAGCGCCATGGCCCCTGATGGGTGTAGGGGCAACGGTCGATGGTGATCGACACCGGCTCCTTACCCGGGTTGCTCAGGGTCAGCTGCAGGTTGTTGCCGCGGCTGAACATCGACACCTCGGGCTGACGCTCCAGCAGGTTGCCGTGGAAGCTGCGGTGGAAACCGTTGGGCCCCAGCAGCCACAGCTTGTAGTGCCCGGCGGTCTGCCAGCTGTCCTTGAGCTGCTTGCCCGCCTCCACCGTATAACGACGGGGAATGTCCAGCAGGTGCAGGCGATCGTAGACATGGAACACCGCGCCCTGCTCCCCGCTGTTCTGCAGGCTCAGGGTCAGGCTCAACGCCTTGCGCTTGGCCTTGGCTTCGACATTCAGCCGATACGGCAAGGCCCGCGACGGCCGGGCCACGCGCTGCTGCTGCGGCAGTTGCTGGCGGCTGGCGTCCGGCAGCGGCACCTGGGCCAGTTGTTCCTGGCGCTGGCGCAGCAGGTCCGCGGCCTGGCGGGTGGTGGTGTGCAGCGGCGGGAGGATCTCGCTGTTGGGATTGACGAAGTTGAAGGCCGAGGTCAGGTCGCCGCACACCGCGCGGCGCCAGGCGCTGATGTTCGGCTCGCGCACGCCGAAGCGCTTCTCGAGAAATTGCAGGACCGAGGTGTGGTCGAACGCCTGGGAGTTGACCCAGCCGCCGCGGCTCCACGGCGACAGCACCAGCATCGGCACCCGCGGGCCCGGGCCGTAGATGCCGCCGTCCGGGCGCGGTTGCTGGGTGGTCCCCGGTGGCGCCGGGTGGGTGAACACCTCGCTGTCGAAATCCACCGTCGACTTGCCGGCGAAGCTGCCGTCCAGGCGGCGTGAAGGCGCCGAGGGCGACGGCACATGGTCGAAGAAACCGTCGTTCTCGTCGTAGTTGACCAGCAGCACGGTCTTGCTCCAGACCTCGGGGTTGTCGGTCAGCGCCTTGAGGATTTCCTGGGTGAACCAGCCGCCCTGCACCGGGCTCGACGGCCCCGGGTGCTCGGAATAGGTGGCCGGCGCGACGATCCAGCTGACCTGGGGCAGCTTGCCCTGCTGCACATCGTTGCGAAACCCCGCGATCATGCCCTCCAGGTCGCTGCCGCTGCGGGCCGGCAAGGTGTTGCCATTGCCCTTGTACAGCGGCACCCGGGCATTCAGCGCGTCGCTGTAAGGCACGAAGGCGGTGAAGTCTTCCGGCGGCTGCGCCGGGTTGCCGGCCGCCACGCTGGCGCGGCGGTACTGGCGGAAACCGGCCAGCGGGTTGTCGCCGAAGTTGTCCGGCAGGTACTGGTAGATCTTCCAGCTGACGCCCCGCTCTTCCAGGCGCTCGGGGTAGGTTTTCCAGGTGTAGCCGACGTCCACCGCGCCCGGGCCGTCCCATTCGTTGACCACCGACGCCACGTTGGCCCCGGTCGGACCATTGGTGCCGGTCCAGTGGAACAGGCGGTTGGGGTTGGTCCCGGCGTGCACCGAACAGTGGTAGGCATCGCACAGGGTGAAGGTGTTGGCCAGGGCGAACTGGAACGGCAGCTCCTGTTCGCGGTAGTAGCCCATGGAGGTGTTGGTCTTGAAGGTCGGCCAGGCGCTCATGCGCCCGCTGCCCCAGGCCGCGTGCTCGTCGATCCACGAATGCGGCGTGCCGTTGACCCGCTGCGCGTTGCCCCGCGAGCTGTCCAGGTGATACGGCAGCACCACGCGCCCGACGCCCTGCTGCTCCCACACCGAACGCTTGCCGGGCAGCGGGATGGTGAAGCGATCGCTGAAACCGCGGACCCCGGGCAAGGTGCCGAAGTAATGGTCGAAGGAGCGGTTTTCCTGCATCAGGATCACCACGTGCTCGACGTCGCGAATGGTGCCGGTGCGGTTGTTGGCGGGGATCGCCAGGGCCTGGCGGATGGAGTCTGGCAGTAAGGTAAAGGCCGATCCGATGGCGGCGGCCTGCATGAGCTTCCTGCGAGTGAGAGTAGGCATACGCGGTTGAATTCCTTGAAGTTACAGGGCGGGAAATAGCGACCCACGCAAAGTAGTGACCTCAAGTAACAAGCAAGTTACACGGCGGTTGCAGGCCGGGGTCAAGGCATTCATTGATCCTGATACAGCCGCATTAACCCTCTAAACCTATGATTTTTAATTACATTTCTAAATAAAGAATATTTCGTGAACTTCATCCAGAGTTGCTCCTTGTATTCGGAAAAATCTGACGGCGTTCTGCTTTAATCCTATTTGCACAATGCCACTACTTCAGTTTGCAAGGAGCAATCATGGACTCGACCCAGCACTACGAGGGGGAAAGGAAGCGCATCGAGAACCGCCGTGCTGCGTTGGGTCTCAAATACCTTCCCGCGCCGGACGGCCAGCCCCTCAAGACCTGGGGCCTGGCGCTGTCCGGCGGCGGCATCCGCAGCGCCACCTTTTGCCTGGGAGTGCTGCAGGCGATGGCCCGGGCCAACGCGCCGGAACAGGCCAACCCACGCAAGTCGAGAACAGCGCAAGACAACCTCACCACCACCCTGCTGCCGCGTTTCGACTACCTCTCCACGGTCAGCGGCGGCGGTTATATCGGCAGTTTCTTCTCCAGCCTGTTCATCCCCAATCGCCTGCGCCGCGAGCAGGCCCAGGAGCGCGCCGAAGCCTCGCACCTGTCGCCCGCCCAGCAAGCGGCCAGGACCGCCGCGATCAACGCCTATGAGGTGCTGCACTACGAGCCGCCGGGACGCATCAGCACCGCCATCGACTTTTCCAGCGAAAAAGACATCGGCAAGGGCCCCACCGCCTGGCTCCGGGAGAACGGCCGCTACCTGACTCCGACCGGCTCGGGGGACGCGCTCTACGCCCTGGCGATCACCTGGCGCAACTGGCTGTCGCTGCACTTCGTCATCGGCATGCCGATCGTCCTGCTGCTGTCGTTGCTGATGCTGTTGCAGGTGAAGTACCTGCCCAATCTGTTCCTGCTGCCCGGCGCGCTGTTCATCCTCGGCTTGCTGCCCTGCTGCCTGGCCTACTGGCTGGTGCTGCCGAAAAACAGCCTGAGCAATCCGCCGGCCCTGAGCAACCTGGCAGCCGCGGCCTGCACGGTGATGGCGCTGCTCTTCGTCGGTATCTGGGCGCTGCTGCAACAACCGGACGACAGGCCGAACGTGCGCTACCTGTTCCTCGGGTTCGCCGCCATCGCGCTGCTGGGCATCGTCTACGCCTGGCTGCTGATCTGGCACCTGAAGTACCGGACCCGCAAGGCCAACGACGAAGACGGGATCTTTACCGTGCGCAACTACCGGGTCGCAGTCACCCGGGTGCTGTCGCAGGTCATCATGGCCCTCGGCGCGCTGCTGTTCGCCGCGTTCCTGGTGTCGCTCTCCGAAGCGATCTACCTGCACCTGCAGAGCCTGACCCAGGGCACCGTCGGCATCCTTGCGTTGCTGATCTGGTTGGTGCGCCGCCTGGCGCTGTTGCGGGACGAGAAGAGCCTGCCGGACTGGCTGCGCCTGCTGCCCCTGGAGGTCATGAGCCTGATCGGCGGCCTGCTGTTGCTGGCCGCGGTCTGCCTGGTGTGGATGCTGTTCGTTCTGTGGGTCACCGCCGATGGCGGTATCCGCCTGCAGGAAGATGGCTATGTGCTGCGGCTGGCCGTGCTGGCGGGTGTCGCGGCGGCCCTGACCTGGGTCAGCAGCCGCTTCGTCGGCTTCCTCAATACCTCGTCCTTGCAGTCCTACTACAGCGCCCGCCTGGTTCGCGCCTACATGGGCGCCACCAACGGCAAGCGCTTCGACGGCACGCCCGAGCAACGGCGCAAGCACATGAGCGTGGCCGAGCCGCTGAGCAACGACGACATCAGCGTCGAGCACTACTACGGCACGCCCAGCGCCGGCCCGCTGCACCTGATCAACGTGACCATGAACCTCACGGTCGACCCGGCCGAACAACTGGTGCAGCGCGATCGCAAAGGCAAGCCGCTGTGCCTGGCGCCGGGCAGCGTCAAGGGCGAAGGGAGCTTCATCCTCGACGGCAAGGTCTATCAGCGCGACGTGGACAACATCCCCGCTTCGGAAATCGCCTACCCGCTGACCATCGGCCAATGGATAGGCGTTTCCGGCGCGGCCTTCACCACCGGCCTGGGACGCGCCACCAGCCTCGGCATGTCGCTGCTGCTGGGCCTGGCCAACGTGCGCCTGGGCAACTGGTGGCCCAGCGGCTTTATCGAGGACAGGCCGGAAAAACCCAAGCAGTCCCTGGGCCTGAAGCTGTCGCACTGGCTACCGACCCAGACCTACCTGTTCTACGAATTGACCGCGCACTTCCATGGCCATCGGCGCGACTATCAGTACCTCTCCGACGGCGGCCACTTCGAGAACACCGCGGCCTACGAACTGCTGCGCGAGGCACGCCAGGTCGAGCTGATCGTGATGTGCGACTGTGGCTGCGACCCCGATTACCAGTTCGACGACCTGAGCAACCTCATCCGCCTGGCGCGCATCGACCATGGCCTGGAGATCAGGGAAGACACGCAGATCGCCGATGACGAGATGCTGGGCAAGGTGTTCGCGCGCATGGAGTACTTCAAGACCGCGCCTTCGCCGGCGGACCTGCATTGCGCGCTGCTGCTCAACGTCTACGCCTGCACCAAGCCAGACACCCTGATCAGCCGCATCCTGGTGCTCAAGCCACGGCTGATCGCCTCGGTATCGCCGGACGTGCAGAACTACGCGCTGATCAACCAGTCCTTCCCCAACCAGCCCACCGTCGACCAGTTCTTCGACGAAGCGCAGTTCGAGAGCTATCGCAAGCTCGGCTTGAGCATTGGCCAGGAAGTCTTCGGCAATGGGCTCAACGGCAATACCATCGCCCAGGCGCTGTGGCGCTACCTGCGCGAGCACCCTGAGGGAAGCGCGCACGAGGATGACCAGGCCAGGCCGCCGCGGCCGAGCCGCAACGGCCAGCGCCGCCCTTCGGCCGACCGCGATCCCCGCGCATGAGGCACGAAATGGCGACCAGCCTGCGGGCCCACGGTCAGCCAAGCCTCAACGCTGGCCGCGACGCAGGGTCTCGCTCGGCAGTTCCTTGAACAGCGCGCGGTAGCTGCTGGAAAACCGCCCGAGGTGCCAGAACGACCAGCGCATGGCCACCTCGGCCACGGTGGTTTCGTCCGGGCCGCGGCTGAGCAGTTCGCGGTGCGCGCTGTTCAACCGGCGCAGGCGCAGCCACTGGGTCGGCGCCATGCCGGCGAAGGCCCTGAACGCGCCTTGCAACTGGCGCAGGGAAACCCCGGCCACCTGCGACAGCTCCAGCAGGTTGAGGCTGTCTTCCGGGCCGTCCGCCGCCCATTCCGCGACCCGCTGCATGATCGCCCGCTCCTCGGCGCGCCGGCGCAGGCCGCCGCCGTCCAGGCGCACACAGGCGTTGTCGAGGATAAACAGGCAGTCGTCGAGCAGCTGCTGGGTCAGCGCTTCGCGACTTGGTGGGTCGAGGGTCTGCGACAGGCGCGTCAGGGTCGCGCTGAGCCAGCGGCTGAACAAGGCGTTCTGCCCGCAGTTGAGCGGCGCCAGGAACAGGCCGTCGAGGCGCTGCGCGTCGAGGCCATGGCCGCGGACGAATTCCGGGCCGAACACCACGGCGATTTCCTGGTAGTTCTCCGGGGTGATCCAGATGTTGCGGCTCTCGCCGTTGAGCAGGTACAGGGCGTTGTCGCTGCGATCGAAACAGAACGCCAGGGAGTCCTCGGGCGCGCTGAAATTCTGCTCGACCCGGGTGTTCATGCACTCCTCGTAGATCTGCACCCCTTGCAGGTCCAGGTAACGCACCTGCCCGGCGAAATGCCCGGGCGACATCTGCTGGTAATGCTGCACCCAACCCGGGGTGGCACGGATCTGATCGGCCACATCGAAGGTGTTGAAGGCCTGGACCTGAAGAGCTGTCGACGCTGTCATGAAGGGACCTTGCGCACTCTTTTGGTGCGCTTTGGTGCTGCTTAAAGTGGATAGATGGAACCGCAAGGCTTGCCCAAGATAGTCGCCAACGCGCCACAGGGGAAGCCTTGCCGGGCCAGCCCAAGCACTGGCGCGTCACCGACAATCATTGACGAGGTCCTTATGAATGCCCCTTTCGATCAGCTGTCTGCCTGGCTGAAAGAACACAAGATTACCGAAGTGGAATGCGTGGTCAGCGACCTGACCGGCATCGCCCGCGGCAAGATAGCGCCCACCAACAAGTTCCTGCATGAGCGAGGCATGCGCCTGCCGGAAAGTGTGCTGTTGCAAACGGTAACCGGGGACTTCGTCGACGACGATATCTACTACGACCTGCTGGACCCGGCCGACATCGACATGGTCTGCCGCCCCGACGCCTCGGGCATTTACCTGGTGCCCTGGGCCATCGAGCCGACCGCCATCGTCATCCACGACACCTTCGACAAGTTCGGCAACCCTATCGAGCTGTCGCCGCGCAACGTGCTGAAGAAAGTTTTGCAGCTGTACGCCGACAAAGGCTGGCAGCCGATCGTCGCGCCGGAAATGGAGTTCTACCTGACCCAGCGCTGCGAAGACCCGGACCTGCCGCTGAAGGCGCCGCTGGGCCGCTCCGGCCGGGCCGAAAGCGGACGCCAGTCGTTCTCCATCGACGCCGCCAACGAATTCGATCCGCTGTTCGAGGACGTCTACGACTGGTGCGAAGCCCAGGGCCTGGACCTCGACACGCTGATCCACGAAGACGGCCCGGCGCAGATGGAAATCAACTTCCGCCACGGCGACGCCCTCGACCTGGCCGACCAGATCACCGTGTTCAAGCGCACCCTGCGCGAGGCCGCGCTCAAGCACAACGTCACCGCCACCTTCATGGCCAAGCCGGTGGCCGACGAACCTGGCAGCGCCATGCACCTGCACCAGAGCGTGGTCGACAGCGCCACCGGCAAGCCGATCTTCGCCGACGCCGAGGGCCGCATGAGCGAGCTGTTCCGTCATCACATCGGCGGCCTGCAGAAATACATCCCCCAGGTGCTGCCGATGTTCGCGCCCAACGTCAATTCGTTCCGCCGCTTCCTGCCGGACACCTCGGCGCCGGTCAACGTCGAATGGGGCGAAGAGAACCGCACCGTTGGCCTGCGGGTGCCGACCTCCAGCCCGGAAGCCATGCGCGTGGAAAACCGCCTGCCCGGCGCCGACGCCAACCCCTACCTGGCCATCGCCGCCAGCCTGCTGTGCGGTTACCTGGGCATGGTCGAGGGCATCGAGCCGAGCGCCGCGGTGGAAGGCCGGGCCTACGAGCGGCGCAACCTGCGCCTGCCGATCACCATCGAAGACGCCCTGACCCGCATGGAAGAGTGCCCGACCCTCGAGCGCTACCTGGGCAGCAAGTTCGTGCGCGGCTACGTGGCGGTGAAACGCGCCGAGCACGAGAACTTCAAGCGCGTGATCAGCTCCTGGGAACGCGAGTTCCTGTTGCTCAGCGTCTGAGGCTTGCGCGCACTGCTGCGCACACCGTTGTAGCCGCTGTGGAGCGCCAGCGAGGCTGCGATCGATGGCGCAGCCATCGCCAGACCGTCGCACGCGGTGTACCTGATGCAAGGCGGTTGCCGGGTTTGCGTCGGCTGCGCCGCCGATCGCAGCCTCGCTGGCGCTCGGCAGCGGCTACAGGGCTACAGGAGGGCTACAGGGGGACCGGGCTACAGGGCTTCATGAATTTGGCAAACCAATAACAACCGCAAAAGGGGTATCGCTATGCGTCTATGGAAATCGGTGGTTCCGCTGGCCCTGACGGTGCTGTTCGGCGCCACGGCCCAGGCTGAATCGAAAGTCAGCGTGTACAACTGGACCGACTATATCGGCGAGACCACCCTCGCCGACTTCCAGGCAAAAACCGGGACCCGGGTGATCTACGACGTCTTCGACTCCAACGAAACCCTGGAAGGCAAGCTGCTGGCCGGCCGCACCGGCTATGACGTGGTGGTGCCGTCCAACCACTTCCTGGCGCGGCAGGTCAAGGCCGGGGCCTTTCTCAAGCTGGACCGCGCGCAGTTGCCGAACTGGCAGAACCTCGACCCGAAACTGCTGGCCCTGCTGGAGCAGAACGACCCCGGCAACCAGTACTCGGTGCCTTACCTGTGGGGCACCAACGGCATCGGCTACAACGTCGACAAGGTCAAGCAGGTGCTGGGCGTCGACAGGATCGATTCCTGGGCGGTGTTCTTCGAACCGGAGAACCTGAAGAAGCTCAGCCAGTGCGGCGTGTCGATGATGGACTCGCCGGACGAAGTGTTCCCGGCGGTGCTCAACTATATGGGCCTGGACCCGCGCAGCGAAAACCCCGCGGACTACAAGAAGGCCGAAGCCAAGCTGCTGGCGATCCGTCCCTACATCACCTACTTCCACTCCTCCAAGTACGTCTCGGACCTGGCCAACGGCAATATCTGCCTGGCCTTCGGTTATTCCGGCGACGTGTTCCAGGCCGCCAATCGCGCCAAGGAAGCCAAGAACGGGGTGAAGATCGCCTATTCGATTCCCAAGGAAGGCAGCAACCTGTGGTTCGACCTGCTGGCGATCCCGGCGGACGCGAGCAACCCCAAGGAGGCTCATGCCTTCATCAACTACCTGCTGGACCCGAACGTGATCGCCAAGGTCAGCGCCTATGTCGGCTACGCCAACCCCAACCCGGCGTCCCAGCAATTCATGGACCCTGAGCTGGTGAACAACCCCGAGGTCTACCCACCCCAGGCGGTGCTCGACAAGCTGTATATCTCCAGCACCCAGAGCCCGCAGACCATGCGCCTGATGACCCGCGCCTGGAGCAAAGTGAAGTCCAACAAATGAACCAGCACAGCCACGCGCAACACACCCGCTCCTACTACGCCGCCTCGGCCAACGCGCTGCCGGACTACCCGCCCCTGAATACTGACCTAAATGCAGACCTGAGCGCCGATGTCTGCGTGATCGGCGGCGGTTTCACCGGGGTCAACACCGCCATCGAACTGGCGCAGCGCGGCCTGTCGGTGATCCTCCTGGAAGCCCGGCGCATCGGCTGGGGCGCCAGCGGGCGCAACGGCGGGCAACTGATCCGCGGTATCGGCCACGACGTCAGCGGTTTTGCCCGCTACGTCGGCGCCGAGGGCGTGCGCTACCTGGAGCAGGCCGGCATCGACTCGGTAGCGCTGGTCGGCCAGCGCGTGCGCGAACACGGCATCGACTGCGACCTGCGCTGGGGCTTCTGCGAGCTGGCCAATACCCCGGCGCAGTTCGCGGCGTTCCAGGCCGAGCAGGAGCATCTGGCGGCGCTGGGCTACGTGCATGAAACCCGCCTGGTGGCCCCGCAGGACATGGCCCAGGTGGTGGCCTCGTCGCGCTATGCCGGGGGCCTGGTGGACATGGGTTCCGGGCACCTGCACCCGCTCAACCTGGTGCTCGGCGAGGCCGCCCTGGCCCGGTCGCTGGGGGTGCGGATCTTCGAGCAGAGCCCGGTGCTGGAGCTGATCCACGGCGACAGCGTGCAGGTGCGCTGCGCCAACGGCACGGTGCGCGCCGGCAGCCTGGTGCTGGCCTGCAACGCCCACCTGGATGACCTGGAGCCACGGCTGAGCGGCAAGGTGTTGCCGGCGGGCAGCTATATCGTCGCCACCGAGCCCCTGGCGCCGGCCCTGGCCGCCGAACTGATCCCGCAGAACCTGGCGCTCTGTGACCAGAAGGTCGGCCTCGACTACTACCGGCTCTCGGCGGACCGGCGCCTGCTGTTCGGCGGCGCCTGTCACTACTCCGGGCGTGACCCGGCGGACATCGGCGCCTACATGCGACCCAAGCTGCTCAAGGTATTCCCACAACTGGCGCACGTGGGCATCGACTATCAATGGGGCGGCAAGATCGGCATCACCGCCAACCGCTTCCCCCAGGTCGGGCGCCTGCGCCAGTACCCCAACGTGTATTACGCCCAGGGTTACTCCGGGCACGGGGTCAACGTCACCCACTGGACCGCGCGCCTGCTGGCCGAAGCCATCCACGCCGGCCACAGCCGAGGCCTGGATATCTTCAGCGCAGTGCCGCACATGACCTTCCCCGGCGGCCCGGCCCTGCGCGCGCCGCTGCTGGCGCTGGGCATGCTGTGGCATCGGTTGCGCGAGGTGCTGGGCTAAGGCAGTAACTGCGCAAGCGAATGGACCACCGCTATCACGAGCAAGCTTCGCTCCTACAGAAGCGAGTGCCAGATACGGACTACCGGGCGCTCCACAAACCTGTAGGAGCCAGCGGGCGGCGATCCGGCTTGCCGGCGATGGCGTCATCGAATGCGCCGCCATCATCCCTGGCAGCTCGCTGCGATCATTGCCACACAGGCTGGCCTGAAACCTCGAGCGGTGCGAAGATGCGCGCCGCAAACCGGCTTGCTAAGGAATGGCATCATCAAAGCGCTCACTGCTCTCGTCCTGCTTGGGACACTCGCCCTCTCGGGCTGCGGCACCCTGATGGCCCGTGCCAGCAATCAGTACATCTCCTACGACTTCTACAAAGGCACCCAGCAGAATATCCAGCTGCTGACCATGCGTGACGCCCGCGGCTACGACGGCTACGCCACGATCTACTGCTGGATGAGCATCGTCTGCCCGCTGGTGGCGGTGGTGAGCCTGCCGGTGGATGCTGCGGTCGATACCGTGCTGCTGCCCTACGACGCCAAGGGCGTTTATTACTGAAGCCGCGTTTGGTCGATAGCGGCATGGGTGAATGGACCACCGCTATCGCGAGCAAGCTTCGCTCCTACAGAAGCGAGTGCCAGATACGGACTACCGGGCGCTCCACAAACCTGTAGGAGCCAGCGGGCGGCGATCCGGCTTGCCAGCGATAGCGATCTCAAATGCGCCGCTGTCATCCCTGGCAAACATCGGCAAACCGTCACCACTCAGCCCGCCACCACAGGCTCGGCCAGCACCCCACGCAACCGGCACGGCGCGCCCAGGCGGTCGAGCCGTGGCCGGCCGAACAGGTAGCCCTGCCCCCACTCGCCGCCGCAGGCGGTGGCGAGGGCGCGGTCGGCTTCGCTCTCGATGCCTTCGATGATCACGCAAGGCGCCAGGGTCTTGCACAGCTGCACCAGGTGTTTCAGGGTCTGCACGCTGTTGGGTTCGCTGCGGGCGCGTTGCAGGTAACCCTGGTCGATCTTGACCATGTCGGGGCGGGTCTGGCGGATGAATTCCAGGGTGCCCAGGCCTGCGCCGAAGTCGTCCACCGCCACCCGGCAGCCCAGCTCGCGCAGGCACAGGACAAACTCGATGGCCGCCTCGGGGCTCGGCGGCGTGGCGCTTTCGGTGATTTCGATCACCAGGCGCGCAGCCACCGAAGGCGCGTCGCGCAACTGCGCGAGGGTGGCGGACCAGAACGGATCGATGATCGCGCTCTGCGCCGAGATATTGCAGCCCAGGCGCAGGTGCTCGTCCTCCAGCAGGCGCTCGATCACGCACCCCACCACGCTGCGGTCCAGCTCGCGCATCACCTGATGGCGCTCGAGCATGGCGAACGGGTAGACACCCTTGCCCGGCTGCTCGACATGGCGCAGCAAACCTTCCTGGTACAGCACCCGGTTGGCGTCGGGCAGCCACACCACCGGCTGGAAGGCCAGCGCCAGTCGCCCCTGCGCCAGTTCCCGATAAAAGTCTTTGACGCTTTGCATGACAGATCCGTAGTCGAAGCGGCGACAGCGCGCCGGGTGGGTTGGCCAGGATGCGTCGGCGCGCCCGACGAGATAATGGCTCATTGCCACTTATGATCCCCCCTGCCCGAGCGGCTCGAAAGTGTTCCCGGATACCTTTCGTTTGTCCTTGGAAACACCGCACCGCCCTTTCTCGACTGTGGCCCAGGGTTTATTGCGATCATGCGCCGGCGCCAATGACATCAATTAGCCACCAGTCCAGGAAGTACTATGCACAGAATGACCGGCACCAGTTTCCGGGTGCTTGCCGATGTCCTGACCGATGCCGGCGTCAAGGTCGAGGCCTTGCTCAAGCGCCACGGCAGCAGCCACCAGGAGGCCTGTGAAAACCCCACGGGCGTCAGGCTGGAGCTGGTCTACGCGGTGCTGCAGGACGCCGTGCACCTCTGCGGCAACCCGGACCTCGGCCTGCTGGCGTACACCAAGGCCCACCCGGCCAACCTGGAAGTGCTCGGCTATGCGCTGATGTCCGGCGCCACCCTGGACACCGCGCTGCAACGCCTGGTGGACTATCACTCGCTGGTCAGCAACGGCTTTTACCTGTGCCTGGAGCGCAGCCCCCAGGCCGTCACCCTGATCGGCTTCGACCTCGCCCTCGAACCGGGCCTGGTGCCGCGGGCCTTCATCGATGCCGGCGCCGCGCAGACCCTGGGCCTGGTGCACTGGCTACTGCCCGGGCGCAAGCCGCAACCGCTGGCGGCGAGCTTCACCTACCCGCGGCCGGCGGACACCCGTGCCCTGGAGCGCCTGCTGGGGCCCAACCTGCAGTTCGACGCGCCCTACAACAGCCTGAGCTTCAGCCCGCGCGATTGCGCGACCGCCCTGCCCAGCGCCGACCCGGCCCTGGACGTGCTGCACATGGAATACGCGCGCAGTCGCCTCAAGCTGCTGCTCGATGGCTCGATGACCGCGCAGGTAAGGCGGGTACTGTCCGAACGCCTGGCCCAGGGCGGGCCCAGCGACCTGCGGCATATCGCGCAGTTGGTGGGGGTCAGCAGCCGCAGCCTGCAACGGCGCCTGGGCAGCGAGGACATGCACTTCTCGGCCCTGCTCGACGAGGCACGGCTGATGCTCGCCCACAGTTTCCTGCGCAACTCGGCGCGCAGCGTCAAGTACATCGGCGCCCTGCTCGGCTTTCGCGACCAGAGCAGCTTTCACAAGGCCTGCCGCCGCTGGTTCGGCATGACCCCGGGGCGTTATCGCCAGGAAGGCTGAACACAAACGACCAAACAAAAACTGTAGGAGCGAGCTTGCTCGCGATGGACGTTAACGATTGCGCGTACCGACTGGATGAACGCGGCGCTCTTGAGTCCATCGCGAGCAAGCTCGCTCCTACAGGGGGGGCAGGATTCAGCGATGGCTGGCCTGCAATGGCGGCTGCGCCTGGGGCATGGCCGAAGAGTGGTGGTTGAGGATCTTCCACTGGCCGTCGATGCGCTCGTAGAGGAAGGTGTAGCGCGCCTGCACCTGGCGGGTCGCGCCACCGGCTTCGTGCAGGGTGAAGGTGTAGACGCCGCTGTCCATGGCCGCGTCCGGGCCCAGGTGGCGGATTTCCCGGTAGTTGATCTGGCCCACCGGCTTGCCCGCGAGGAAATGCTCGAAGTAATCCTGGATCTGCGCCGGGGTGGTGCGCACCTGATTCGATACGGTTGGCTGAAGGATCGCGTCGGCGGCGTAAAGACTGGTTACGTTTTTTGCGCTGCCGGTTTGCAGGGCCGCGTTCCAGCGATCGAACAGGCCGGCGATCTCCCGGTCGCCCTGGCTCTGCGGCTGCGCGGCGACGGTGCGGTACACATAAGGCGTGGCGTCCAGGGCCTGGGCCAGGGGCGCGGTCAGGGCCAGCAACAGGGCAATGGCGGGGGTTGGCAGTTTCATCGGAAGGCTCCAGTGGGTTTCAATGCGCCCACTTTGCCCACCCGGCACAACCTCGCCATCGGCCAACCGGTGCCGGCGGCCTATGCCATTCGGCAGATAGGCCCACAGCCGGCAAGCAGGTCTAATGCCTGCTCGCGAGCGCACGCCCTTCACGCTGGAGCCTGTTTTTCATGCAAAGCCCGACTCACGACCCCGGCAGCGCCCTGGCCATTCGCAGCCAGTATCGCCAGTCGCAAAGCCGCGCGGCGCGCCTGCGCCTGTTGGTGGACACCGGCCAGGAACTGACCCAGTTGCCGCCCGCGGCCATGCGCCAGCGCGCCCTGCAACGGGCCTGTGCCTTTATGGCGATGGACCACGGCCTGCTGCTGGAATGGCACGCCGCCCAGCCGCCCCGGGCCACCGCCCAGCATGGCAGCAGCGAACGCCTGGCTGCCCTGCACCCGTTGGCCAAGTCTGCGACCCTGCACCCCGAATGGCTGCCGCAGACCGATGCCGCCCTGCCCCAGGTGCTGCGCATTCCCCTGCCCGGCGCCGACGGCCAGGCCTTCGGCGCGCTGCTGCTGGCCAACAGCGTGGCCCTGGCCGCGCCCGACAGCGAGGACCTGGAATCCCTGCAACTGCTGGCCACCCTGTTGGCCGCGCACCTGGAAAACCAGCGCTTGCTCCAAGCCCTGCAAGCCCGGGAACGGACCATGTCGGAGCTGGTGCACCGGCTGTTCAGCGCCCAGGAGGACGAACGCAAGCGCGTGGCCTACGACCTGCACGACGGCCTCGCGCAAACCCTGGCCGGGCTGCACCAGCGCCTGCAAGGTTTTGCCGGACGCTGTCCGACATTGCCGCAAGAACTGCACAGCGAACTGCAAACCATCCTGACCCTGGCCCAGGGTTGCGTCGGCGAGGGCCGGCAGTTGATCGGCGGCCTGCGCCCCAACGTGCTGGACGACTTTGGCCTGTACAAGGCCATCGACAAGGAAGCCGACCGCCTGCGCGACGCTGGCATCGAAGTGCACTGGCAGCAACAGTCCGGCGCACGCCTGCCGGGTGCCAGCGAGATCGCCCTGTTCCGCATCGCCCAGGAAGGCATCAACAACATCCTCAAGCATGCCCGGGCCAGCCGCGCCGAGTTGAGCCTGCAACTGGCCGATGGCCAGGCCCGGCTGACGCTGGCAGACAACGGCGTCGGCTTTGCCCTGGACAGCCCGCTGTCCAGCTGCGGCGGCCAGCACCTGGGGCTGGCGGCGATGCAGGAGCGCGCCAGCCTGCTGGGCGGCGAGCTGTCCTGGCACAGCACCCCTGGCGATGGCACCCGCCTGCAAGCCCGGGTGCCGCTGCCCACAGTTGGAGAACACCCATGAGCCCTGCCCTGCGCCTGGTGCTGGCTGACGACCATGAAGTCACCCGCACCGGCTTTGTCGCCCTGCTCGCCGGCCACCCGGAATTCGAGGTGGTCGGCCAGGCCCGCGATGGCCAGGAAGCCCTCGAGCTGTGCGAGCGCCTGCAACCGGACATCGCCATCCTCGACATCCGCATGCCGCTGCTCAACGGCCTGGGCGCGGCGCGCCTGCTGCAACAGCGGCAACCGGCGATCAAGGTGGTGATCTTCACCATGGACGACAGCCCCGATCACCTGGAAGCGGCGATTGCCGCCGGCGCGGTCGGCTACCTGCTCAAGGACGCCAGCCGCAGCGAAGTGCTCGGCGCCCTGCAACGGGTGGCCCAGGGCGAGGAAGCCCTCAACAGCACAGTCAGCGCCCGGCTGCTGCGGCGCATGGCCGAACGCAACGCCGGCGGCAACGGCGGCACCCAAGTCGTCGCCCTGACCGCCCGCGAACGCCAGGTGCTGGGGCTGGTGGCCGGCGGTTTCAGCAACCGCGAGATCGGCGAAAAGCTCGGCATCACCACCGGCACCGCCAAGGCCCATGTGGAGCGGGTGATCGGCAAGCTCGGCGCGGCGGACCGGACCCAGGCCGCGGTGCGTGGCATCGCCCTGGGGCTGGTGGCGCAGCCCGCGGGAGACTGGCCATGAGGCTGCTGGCGAGCCGGCATTGGCTCGACCTGCCCCTGCGCAGCAAGGCGCTGGTGGTGATCTCCCTGCCGCTGGTGATCCTGCTGCTGTCGCTGGTGCTGATCTACATCACCGAACGCCAGACCGCCCGCGCCGAGGAAGACGTGCGCCGGGTGCTGCTGGTGCAGGGCGATATCCAGACCGTGCACACCCTGCTGGCCGAAGCGGCGGCCAGCGTGCGCGGCTACCTGCTGACCCGCCGCGAAGACTTCCTGCCCAGCTACGAGCGCGCCCAGCCGCTGATCCAGGCCGCGCTGCAACGGCTGGACAGCAACATTCGCGATGCGCGCATGCGCGATCACCTCAAGGCCATCGCCCCGCTGATCGGCCACAAGCTCGACGGCCTGGTCGCCCTGCGCAACGGCCGGCCCGATGACAGCGCCAGCATCACGGCGATCCTGATCGAGAACAAACAGGTGCTGGACGTGCTGCGCGAGCAGATCAGCGCCATGCGCATCCGCGAAGACGGCTTGCTCGCCGAGCGCAGCGCCGCGGCCTCGGCGACCCGCATGCGCCTGCTGATGGCCACGCTGCTGGCGGCGCTCTGCGGCCTGTTCGGGGCGATTGTCGCGGTGCTGTTCTTGTCCAAGGGCATCGTCGCCCGGGTGCAGCAGGTGCAAGGCAACGCCCAGCGCCTGGCCCTCGGCCAACCGCTGCGCCCGCAGGCCCCGGAACAGGACGAGATCGGCCAGCTCGGCACCCGCCTGGTGGAGGCCGGGCAACTGCTGGCCGAGCGCGAGCGGGCCCTGCGCGACAACGAAGAGCGCCTGCGGCTGATCATCGACGGGGTCAAGGACTACGGGATCTTCGCCCTCGACACCCAGGGCCGGGTCACCACCTGGAACGCCGGCGCCGAGCGGATCAAGGGCTACCGCGAGCAGGAAATCCTCGGCCGACACTTCTCGCTGTTCTACCTGGCGGAAGAATGCCCGGCGCACCCGGACATGGCCCTGCGCGAGGCCACCCGCGACGGCCATTACATGGAAGAGGCCTGGCGCTGCCGCAAGGACGGCAGCCGCTTCTGGGCCAGCGTGGTGATCACCGCGCAGTACGATGCCAGCGGCGCGTTGCGCGGCTTCTCGAAGATCACCCGCGACATCACCGACCGCCGCGCCGCGGAAATCGCCCTGCGCACCGCCCGCGAAGAAGCCGAAAGCGCCAGCCGCGCCAAGAGCGAATTCCTCTCGCGCATGAGCCACGAACTGCGCACCCCGCTCAATGCCATCCTCGGTTTCGCCCAGTTGCTGGACATGGACTCGCCCAGCGGCCAGCGGCCCCAGGTCGGGCATATCCTGCGCGCCGGCCAGCACCTGCTGACCCTGATCAACGAGGTGCTGGACATCGCCCGCATCGAGGCCGGGCACTTGCCGCTGACTGTCGAGCCGATCGCCCTGGCCTCGGCGCTGCACGAGGCCCTGACCCTGGTCTCGCCAATGGCCACCGACGCTGGCATCCAGCTCGCTGCCCTGCCCGCGCTGAGCGAACACAGCGGGGTGATCGCCGACCGCCAGCGGCTGATCCAGGTGCTGCTCAACCTGCTGTCCAACGCCATCAAGTACAACCGGCCCCAGGGCCAGGTGCGGATCGCGGTCAAGGTCCTGGGCCCGCGGGTCGAGGTGGCGGTCAGCGACACCGGCGCCGGCATTCCCCTGGAGCGCCTGGACCAGCTGTTCCGGCCCTTCGAACGCCTGGGTGCCGACCCGCGGGTGGAAGGCACCGGCCTGGGCCTGGCCCTGAGCAAGAGCCTGCTGGAAATGATGGACGGCAGCCTGCGGGTCCACAGCACGCCGGGCCAGGGTTGCTGCTTTACCTTGCAACTGCCGTTTGTCCAGGTGGCCGCGGCCGGCGCGCACCGCCCCCTGGAACAGCAGGCCCTGGAGCAGCAGGCGCTGGAGCAATCGGTGTCGGTGCTGCCGGCCCGGGTCGAGACCGTGGAATACCGTGGCCAGGTGCTGTGCATCGAAGACAACCTGTCGAGCCTGGCGCTGATCGAAACCCTGCTGCAACGCCGCCCCGGCATTCGCCTGCTGTCGAGCATGCAGGGCCAGATGGGCCTGGACCTGGCGCGTCAACATGCGCCGCAACTGATCCTGCTGGACGTCAGCCTGCCGGACCTTGCGGGCCTGGAGGTGCTGCGCCGGCTGCGGGAGTCGCCGAGCACCGCCAGCACCCCGGTGCTGATGATCACCGCCGACGCCAGCGCCCTGACCCACCGCGCCCTGCTGCAGGCCGGGGCCACGGCGATCCTGACCAAGCCCATTCATATCCCGGCGTTTCTCGCCCACCTTGAGCAACATCTACCGGAGCCCGCATGAACCACGATTTGCGCATCCTGATCATCGACGACCAGCGCCCCAACCTCGACCTGATGGAGCAGCTGCTGGCCCGCGAAGGCCTGCACAACGTGCTGAGCAGCACCCAGCCGCTGCGCACCCTGGACCTGTTCAACAGCTTCGAGCCGGACCTGGTGATCCTCGACCTGCACATGCCCGAGTTCGATGGCTTCGCCGTGCTCGAACAGCTCAACCGGCGGATCCCGGCCGACGACTACCTGCCGATCCTGGTGCTGACCGCCGACGCCACCCGCGACACCCGCCTGCGGGCCCTGGCCCTGGGCGCCCGCGACTTCATCAGCAAGCCGCTGGACGCCCTGGAAACCCTGCTGCGGATCTGGAACCTGCTGGAAACCCGCGCCCTGTACAAAGCCCTGCGCCAGCAGGTACCGGCGCAGCAGATCGAGCTGCTGCGCCGGCATCGGCAGTGAGTGGGCTGTCGACCCTAGAGGTTGTACTCATCCAGCCTCGGCGAGTCGCCCACCTGCTCGATCGACTCGGAATCGATGTCCGGCAGGTTTTGCGGCTGGTAGCTCAGTTGGCTGCCCCACGGCTGGTCGCTGTTCAGCGGCCCCTTCAGCCGAGCGGCCACTGAGGCATGGACCCGGATTTTCTGTCCGTTTTCAGGGGTGGGAATCTCCCGCGACCGGGCTTTGCCGAACGGCGGCATCGAACCGTACTCACGGGTTCGCTTGTGGGTCTTCGGGTTCCAGACCAGGCGCGGCACCCACTCGGCGATCAGCCAGTTGCGGGTCAGGGAATTGTGGGCCTGGGCCAGCGGATCCTGTAGCACAGAGGCTGGATAGAGTTCAGCGCGACAGGCCTCGACATCGATGCTCAACCCGGCCTCCAGGCACTCGCCGATCATCCAGCGCAAGGCAATCAACGCCAGTTGCGACTCGCCGACCGGGTAACCGCCACCAATATCGGCATGCACGCCGGCGAACCAGACCTGCTTCAGGTTCACGTTCTTGTCCTCTGTCCAGAGGTTCTGGCGGAAAAAGCTGCGGCGCTCGTCCAGGGACACCGCATGGCGGATGATCTTCACGTCCTCGTTCCTGCGGGTGTAGGGAACGATCAGCGGGTCATACACCCAGCCCACCGAACTCACGGTGTCGAACAGCCCGAGAAAGTGAATGCTCACCTTCCGGGCAAAGCTGCCCTTGAACGCCTCCATCAAGTCGAAGTCCGGCTTTTTATCCGCGCTCATGCGCCACCAGGTGTAACTCATGGCCCGTTGGCGATTCGGTTTGGAATTATCAGCGGATCGCTGGCGAGTGGTCAGCAGTGACCAGGCAAAGTCCATCAACTGGACCTGATGGGCCGGCAACAGGCCAATGGTATACAGCAGCGCCGCCAGCACCCGCACCGCGTAGGAGCCGCGGGAGAAACCGAAAAGGAAGATCTGGTCGCCGTCCCTGTAGTTCTCCATCAGGAAGCGATAGGCATTGAGCACGTTGCGCTTGATACCCCAGCCGAACATCAGCCCGGCGATGCGCGACGGCACCTTCTGCCATTCGAACAGGGTTTCGCTGAGCCCGAAGGTGCCCACGCCCTGGTCGTAATAGGCCAGCAGCGTTTCGCTGTCCTTGGGCAGCGAGCGAAACAGCCGGACCACGTTGGTCGGCTCGTCACTGAAACGGTTGTTGGTGCCGTCGATGCAAACAATCAGCTGGCGCGCCTTGATCCTTGTGTTGTCCACGACCTGGTTCCCTCGAGAGTCGTCAAGTGAGGTTCCCGCGCGGCCAGTCGGCCAGGCGAGGACCGGTGTCACCCTACGTCCGTGTCATGACAACTGCTGCGGTAAAGCCTGAAGGGCTATCCAAGGCATAGCAGCATTAACGGCGCCCGGCCATAAAAACCCCTCCACCGGGAGGGGCTGGTCACCGACAAGCCTTGCCTGGGCGCTAGAACCTGCCGCCCAACGGATACTCGATCGCCAGCCGCAGCTGGTCGGCATCCAGTTCGGCCTGGGCCTTGTTGCCGCGGTGCACGGCGTGGCGCAGGGTGACGGCGAGGTTTTTCGCCGGCCCGGACTGCACCACGTACTTGGCCTGCAGGTCGCGCTCCCAGTGCTTGCCGCCTTCGCCGTAGCCCAGCCAGGCGTAGCCGCCGCGCGGGTCCATGTGGCTGCCGTCGATGCCGCTGCCGCGCACATACAGGGCACTGAAAGTCAGGCCGGGAACCTGGTAGCCGGCCATGTTGAGGTCGTAGCGGGCCTGCCAGGAGGCTTCTTCAGGGGCGTTGAAGTCCGACAGGGCCACCGCGTTACTGAGCAGGATCGCGCCGCGGGTGACGTAGTCGTAAGGCGTGTCGCCGTCGACCTTCTGGTAGCCCAGGCCAAAGCTGTGGGCGCCGCTCCTGTAGGTCGACATCAGGCTCCAGGTGGTGTTGTCGATGCGCCCGGACAGGGCCTTGCCGGTGTCCTGGGTGCGGTACAGGTTGAAATCGAACGTCAGGTCCTGGCCCTGGCTCAGCGGCAGGTTGTAGAGCGCGCCAAGGTACTGCTGGCGCCAGGTGTCTTCGTACAAGGCGCTGAACAGGCTGGCGTTGAGGCCCTTGATCGAGGTGTTGCGCACGCCGATCAGGTCGAAGCTGTCGCCCTGCTTGCCGTTGGAATAATTGACCACGAAACCCTGGTCGTGGCTGCTGGCGTTACGGTCGGTGCTTTCGTTGAAGTGGCCGCCGTACAGCGTGGTATTGCTCAGTTCGCGGCTGGTGAGGAACCAGCCGGTGGCGGTCTCGGGCAGCAGGCGGCTGTCGGAGGAACCGAACACCGGGGTCTTGACCCGCTGCTCGCCGTAGCGCAGTTCGGTGGAGGAAAAACGCAGCTTGGCCACCGCGCCGCCACGGCTGAATTCATCCTTGGGATGGCCGTCGTTGTCCACTCCCAGCAGCCGCGCCTTGCCGGCCCGGCCACCGCCGCTGTCGAGTTTCCAGCCGGAATAGACGTGGGCATCCAGGCCGAAGCCGAGCGTGCCCTGGGTGAAACCGGAGCTGTAGTCGGCCATCAGGCCGTAAGCCCACTCCTGCGCCAGGTCGCTGCGTTCGGCGCGGGGTTTGTAGGCATTGCGCGCGCCGTTGCTCAAGGAACCGTGCTCATAGTCGCGACGGTCGTAGAGGCTGCGGTTGAACAGGCTCCACTGGCTGTCTTCGATAAAACCCTTGGCATTGTCCTGCTCCGCGGCCAGCGCGAGCAGGCTCTGGCCTCCCAATGCCAACAGCAGGGTGTGTCGGGTCAAGGTCTTCACTGTCGAACTCCCGAAAATCGATAAATGGCGGGCGATATCAGGCAGTGCGCCGCTGTACGGGCGCACCACCGGGACCCCAACTCAGAGGTATTTGAGGATCGCGATATCGCGGCGACGCTGCTTGAGGCCTGCGAACCAGCGTGTCGGGAAGAACAGCAGCACGCCGAGGATCAGGCTCCACAGCCAGACCCCGGACAGGTTGTCGAAGCCGTAGTAAGTGCCCTGGTTGGCGCCCCAGATGGCCACGGCCACCAGGTACATGGCCTTGAGCACGTACAGGTGCAGCAGGTAGAAGAACATCGGCGCGCCGCCGTAGATCGCCAGTTGCGCGGTCGACCAGCGTTCCTGGACCCTCTCGAAGTACGCCAGGAGGATCAGCCCCAGGCCCAGGGTCGGCATCAGGAACATCAGCGACGGCGGGTATTTCTTGGCGCTCATGAAGCTCATGAAGGTGCGCAGCGCATCGCCGGTCTGGACCCAGGGCTTCTCGCCGTAGACGTTCAGGTAGCGAATGAACACGAAGGCCACCAGCAGGCCGACGCCGACCTTGAGCAACCGCGAAATCCGCGCCGCCGGTTGCATGTCCTTGCCGAACCACGGGCCGATGGCCCAGCCCAGCAGGATCACCCCGATCCACGGCAGCACCGGGTACGTGGTGCGGGCCCGGGTGAACTCGGTGATGTCGATGAACACCCGCTGGTGCAGGATCGACCAGGGCACGAAGAACGGCGACTCGGGGCCCACCACCACGTCATCCAGCAGGTTGTGCCCGGCGACTATGGCCACCCCCAGGACGATCAGCCAGCCGCGTTTGAAGTGCAGCAGGCCGGCCAGCACGATCATGCAGATGCCGATGCACCAGATCACCTGCAGCCACAGGGTCTTGGGCGGGAACTCGGCGTTCCAGGCAAAACACACGAAGGTCAGTTCGAGGAACACCAGGAACAGGCCGCGCTTGAGCAGGAACACCGAGGTTTCCCCGAGGCTGTGTTTCTGGCTGTAGAGCCAGGCCGACAGGCCGGTGAGGAAGATGAACACCGGCGCGCAGATCTCGCTGAGCAGGCGGGTGAAATACAGGTCCGGGGTCACGCTCAGGGCGTCGATCGGGTCGGTGACCTGGCGATGCAGGAGGAAGGTCTCGCGCACGTGGTCCACCAGCATGCACAGCATGACGAAGCCGCGCAGGGCATCGATCGCCAGCATCCGCGTATTGGCCTTGGCCACGCTGCCCGCCAGCGCAGGGGACGCAACGCCCGCCTGCCCTGCCAATCCAGTAGAAAGGGTCATATCAGTCACTCATGTTGAAGGTCGTTAAGCCTGGGCAACCCCCTGTCGCCGACACGGCACAGGGGTCGGGGCAGCGGGTCAGGATTGCTTTTTCAAGCGCGCGACTTCCGAGGCCGGCAGCGTTGCAGGCGCCCGTGGCAACGGCGGCTTGCCCTGTGGCTGGTGGAACGACAGCGTGGAACTGAAGCTCTTGAGGTCGTAGGCCTCGGCCTGGCTGTCCGGGCCCTGGCGAGTGCCCGGGGTGCGGTCCTTGTATTCGGCGGCCACCACATAGGTGCCCTGCCACGGCAGCGCGAAGCTGACCTTGCCGTCCTGGTCGCTGGTCTGGGTGAAGACCTCGCCGGAGCCGGTTTCCAGGATCACTTCCTGGGCGGCCAGCGGCTTGAGTTCATAGAACACCTGGAACTGCGCCTTGCCCGCGGCGGCCACGCCGGTGGGGACGATGTCCAGCGCCAGTTCCGGCTGGCGCGCGCGCAGGTCGCCGACCCAGCGGGTGGCGGGCGTCCAATGAGTCTTGAGGGTCTTGCCGCCTTCATGCAGGTCGAAGAGCGGATACTGCGAGTCCTGCGCCAGCAGGCTTTCATCGGCCCTGGGCTGATGGTCAACGCTGAACGACTGGCGTTGCAGGCCCAGACTCAGACCCAATGCCGGGGCCGGCAGCGGATTCGCCGCCGACCAGCCCTTGAGCTGGCGGAAGCGATCGAGGCCACCGGGGGTCACTTCCAGCATGTTCTTGTCGTACTCGCCGTAATACAGCGTCAGGGGCTGCCCCGGCGTGTGTTCGTACCAGATCTGGTGAGCCTGGGTACCGCTGGCCAGCATCAGCGCGCCCAGCCCTATCAAGGTGTTTGCCGTGCTCATTCGCATCGTGTTGCGCTCCTTTGTGCTCTCATTCAACGAATCGCCGCCCCCGCTCTGATGGCGTTGAACTTCCCGGGGCGACGATGCGCACCTACCACTGGCTGGCATTACAGCGCAGGCCGTTCTGTGCTTTGTTCCGATTTGCCGCGGCACAAGCCCGTTGCCTGCTGTTTTCTCCAGGCAAACAGCGATTTATGCGGTGTGCGCCAGGCTGAAGCATCCAGGGGTAAGCGGTGCGTGGATTGTCCGATCGGGGTGCACGCGAGGCCTGCATGGCCGGTGTCGCTTGCTTGCGCGCAACCCGCTGTGCACTCACCGGCCAGGCAAAATGGCCGGCCCAGACGCAAGCGCGCCCGGTGAGAGGCGCGCGCATGAGTGATTGATCAGACGGCAAAATGTTATCAGATAACATTTCACTTTGAGAGAAGAACGAGTCAGTGGCGCAATAATTTACGCAGGGGCACGCCGTCTTTGAGGACCGGCGACTTGATGACGATGTAGCTGAAGTACTTCGAGATACCGATGTTTTTGTCCAGCAGGCTTTCCACCACCTCCTGGTAATGCTGGATGCTGCGGGTCATGAACCGCACCAGATAGTCGTAGCCGCCGCTGATCAGATGGCACTCCAGCACCTCGTCCACCAGGCGGATATTGGACTCGAACTTGGCGAAGTCCTCGCGCTTGTGGTCGCTCAGGGTGATCTCGGTGAACACCGTGACCGAGTCGGTGATCTTGGCCAGGTTCAGGTGTGCCTTGTAGCTGGAAATGTAGCCGGCCGATTCCAGGCGCTTGACCCGCTGCAGACACGGACTGGCCGACAACCCCACGGCGTCGGCGAGGCTGACATTGGTCATGCGTCCGTCTTTTTGCAGCTCAACCAAGATGTTGATATCAATACGGTCCAGTTTGACTAAACCTTCCATCGTTTACCTCTTGATTGCTGTGGGATGCAATCGACAAGCAAGATCAGCGCCGTAACGACGCCTGATGCTGGGCCACCAGGTCGGCCATGCTGTTGATGCAGTAGTCGGCGGCGCAGGGTTGCGGGTTGCGGCTGCCGGCACGGCAGATCAGGCACAGGCCCGCCGTCGCTTGCGCCGCGGCGGCCGGCGGCCGGGTCACCTGGAGAATGTCCTGGGCCCGCAGGTCGTTGTCCGCCAGCCACTGGCGATCCTGCAACGGCTGGCTGGCCAGGGAGATGAAATCGTCCTGGGCGATCCCCAGCCGCTCGCACAGCAGCGCGCGATCCTCGGCATCGCGATCGCCCTGCACCAGCAGCCGATAGAACTTGCGCAGGTACAGCATCGCCCCCGGTGCATCCTCGAACAGAGACCAGCCCGCCACCGAGCGGGCGAAGCTCATGCCCTCCTCCCATGACGCCTTCAGGCCCCAGCGTTCGGCCAGCTGGCGATGGGCGAAACACAGCAGGCCGCTGAACCCCAGCTCGGCGAAGCGCGGGTACAGGCCCCGCACCGTCTCGGCGAACTCGCCCAGCACCTGCTCCTTGTCCGGTTGCCCGCGGCGACTGTCGAGCAAGGGTTGCAAGGCCGCCCAGACCCCCGAGTCACGGTCCACCAGGACCGCGTCGCAGTCGATCAGCAACGCACGATAATCAGTCAGCCCCATGGCGTGTACAGCCTCCTATGATGCGTTCCATCGATCCATGCTCCAAAAATGCCCATCGGTGGCGCCCGGCAGCCCGGCGCCGACCGGGGCATCAGCTCAGTTCAAGACTCGTGCCAGCGCGGCGTCGAGAATCGCCAGGGCTTCGTCGATCTGCTCGGGAGTTGTTACCAGCGGTGCCAGGAAGCGCAGGACGTTACGGTGCACCCCGCACTTGATCACCAGCAACCCACCCAGGCGCGCCTGGTCGATCAGCCGTTGCGTCAACTCGGCATCGGGGCTGTGCGCCGCATCGTTCTTGACCAGTTCCAGCGCCAGCATGAAACCGCTGCCACGCACATCGCCGATGCACGGGTACAGCCTCTGCAGGCTCAGCAACCCTTCGCGCAGGCGCAAGCCCAGCGCCACGCCACGGGCCAGCAACTGTTCCTCTTCGTAGGCATCCAGCACCGCCAGCGCCGCGGCGCAGGCCAGGGCGTTGCCGCCGTAGGTGCCACCGAGGCCGCCGGGCAGCGGCGCGTCCATGATCTGCGCCTTGCCCACCACGCCGGACAACGGCAAGCCACCGGCCAGGCTCTTGGCCACGGTGACCAGGTCCGGCTGGATATCGGCGTGCTGGAAGCCGAACCAGCTGCCGGTGCGGCCGAAGCCGGTCTGGATTTCATCGAGGATCAGCACGATACCGTGTTGCGTCGCCAGGGCGCGCAAGGCCTGGAGGAACTCCGCCGGAGCGGCGAGGAAACCGCCGTCGCCCTGCACCGGTTCGATGATGATCGCCGCCACGCGCTCGGGTGCGACCTGGGTGGCGAACAGCTCCTGCAACGCCTGCAGGGCCATCTCGCTGCTGACCCCGCGATAGGCGTTCGGGTACGGCGTATGGAACACCTCGGGGGCGGTGCCGAAGTTCTGCTTGTACGGCTGGCTCATGCCGGTCAGCGTGCTGCCGAGCAAGGTGCGGCCATGGAAACCGCCACGAAAGGCGATCACCGCCGAACGCTGGGTATGGGCGCGGGCGATCTTCACCGCGTTCTCCACGGCCTCGGCGCCAGAGGTGAAGAATGCCGCCTTGTAGGGCTCGGCGCCGCCGATCATCTGGCTCAGGCGCCGGGCCAGGTCCAGGTACGGTTTGTAGGCCACCACCTGGAAGCAGGCGTGGGAGACTTTCTGCAACTGCGCCTGCACCGCCGCCACTACCCGCGGGTGGTTGTGGCCGATGTTCAACACGCCGATCCCGCCGACGAAATCCAGATAGCGCTCGCCGTCCACGTCCCACACCTGGGAGCCCTCGGCGCGGTCGATGACCAGCGGATGGGCAGTGACCACGCCCCGCGGCACGAACTGATCGCGCTGCTGGAGCAAATGAGGTGTTTCGTCGACCTTGCTATTCATGGCGTTCCTCATACTGAGCCAGGCAACCGGGAAGCGGTTGCGATGGCTTCAGATTAAGGCTTCGGCGGAACCGACTTAGCCGAACTTGGCCCCTGAGAAATCCGGATCCACTGTTTTCACCCCGGCAAACGGCAGATTCCTTCAGCCCCGCCGAATCTGCCGGCCAGGGCCTCGAAGCGCGCGGCACAAGGCGTTCGCACGCGGCCTTTCGACAGATCCTGCTTTGCCGTTGCGGCATCATGAAACCCATCCCTCCATCGATCAGGAACCGCCCATGGCCCTCCTCTATAAAGCTGACCCCGTGCGTGGCGAACACTGGCGAGCGCTGTTCGCCGAACAGGCCCCGGACATTCAATGGCGTGCCTGGCCGGACCTCGGCAACCCCGAGGACATCCGCTACCTGGCGGCCTGGCAGGCGCCGGACGACCTGAGCCTTTTACCTAACCTCGAGGTGCTGTTCGCCCTCTCGGCCGGGGTCGATCAGCTGGACCTCGCGCGCCTGCCGCCGGACTTGCCGGTGGTGCGCCTGCTGGACCCGGGCATCACCCGGGGCATGTGCGAATACGCCAGCTTCGCCGTGCTCAGCCTGCACCGCGACATGCTGCGCTACCGGCAGCAGCAGTTCGCCCGCTGCTGGCAGGCGCACCTGCTGCAACCGGCGGCGCAACGCCGGGTCGGGGTCATGGGCCTGGGCCAACAGGCGCAGCAGATCCTCGCCACCCTGCGGCCGCTGGGGTTCGCGCTGTCCGGCTGGGCCCGCAGCGCCCATCGCATCGACGGCGTGCAGTGTTTCGCCGGCAACCAGCAGCTGCCGGCCTTTCTCAGCCAGTGCGACATCCTGCTGTGCGTGCTGCCCCTGACCGAACAGACCCAGGGCATCCTCGACCGCGAGCTGTTCCGCCAACTGCCCCGCGGCGCGGCGCTGATCAACATGGGCCGTGGCGGCCACCTGGTGGAGCAGGACTTGCTCGACGCCCTGGCCAGCGGCCAGCTCAGCGGCGCGGTGCTCGACGTCCTGCAACAGGAGCCGGCCCCGGCCGAACACCCGTTCTGGGATCACCCGCAGATCCTCCTGACCCCGCACATCGCCGCCATGACCCAGCCGGAAAGCGCCTTCGCCGTGCTGCTGGACAATATCCGCCGCCACCAGCGCGGCGAACCGATGCTCGGGCAGATCGACCGCAGCCAGGGTTATTGAAAGCCCCCGCGATCGTGTAGCCGCTGGCGCAGCCGTCGTAAAACCAGTGACAGCGGTGCGTCAGGGCTATCCAGCGTGCAGGTTTGGCGGGCTGGCGCCCGATCGCAGCCTGCGGCAGCGGCTACAGGGTTCGGCGTTCGGCGAAGAACGCAGGAACCCCGCCCTCGCTGTAGCCGCTGGCGCAGCCGTCGCAAACCGCTGACCGCGGTGTATCAGAGCGATCCGGGACGCAGGTTTGGCGGGCTGGCGCCCGATCGCAGCCTGCGGCAGCGGCTACAGGGTTCGGTGTCGACAAAGAACGCAGGAGCCCCGCAATCGCTGTAGCCGCTGGCGCAGCCTGCGATCGACGGCGCAGCCGTCGCAAGACCGCTGACCGCGGTGCGTCAGAGCGATCCGGGATGCAGGTTTGGCGGGCTAACGCCCGATCGCAGCCTTCGGCAGCGGCTACAGGGTTCGGCGTTCGGCAAAGCACGCAGGAACCCCGCCCTCGCTGTAGCCGCTGGCGCAGCCTGCGATCGGCGGCGCAGCCGTCGCAAGACCGCTGACCGCGATGCGTCAGGGCGATCCGGGACGCAGGTTTGGCGGGCTGGCGCCCGATCGCAGCCTTCGGCAGCGGCTACAGGGTTCGGTGTCGACAAAGAACGAAGGAACCCCACAATCGCTGTAGCCGCTGGCGCAGCCTGCGATCGGCGGCGCAGCCGTCGCAAACCGCTGACCGCGGTGTATCAGGCTGGTCCGGGATACGGTTTAGGCGGGCGCCAGCTCAGAACGCCGCCCGCACTAGCCGCTACAGGGTGGGGCTCAGAGCCTCTCGGCAATCGCCGCGCCCACCTCCTGGGTCGAGGCCTGGCCACCCAGGTCCGGGGTGATCGGGCCCTGGGCGATCACTTGTTCGATGGCCTCGAGAATCCCGTCGTGGGCGGCGCGATAACGCTGGTCACCGTTGCCGAGGAAATCCAGCATCAGCGCGCCAGACCAGATCATCGCGATCGGGTTGGCGATATTGCGCCCGTAGATGTCCGGCGCCGAGCCGTGCACCGGCTCGAACAGCGACGGGAAGCGCCGCTGCGGATCGAGGTTGGCCGAGGGCGCGATACCGATGGTGCCGGCACAGGCCGGGCCGAGGTCGGAGAGAATGTCGCCGAACAGGTTGGAGGCCACCACCACGTCGAAACGCTCCGGTTGCAGGACAAAACGCGCGCAGAGAATATCGATGTGCTGCTTGTCCCAGCTCACCTGCGGGTACTGCTCGGCCATCAGCGCCGTGCGCTCGTCCCAGTACGGCATGCTGATGGAAATCCCGTTGGACTTGGTCGCCGCCGTCAGGCGCTTGCGCGGCCGGGTCTGGGCCAGGTCGAAGGCGTACTTGAGAATGCGGTCCACGCCACGCCGGGTGAACACCGACTCCTGCAGCACGAACTCATGCTCGGTGCCCTCGAACATCTTGCCGCCCACCGAGGAATACTCGCCCTCGGTGTTCTCGCGGACCACCACGAAATCGATGTCCCCCGGCTCGCGCCCGGCCAGCGGGCACGGCACCCCGGGGAACAGCCGCACCGGGCGGATATTCACGTACTGGTCGAAGTCGCGGCGGAACTTGAGCAGCGACCCCCACAGGGAAATATGGTCCGGCACCTTGTCCGGCCAGCCCACGGCGCCGAAGTAGATGGCGTCGAAATCCTTGAGCCGCTCGAACCAGTCCTCGGGCATCATCCGCCCGTGCTCCAGGTAGTAATCGCAGTGCGCCCAGTCCAGCACCTCGATCTGCAGGTCCAGCTGCCACTTGCGCGCCGCCTGCCGCAGCACCCGCAATCCTTCTGGCAATACTTCCTTGCCGATTCCGTCGCCGGCGATGGCGGCGATCCTGAATGCCTTGCTCATGTCGCATGTCTCCTCGAAGTCGGTGCGGGCCGGTCACAGGCCGCCGATGTGGAAAGCCTTGATTTCCAGGTATTCGTCCAGGCCGTACTTGCTGCCTTCGCGGCCCAGGCCCGATTGCTTGATGCCGCCGAACGGCGCCACTTCCATGGAGATGATCCCGGTGTTGAGGCCGACCATGCCGAACTCCAGCGCTTCGCCGAAACGCCAGGAGCGGCGCAGGTCCTGGGTGAAGTAGTAGGCACCCAGCCCGTAGGGCGTGGCGTTGGCGATGGCCAGCGCCTCGGCCTCGTCGTGGAAGCGCATCAGCGGCGCCACCGGGCCGAAGGTTTCCTCGTGGGCCAGGAGCATCTCGGTGTTGGCCTCGCCCAGCACCGTGGGCTGCACGAACTGGCTTTCGCCCTGGGGAATCCCGCCGCACAGCAGGGTCGCGCCCTTGCCCAGGGCATCGTCGATATGCCGGGCGACCTTGCTCACCGCCGCGGCATTGATCAGCGGGCCGATGCTCACGCCTGGCTCCAGGCCGTTGCCGACCTTGAGCTTGGCCACCTCTTCCACCAGGCGCTGGGCAAAACGCTGGTAGATGCCGTCCTGGACCAGGATGCGGTTGGCGCAGACACAGGTCTGCCCGGCGTTGCGGAACTTGCTCTGCATGATTCCGGCGATCGCCTGTTCCAGGTCGGCGTCGTCGAACACCACGAACGGCGCGTTACCGCCCAGCTCCAGGCTCAGGCGCTTGATGTGCTCGGCGCTCTGGCGCATCAACAGACGGCCGACCGCGGTGGAACCGGTGAAGGAAATCTTGCGCACCGCCGGGTTGCCGGTCAGCTCTTCGCCGATCCCGGTCGGCATGCCCGTAAGCACACTGAACACCCCCGGCGGAATCCCCACCCGCTCGGCCAGCACCGCCAGGGCCAGGGCCGACAGCGGCGTAAGGTCGGAAGGCTTGACGATGATCGGGCAGCCGGCGGCCAGGGCCGGCGCGCATTTGCGGGTGATCATCGCGTTGGGGAAATTCCACGGGGTGATGGCCGCGCAGACCCCCACGGGCTGCTTGAGGGTCAGCAGGCGCCGGTCGCCAGCGGGCGCCGGCAGGGTGTCGCCGCAGATGCGCCGCGCCTCCTCGGCGAACCATTTGACGAAACCCGCGCCGTAGCGGATTTCGCCTTGGGCTTCGGCGAAAGGCTTGCCCTGTTCGGCGGTCATGATCAGGGCCAGGTCGTCGAGGTTGTCGAGCATGGCCTGGTACCAGCGCTCCAGCAGCTGTGCCCGCTCCGCCGCCGAGCGCGCGCGCCAGGCCGGCCAGGCGCGTTCGGCGGCGGCGATGGCCAGGCGGGTCTGCGCGCCCTGCAGGGCCGGCACCCGGGCCAGGCATTCGCCGCTGGCCGGGTCGAGCACCGCCAGGGTCGCACCATCGTCGGCGGCCACCCACTGCCCGTCGATATAGGCCAGTTCCACCAAGAGGCTTGGGTCTTTCAAACGATTCTTGAGCATGGTCGAGTCCTGTTCCGAGACAGCCTCCAGTCTAAGCAGGCGCCACAGCCCAGGATGCTGAAAGCGCCGGGCCGACAGCGTCGGATGCTGAAAAACGCGGCGGCGCAGCAGGCTCTACCGAGCATATGAACAGCGCCCTGTAGCCACTGGCGCAGCCGGCGCAAAACAGATAACCACGGTGCGTCAGATCGATCCGGGATACAGGCTTGGCGGGCTAGCGCCCGATCGCCGCCTCCGGCAGCGGCTACAGGTGACCGCTCAACGTTTCAGGGAACCCAGCAGGCCTTCGAGAAAACGCTGGCCGGCGTCCATCTGGCTGACCTCGATGAACTCGTCGGGCTTGTGCGCCTGTTCGATGGAGCCCGGGCCGCAGACCACCACCGGGATGTCCAGGCGCTGGCTGAACAGGCCGCCTTCGGTGCCGAAGCCGACCTTGGCGTAGCCAGTGCCCGGCGCGGCGAAGGCGTGGAGCAAACGCACCGCCTCGACACTCGGATGGGTCTCCAGCCCCGGGTAGACATTGAGGGTTTCGATCTCGATGGCCGCCACCTCGGAGACCTTGCGGGCCTCGCGCACGATCAGCTCGGCGCGTTCGCGCATCTGTTCGAGGAACTGCTCGAGATCGTCCGCCGGCAGGTTGCGCACCTCGAAATCCAGGGTGCACAGGTTCGGCACTATGTTCAGCGCCTTGCCGCCGCCGATCTGCCCGACGTGCACGGTGCTGTAGGGAATGTCGTAGTCGGCGTCGCGCGCGCCCTGCTCGCGCAGACGCTGCTGGCTGTCGCGCAAACCGGCGATGAAATCGCAGGCCAGGTGAATCGCGTTGGCCGCCAGCGGCGCCAGGGAGGAATGCGCTTCCTGGCCACGGCAATAGGCGCGGTACGACCCCTTGCCCTTGTGCCCGAGCACGAACTGCATGCGCGTGGGTTCGCCGATCAGGCACAGGAACGGCCGCACCGGCGCCAGGTGCAGCACGTCCAGCAGGCGGCGCACGCCGACGCAACCGATTTCCTCGTCATGGGACAGCGCCAGTTGCAGCGGCCGGCTCAAGGTGCTGTCGGCGGCATCGAGCATGGCGTCTATGGCCAGGGCGATAAACCCCTTCATGTCGCAGCTGCCGCGCCCGTAGAGGCGCCCGCCTTGCTCGGTGACCTGGAACGCCGGCAGGGTCCAGGCCTGGCCGGCGACGGGCACCACGTCGGTGTGCCCGGACAGCAGGATCCCCGGCAGCTCCCGCGGCCCGGTGCTGGCGAACAGGTTGGCCTTGCGCCCGCTTTCGTCCTTGACGATCAGCGACTCGATGCCCTTGCCCAGCAGCAGCTCGCGCACGTATTCGATCAGCGCCAGGTTCGACTCCGAGGACACGGTGTCGAAGGCGATCAGGCGCTTGAGGATCTCCAGTACCCGGGGTTTCATGAGGCCTTGCTCCGTTGTGCGGTTGTGCCGGCGAAGCGGCGAATCGAAAAGGGCTCGATCGGGGTGCTGGTGCTGCCGGTGGCGATCAGCTCGGCCATCACGTCGCCGACGCCCGGGCCGAGCTGGAAGCCGTGGCCGCAGAAACCGAAGGCGTAGTACAGGCCGTCGACCTGGCCACTGGGGCCCATGATCGGCAGCGAGTCGGGCAGATAACCTTCGATGCCGCTCCAGACGCGGATGATGTTGAGGTTGCCGACGCCCGGCAGCAGCCGGCGCATCTGCTGGATCTGGTTGAGGATGCTGCGCGGTTCGACCTGGGCGCGCCGTGTGAGCATGTCCGGTTTGCTGCGGTAGCCGCCGCCGATGATGATGTTGCCGCGGGGAATCTGGCGGAAGTAGATCACCTCCTCGGGGATCTTGGTGTAGACCCCGATCACCGTCGGCAAGGCGTAAGGCACCGGCTCGGTGACCGCCATCTGCGGGCCGTTGGTGTCCAGCGGCACCGGCTCGCCGAACTGCTCGGAGAGTTTCTGGCCCCAGGCGCCGGCGGTGATCAGCAGGCGTTCGGCGCTGAACTGGCGACCGTCGGTGGTGCCGACCCGGAACCCGCCGCCGACCTTCTGCACCTCGGCCACTTCGGTGCGCTCTTCGATCCGCGCGCCGGCGCGCACCGCCGCCCGGGCAAAGGCCGGGGCCGCCAGGCGCGGGTTGGCATGGCCGTCATGGGGCGCGTAGGAGCCGCCCTTGACGTCCGGCCCGAGGAACGGAAAACGCTCGTGCAGCTCGCGGCCGCGATAGATCTTCAGGTCCAGCTGCCGCGCCTCGGGCGCCGCGGCATAGGCCTCGAGCTCAGCGATCTCGTCCTCGCGGTAACACACCCGCATATGGCCGCTGGCGATGAACTCCAGGTCGTCGTCGATCAGTTCCGGCAGGCGCCTCCACAGGGCCCAGGAACGGTTGGCCAGCTCCAGCTGGCCGAGATAACGCCCCTGGCGCCGCACGTTGCCGAAGTTCACCCCGCTGGCGTACTGGCCGATCTGGTCGCGCTCCAGCAGGGTCACCGACTGGCCGCGCTGGCGCAGGAAAAACGCCGCCGCCGAGCCCATCAGGCCGCCGCCGACAATCAGTACATCGGACTGTTGCACCGTCATGGCGTCACCTCCCCGGTGAGCATCGAAAGGGGCTTGACCGGAGCCTGGCCTCGCTGCCGGCCCACCTCCTGCACCGCGACCCCGGCCGCGGCGGCGATCACCTCGGCCCCGGCCTGGGAACAGTAGCGCCCCTGGCAGCGGCCCATGCCGACCCGGCTGAAGGCCTTGGCGCGGTTGACTTCGCAGGCGCCCTTCTCGCGCACCGTGCGCCGCAGTTCGCCGGCGCTGATCATCTCGCAACGGCAGACGATGGCGGTGTCCGGCAGCGCCTCGGCCTGGGCGCTCGGCCAGGGAAAAGCCTGGGCCAGGCCGAGGCGGAACTGGTCCATCACCGCCAGGGCCTGGCGCTGTTCGTCGCGTTCCGCGGCGTTGACCGGCAGTTGCAGATCCTCGAGCAGGGCCAGCGCCGCGAGGCGCCCGGCGTGTTCGGCGGCGTCGGCGCCACGGATCTTCGCCCCGTCGCCGGCGGCATAGACCCCGCTGACACTGGTGCGCCCGGCCTCGTCGAGCTCCAGCAGCCACTGGCTGGACGCCGGGTCGAAGGCCAGGCGGCAACCGGCAAGGTCGGCCAGCTGGGTTTCCGGACGCAGGTGATAGCCCAGGGCCAGGGCATCGCACTCGACATCCAGGCTGTCGCCCTTGGCGGTCTTGACCTGCACCAGGCTGACCCCGCCCTGGGCATCGCCCAGCACCCGGACCGGCTGGATCCCCAGGTGCACCGGCACCCGGGCCAGGCACAGCTGCGCCAGCAGCTTCATGCCGGTCCAGAGCAGTCCCGGGCGCGCCAGCAGTTTCGGCAAGGCGCCGATGCGCTTGCCCAGCGGCGAGGTGTCGAGCACCGCGGCGACCTGCGCCCCGGCCTTGAGGTACTGGCTGGCCACCAGGTACAGCAGCGGCCCGCTGCCCATGAACACCACGCGGTGACCGATGGACACCGATTGCGCCTTGAGGGCGATCTGCGCGCCGCCGAGGCTGTAGGTGCCCGCCAGTTGCCAGCCTTCGAGCGGCATCAGGCGGTCGGTGGCGCCGGTGCAGAGGATCAGCGCGTCATAGTCCAGGGTGAAGTGCCGGCCCTGGCTGACGCAGCACAGTTGCCCCGGGGTCAGGTTCCACACCAGGGTGTCCGGGCGATAGTCGATGCGCGGGCGCAGGCGCTCGAAGCTGTCGTGCAGGGCCCGCGCCTTGTGCGCTTCGCTGCCGTACAGGGTGGCGTAGTCGCGGTGGAAACCTTCGGGCTGGCGGCGGTAGATCTGCCCGCCGTCGCGACGGTTCTCGTCGACCAGGGTCGGCACCAGGCCGGCCGCCAGCAGGGTTTCGGCGCAACGGACACCGGCCGGGCCGGCGCCGACTATCACGACCCGCGGCGCGGCGCCGGACGCGATGTTCAGCCGTGCAGTGGCCATACCGCCTCCGGTTGTGTGGTGAGGATATCCAGGCCCTCGCGGACCTCGCTGGAACAGGCGCGCAGGCGTTCGCCGGCACGGGTCCAGACCCAGCAGTCCTGGCAGGCGCCCATCAGGCAGAAGCCGGCGCGCCGGCCGGAATCGAACTCCGACTGGCGCAGGGCCGTCCCCTGGGTCAGCAACGCCACCATCAGTGTGTCGCCCTGCAACGCCTCGATCGGCGCACCATCCACCCACAGTCTGACCGGCGCCCGTTCGCGCTCGCCCAACCGTACAAAACGCCCCTTCATGCGTAGGCTCCCTCGGTCATGCCATTGAAGTTCTGTTGGCTCTGCAGCAACTCGCCGCTGTCGCGGTGGCAGAGAATCTCGCTGCCGCCGTCGATGGCGCGGCGGTTCGGCGCGGTGCGGTTGCACAACCCGTCGATGCGCACCGGGCAGCGATTGAGGAAGGTGCACAGCTCCGGCACGTTGGCCTTGGCGCCGATCGGCGGCAGGCTGGCGCAGGTGCTGCCGCAGCTTTCCAGCCAGCCCTGGCGCAGCTCCGGCACCGAGTGGATCAGCAGGTCGGTATAGGGATGGAACGGCGCCAGGGCAAAGGCCGCGCGGCTGCCCGCCTCGACCTTGTGCCCGCTGTACATCACCACGATGTCGTCGCACAGCGCGCGCACCGTGGAAATGTCGTGGCTGATGAACAGGTAGGACACCCCCAGTTCCTGGCGCAGGTCGCGCAGCAATTCGAGAATCGCCGCCCCAACCACCGTATCCAGGGCCGAAGTCACCTCGTCGCAGAGGATCAGGTCGGGCTTGGCCGCCAGTGCGCGGGCCAGGTTGACCCGCTGTTTCTGCCCGCCGGACAGCTCGCTGGGCCGCCGGTCCGCGAGCTTGCGCGGCAGCCGCACCAGGTCCAGCAGTTCGTCGATGCGCTGGCGCAAGGCCGCGCCCTTGAGGCCGAAATACATCTTCAGCGGCCGGCTGAGAATGGCGCTGACGCTGTGCATGGGGTTGAGCGCGGTGTCGGCATTCTGGAACACCATCTGGATCCGCCGGAACTGCTCGTCGGTGCGGCTCGACAGGCTACCGCCCAGGGGCTGGCCGTCAAAGCTCAGCTGGCCCAGGGCCGGGCTCAGCAAACCGGCCACCACCCGCGCCAGGGTCGACTTGCCGGAGCCCGACTCACCGATCACGCCAATGGCCTGGCCACGGCGCACGGTCAGGTCGATGTCCTCCAGCACGCGGATCATCGGCATGCCTTGCAGGTTCTTGTTGCCGTAGCCGGCGGTCAGGCCCTTGATGGTCAGCAGCGGCTGGTCCTCGGCGATATCGCTGGGCGGGCGAATGGTCGAGTCCGGGCGCGCCGCCGCCAGCAGGCTGCGGGTGTAGTCGTGGGCCGGGCCCTCGAGCAGCGGCGCGGTGGCGCTCTGTTCGAGGATCTGGCCGCCGTTGAGCACTACGATCTGATCGGCCATCTGCGCCACCACCGCCAGGTCGTGGGACACATACACCGCCGTCGCCCCGCGTTCGCGCACCACCCGCTTGAAGGCCCGCAGCACGTCGATCTGGGTGGTGACGTCGAGCGCGGTGGTCGGCTCGTCGAGGATCACCAGCAGCGGGTCGCTGATCAGCGCCATGGCCGCCATCACCCGTTGCAACTGGCCGCCCGAGACCTGGTGCGGGTAACGCTGGCCGATGTGTTCCGGGTCCGGCAGGGCCAGGTCGCGGAACAGCTCGATGGCCTTGGCTTCCAGGTTGGCGCGGCTGTCCAGGCCATGGATCAGGGCGCCCTCCACCACCTGGTCGAGGAGTCTTTTCGCCGGGTTGAAGGCCGCCGCCGCGCTCTGGGCGATGTAGGACACGCGATTGCCGCGCAGGCCCTGCAACTGCTCCTCGCCCAGGGCCAGCATGTCGTGTTCGCCGACCCGCACCACCCCGGACGCCAGGCGGCAACCGCGGCGGGCATAACCCAGCAGGGCCAGGGCGATGGTGGTCTTGCCGGAGCCGGATTCGCCGATCAACGCCAGCACCTCGCCCTGCTCCAGGGCGAAGCTCACGCCCTTGACGATCTCCACTTCGCCGCTCTCGCCGCCGGCGACCACCCGCAGGTCTTCCACTCGAATCAACTGGCTCATCTCAATGACCTCCCGGACGGCGGCTGCGGCGCGACGAGATCCTGTCGATGAACAGGTTCACGCCAATGGTCAGGGTGCCGATGGCCAGCGCCGGGATGACGATGGCCGGCGCGCCCTGGTTGAGGCCGCCGATGTTCTCGCGCACCAGCGAGCCGAGGTCGGCGTCCGGCGGCTGCACGCCGAGGCCGAGGAAGCTCATGCCGCTGAGCAGCAGGACGATGAAGCCAAAGCGCAGGCCGAGGTCGGTGAGCACCGGGTTGAGCATGTTCGGCAGGATCTCCACGCAGGCGATGTACAGCCGGCGCTCGCCCCGGGTGCGGGCCACCTGCACATACTCCAGGGCCTCGATATTCACCGCCAGGCTGCGGGCGATACGGAACGCCCCGGGGGTGAAGCTCAGCACCGCGGTGCACACCAGCAGCACCACCGAGGAGCCGAAGGCCGAGACCATGATCAGCGCCAGCATCTTGCTCGGGATGGAGATGAAGGCATCCATCAGGCGGCTGATGACTTCATCCAGCCATTTCGGCGCGACCACCGAGAGCAAGGCGCAGGCGGTGCCCAGGCCGCTGGCCAGGACCGCGGAAATCAGCGCCAGGCCGACGGTGAACCGCGCGCCCACCAGCACCCGGCTGAGCATGTCGCGGCCCAGGTAATCGGTGCCGAATGGATAGGCCGCGCCCATGGCGTCGAACACATTGGCGGACACCACTTCGCCCACCGGGTGCGGCGCCAGCCAGGGGCCGAACAGCGCCACCAGCAGCCACAGCACACACATCGCGGCCCCGGTCAGGCCGAGCCAGGACGGCCCGTGGGACACCTTGCCAAGCGCCAGGTCGGGCGTGGCAGGCGTCGACTTCAGCATGAGATTGCTCATTGGTTTCTCAGCCTCGGATTGGAAAGAATCGCGCACAGGTCGGCAATCAGCACCAAGCCCAGGTAGGCCGTGCAGAACAGCATGGTGCAGGCCTGGACCAGCGCCATGTCGCGGTTGGTCACCGCGTCGACCATCAGGCTGGCGATCCCGGGATAGTTGAAGATGGTTTCGACGATCACCACCCCGCCCAGCAGGTACGACAGGCTCAGCGCCACCGCGTTGGCAATCGGCCCGATGGCGTTGGGCAAGGCGTGGCGCAGCACGATGCGCACCGGGCTGACGCCCTTGAGCCGGGCCATTTCCACGTAGGGGCTGTCGAGCTGGTCGATCACCGCGGCGCGGGTCATGCGCGCCATTTGCGCGACGATGACGAAGCACAGGGTCATCACCGGCAAGGCGTAGGTGCGCAGGAACTGCAGCGGCGAGTGGGTTTCGCTGGCGTAGGACAAGGCCGACAGCCAGCCCAGGTTCACCGCGAACACTAGCACCGCCAGGGTCGCCACCAGGAACTCCGGCACCGCCACCAGGGCCAGGGTGATAAAGCTCAGGACGCTGTCCAGGCGCCCGCCGCGGCCCATGGCCGAGCCGATGCCCAGGGTCAGCGCCACCGGCACCGAGACCACCGCGGTCACCGCCGCCAGCATCAGGGTGTTGGGCACCCGCCCGGCCATCAGCTCGCTGACCGGCATGGCGTTGGACACCGAGGTGCCCATGTCGCCGGCCAGCAGGCTGAGCAACCAGTGCAGGTAACGCACCACACCGGGCTGGTCCAGGCCCAGTTTCAGGCGCAGCGCCGCCACCTGTTCCGGCGTGGCGAACTGCCCCAGGGCCTGTTGCGCCGCGTCCCCCGGCAATACCGCGGTGATGGCGAACACCACCATGGAGACGATCAACAAGGTCACGACCGCGGCGCCCATGCGCCGCCCGATCAACCACAGTGTGTTGCTATTCATCGCCCTTCCCTCCTGCCTTGCAGCTCCGACGGAACCCGCTTTCGCCCCTCACGCGTCCAGCCACACCTGCTCGGCGAACATGTAGCCCATGAAGCCGCCCAGGGGGTTGCTGCCATAGCCCTTGATACGCTGGTCGACCCCGTCGATGTTGCTGATGAACACCGGGATGCCGATGCCACAGTGGTCGTGCACCAGGGTCTGCATGTCGGCGTACATGGTGCTGCGCTTGGCGTCGTCGGTCTCGCCGCGGGCCAGCATCAGCAACTGGTCGAACTGCTCGTTCTTCCAGCCCGACTCGTTCCATGGCGCGCTGGACTGGAAGAACTGCGAGAAGATCACGTCGGCGTTCGGCCGCGGGTTGATGTTGCCGAAGCTCAGCGGGTGCTTCATCCAGTGGTTGGACCAGTAGCCGTCGCTGGGCAGGCGGTTGACGTTGAGGGTCAGCCCGGCCTGCTTGGCCGACTGCTGCAGGAGCACGGCGATGTCCACCGAGCCGGTGGCGGCCGGCGAGGCCACCAGCGGCATGCTGACCTTCTCCATGCCGGCCTTCTTCAGCAGGAAGCGGGCCTTTTCCGGGTCGTACACGGTCTGCGGCAGGTCAGCGTTGTAGTAACGCGAACCGGGCGCGATCGGGTGGTCATTGCCGACCACGGCGTAGCCGCGGAACACCGCGGATTTCACCTGTTCGCGGTCCAGCAGGTGCTTCAGCGCCTGGGTGAATTCCGGGCTCTGGCCAGGCAACTGGTCCTGGCGAATGATCAGGTCGGTGTAATTGCCCGACGGCGCGTCCACCACCCGGTGCCCGGCGCTGGCGGCGATGCGCGCGGTGGAGCGCGGGTTGACCTCGTTGATCAGGTTGACATCGCCGGAGAGCAAGGCGTTGACCCGCGAAGGCTCGTCGGCGATGGCGATGAACTCGATCTCGTCCAGGTACGGCAGGCCCGGCTTCCAGTAGTTCGGGTTGCGCGCGGAGACCGAACGCACGCCCGGCTTGAACTCCTTGACCTTGAACGGCCCGGTGCCGATGCCCTGGCTGAAGTCGGTGGTGCCTTCGGGCACGATCAGCAGGTGCGAGACCGCGAGGATCGACGGCAGCTCGGCGTTCGGCGCCTTGAGGCGGATCTGCACCTCATGGGTGCCGGTGGCCTTGATCTCGGCGAACTGCTCCATCAGCGGCATGACCTTGGAGCCGGTGGCCGGGTCCTTGTGCCGCGACAGCGAGAACACCACGTCGGCGGCGGTCAGGCCCTTGCCGTTGTGGAAGGTCACGTCCTTGCGCAGGGCGATGATCCACAGGGTGGCGTCGGTATTGTCGATGCGCTCGGCCAGCTCCAGCTGCGGCACCAGGTGGCTGTCGAAGCGGGTCAGGCCGTTGTAGAACATGAAGTGCCGCACATAGTCGGTGGACAGTGCGCCGCGGGCCGGGTCGAGGGTGTCGGCGGTGGAACTGGACATGCCGGCGACGCGGATGCGTCCGCCCGGCTTGCCCTTGCCCGGCGCCGCGCTGTCGCTGGCGAGCAAGGTGCCGGCACTGCCGAACAGGCTGCCGGCGCCCGCGGCGGCGACACCGGCCACGCCAAGCATGCGCAAGGCACTGCGGCGGGACATGCCACGGTTCAGGCCCTCGAAAACCCGCAGGCTTTCTTCGCCGGAAATCAGTTGCGGATCGACTTTGTTGTCAGTCATAGCAGTTCTACCTGTCGAATAATGAGAAGGCTCGAGTGCTCGCGGTTGACCGGAGCGTCCTGGAAACGCAAAACGACGGTGCAGCAAACTCAGTGCAGATAGTCCTGGAAGCGGTAGTAAGCCCCTACCAACGGCAGGAACCAGGGCTTGCCGAAGTGCCCGGGAATCGCCGGCCACGCCAGGTCTTGCCAGGGGTTGGCGCTGGCCTTGCCGTCCATGACCTCGGCCATGACCTGGCCCATGTGCACCGACATCTGCACGCCATGGCCGCTGTAGCCCATGGCGTGGTAGATGCCGTTGCGTTCGCCGGCCCGGGGCAGCCGGTCGCTGGTCATGTCCACCAGCCCGCCCCAGCAGTAGTCGATCCCGACCCCGGCCAGTTGCGGGAACATCTGCACCATGGCCGCCTGCAGCACCTTGCCGCTCTTGGCGTCGGAGCTGGGGCTGGACATGGCGAAACGCGCCCGGCCGCCGAACAGCAGGCGGTTGTCCGGGGTCAGGCGGAAGTAGTTGCCGATGGTGCGGCTGGTGACATAGGAACGCTGGTGCGGCAGGAGCCGCTCGACCAAGGCTTGCGGCAGCACCTCGGTGGTCACCACGAAGCTGCCCACCGGCACGATGCGCCGCCGGTACCAGCCGAGGTCGCCATGCTGGCAGGCGCCGGTGGCCAGCAGGATCTGCCGCGCCTGCAACGAACCGCGCGCGGTGTCGAGCCGGTAGCCGCCACTGTTGCCCTGCCAGCCTTTGACCGTGCAGTCCTGATAGATCAGCGCGCCATGGCGTGCCGCCGCCTGTGCCAGGCCGACGCCGAAGCGCCCGACATGCATCTGCACGCCGTTGCGCTGCAACAGGCCGCCGTGAAAACCGGCGGAATCGACTTCGCCGCGCACCTGCTCGGCGGACAGCAACTCGACATCGGCATCGACCTCGCGGCGAATCAGCTCGCAGGTGCGCGCCAGCCCTTCGTAATGCAAGGGCTTGGCCGCCAGCTTGAGCTTGCCGTTGCGCTTGAGGTCGCAACCGATGCCCTCCTGCTCCACCAGCGCCACGACGCTCTGCACCGCCCGCTCGTAGGCCTGGTAATAGGCCCGCGCCCGCTCGGCGCCGAGGCTGGCGCTGAGGGCGGCATAATCCTGGGCCACCCCGGTGTTGCACTGGCCGCCGTTGCGCCCGGAGGCTTCGCCGATCACCCGGCCGGCCTCCAGCACCACCACCCGGGCGCCCTTCATGGCCAGCGCGCGGGCCGCGGACAACCCGGTGAACCCGCCACCGACGATCGCCACGTCGACGCTGTCCGGCAACGCGCCGGCCTGTGCCCCGGTGAACGCCGGCGCACTGTCGAGCCAATAGGATTCACTGCCCATGCCTGACTCCCTGACCATGCCTTGAAGAGCGCCCATGACCGATCAGAGACCGACCAGCGCGGCCAGGCCGCCGATGTCGGGGATCTGCTGGTAGCCGTAGATGGCGTTGGCCGGCTGTTCGTGGCCACGGGCGACGAAGGCCTTGTGCTTGATCTTCATGTCGTGGGCCGGCATCAGGTCGTAACGGAAGCTGGAAGACACGTGGAGGATGTCTTGCGGGCCGCAGCCGAGGTTGTCGAGCATGAACTCGAAGGCCGCCAGGCGTGGCTTGTAGGCCTGGGCCTGTTCGGCGGTGAAGACCTTGTGGAACGGCGCGCCGAGCTTGTCGACGTTGGACATGATCTGGCTGTCGCTGGCGTTGGAGAAAATCACCAGGGGGATCTTGTCGGCGATCTTCGACAGGCCGGCCGGCACGTCGGGATGGGGGCCCCAGGTCGGCACCGCGTCGTAGTACAGCTGGCCTTCGTCACGGTACTCGACGCCCCAGCGTTTGCAGGTCCGCGCCAGCGCGGTCTTGAGGATCTCGTCGTAGGGCCTCCAGTCGCCCATCACCTGATCCAGGCGATAGGCCGAGAAGTCCTTGACGAACTGGTCCATCTGCTCGGGGCTGACGCGGTCGGCGAACAGCTCGCGGGTCATGGTGCCCATGTGGAAGTTGGTCAGCGTACCGTAGCAGTCGAACGTAATGAATTTGGGACGAAGAAAGCTCATTGAGTGCGGTCCTGAAGTTCGTTGAGGTCATGGCGTGACACGCAAGAGCGCGGCTGCCGGAGCCCTGATGCAGCGTTGCAATCACAGCTTCATTACAACACCGTGAAATCAGCAGATGGCGTTAAAAGCGCGGGCTGCTCGATACAAACCACCGTTTTTCGGGGTGCCCTCAGCAGACTTTGCGGGGCGCGCCAGCCTTGGGCAAAGCCCGTATTCATGCGCTTTTATGGACCTTTTCCGGCCGCCGGGGCTCAAGCCAGGGCCCGACCGCCGCAGAACCTGCGCCGCCCCCAACAAAAACGGGCGCCCCCGTCTGGAAGCGCCCGTTTCGCTGAATCGCAGAGTGTGTCCCGGTCAATCCCCAACCGGTGGCGGCCGGCCTTCGGCCGCGCCGGAAGGTTCAATGCATACTTCGTACCGCCCCGCTCACCCGCCGCCCGCCGGTCATGGCTTTCAGCCGGCGATATCGATCAGCACGCTCTTGAAGCGCAGGTTGGCCTCGAAGGCTTCGCGCCCCAGGTCCTTGCCGATACCGGAACGCTTGTAGCCGCCGGTGGGCAGGATGTAGTCGTTGCTGCGCCCGTAGCGGTTGACCCACACCGTACCGGCCTCCAGGCGCCGGACCAGGCGCAGGGCGCGGTTGATATCGGCGGTGTGCACCCCGGCGGCCAGGCCGTAGGTGGCGTGCTCGGCCAGGCCCAGGGCCTCGGCTTCGTCGTCGAAGGCCTGCACCGTCAGCACCGGGCCGAAGATCTCCTCGCAGACCGCAGGGTTGCTGTTGTCCAGGCCGGTCAGCAGGGTCGGCTGGTAATAGGCGCCGCCCAGGCCATCGAACAAGCCGCCGCCACAGAGCACCTCGGCGCCGGCCTGGCGCGAACGCTGGACGATGCCGTCGATGCGGTTGGCCTGCTGCCGGGAAATGATCGGCGACAGCGTGCTGGTCGACGACCAGGTCGGCCCCGGGCGCAATTGTTCGAAGTACGTCCGCAGGTGCTCGACGAAGGGCTGCATGATCGAGCGTTCGATCAGCAGCCGCGAACCGGAAACGCAGACCTGCCCGGCGTTGCCGGTAATGGCCATGGCCACGGTGCGCGCGGTCCTGGCGATGTCCGGCACGTCGGCGAACACCAGTTGCGGGCTCTTGCCGCCCAGCTCCAGGGTCACCGGCTTGGGCCCGACCAGGGCACAGGTGGACATGATGCTCGAACCGGTGGCGGTGGAGCCGGTAAAGGTCACCTTGGCCACCCGCGGATGGCGACACAGGGCATCGCCAGTGACCCGGCCGTCGCCCTGTACCACGTTGAAGATGCCCGCCGGGATCCCCGCTTGCAGCGCCAGTTCGGCGAAACGCAGGCTGGAGAACGGCGTCAGTTCCGACGGCTTGAGCACCACCGCGTTACCGGCGGCCAGGGCCGGGGCGACTTTCCACGAGGCCATGCTCAGCGGGAAATTCCACGGCGCGATGGCGGCGATCACCCCATAGGGTTCGGCGATCTGCATGCCCAGGCGGTCGGTCTGGGTGGCGGCCAGCGAACCGCCGTGCTTGTCCGCCAGCTCGGCGAAAAAGCGGATGCCTTCGGCGACATAAGGAATGTCCCAGGCGATCACGTCCTGGTGCGGACGGGTCGAACCCACGGCCTCCAGCGGCGCGAGGATCGCCGCGTCTGCTTCCACCAGGTCGGCCCAGCGCCGCATCACCCGCGCCCGCTCCCGGGGCGGACGGCTGGCCCAGTCGGAGCGGGCGAAGGCCTGCCAGGCGTTGTTCACCGCCTCGTCCACCCATTCGGCGTCGGCGATCGGCAACTGTCCATAGGCCTGGCCGTCCGACGGGCGCGAGACTTCCAGCCCGGGCGCGGCGTCGCGGTACTGGCCGGCGATGAAATGAGCGCTGCGCACAGCGACAAGACGAGGATCGAAGCTATCCATGGAGCACTCCACTAAAGGCGGCAATAAGGTCGGCGAAGGCCGGTCCGGAAGGTAAAAACCAGGCCTCCATCCTAGGAAAAAAGCGCAAGCATTTGCTGCCGACCTTATGCCCCTTTTAAGTAGTTACTGTGGTCTGCCGGCCGCTCTTTTAGGGATTCTGCCGAATCGCTGCCGGGCTCTTGCCAGGTCTCGGCGCAGATGGGATACAGACGCATCGCCGCACAGCAAAGCCGACGATCGCGCTTATCTTTTCCACGGAGTCTTGCCATGTCCGCCACCCCTCACCCCGCTTATGTGTATCGCCCGATGACTGTCGCCGACCTGCCGGCGGCCCACGCCCTGTCGGTGCAATTGAAGTGGCCCCATCGCCTGGAAGACTGGGCGATGTTGCAGCGGGTCAGCCAGGGCTTCGTGGTGGAAGACGGCGAGCGCCTGATCGGCAGCGCCTTCGCCTGCCTCCAGGGTGACTACGCCACCATCGGCCTGGTGATCGTCAGCAACGACTACCAGGGCCAGGGCATCGGCCGCGCCCTGATGGAAAAGGCCCTGCACGCCTGCGGGTCGCGCACGCCGGTCCTCAACGCCACCCTGGCCGGCGCGCCGCTGTATGCCAGCCAGGGCTTCGTCGAGTTCGGCATGATCCAGCAGCATCAGGGTCAGGCACAGGCGCCTGAGGTCGGCTCCCTGCCCGCCGGCGAAAGCTGCCGGCCGCTGCGCAAGGCCGACCGCCTGCGCCAGCTGAGCCTGGCCAACGCCGGCAGCGGCCTGGACCGCCAGCAGGTGCTGGAAGACCTGTTCGCGGTGGTCGAGCACGGCGTCGGCATCGAGCGCGACGGCCAGTTGCGCGCCTTCGCCCTGCTGCGGCCGTTCGGCCGTGGTCGCTGCATCGGCCCAGTGATTGCAGAAAACCCCGAGCAGGCCCGGCAGATGATCGCCAGCCTGCTGAGCAAGGTTCCCGATGCCTTCGTGCGCATCGACATTCCGGCCGACTGCGGCCTGGCCGACTGGCTGCAAAGCGCTGGCCTGAAACAGGTCGACCAGGTCGCGCAGATGGCCCGCGGCACCCCGCCCCGGGCGCTTGGCGGCGTTCGCCAGTTCGCCCTGGTGACCCAGGCCATCGGCTGATCCACAACGCCGCGGGCGCCCGCCGCGCGGCACCTTTTCCACTTCCCAGAGAGTCATCTGTATGTCCACACCCGCCGCTTTGCTGCTGGCAGGCGCCGACGGTCGCTTCGACGCCAGCCTGTTCACCCCCGCTGCCCTGGGCAGCCACGACCCTTTCGGCGCCGATCGGCTGGTTGCCTACAACGGCAGCGACGGGATTGCCGCCGGTGTCGTGCGCACCAGCGCAAGTTTTGCCATCGAGGATTTCCCCCACATCGAAATGCTCGTGGTGCACGCCGGCAAGGTGCTGCTCCACAGCGCCGAGCCGTCTGCGGAACCAGCCCTGGAACTGGCCCCGGGCGCCAGCGCGGTGATCGGCCGTGGCAGCACCTTCAAGCTCGAGGCCGAACCCGGCACGCTCTGGGCCTTCTGCGCAGTGAAACGCGCCGCCGCGGGCGCCGAACCGGGCCTGACGCTGCTTGACCCGCGGGCCATGCTCTCGCCTTCGGCGGCCCCCGAGCCGCAGATCCTGATCGGCCCGGAACCGCAATGCCGCTCGCGCAACGCCTTCGAGGACGACGCCTGCGACCTGCGGATCGGTGTCTGGGACTCCACGCCTTACCGCCGCCATGGCCGGCCCCACAAGCTCCATGAGCTGATGCACCTGGTGGAAGGCAGCGTGACCCTCGAGGGCGCGGATGGCAGCCGACTGACCGCCGGCCCCGGCGCTACGCTGTTCGTTGCCCAGGGCACGCCCTGCGCGTGGCACAGCACGGCTTATGTGCGCAAGTTCTATGCGGTGAAGTAACGCCCGGCGCAAACGACAACGGCGCCCTCGGGCGCCGTTGTCATGTCAGGCGAAAACCGCCCTGCGACTCAATCGTCATCGTCGTCATCGTCACGGTCGCGACGATAGCGCCCGTCCTTGTCCCGCCGGTCGTAGCGGCGGTCGTAACGGTCGTCGTCATGATCGCGGTCGCGGTAGTAGTCGCGGTCATAACGACTGTGGTCGCGCCAGCGGTCATGGTCGCGATCGTAGCGCCGGCCGTCGTCCCAATGGGGGTAGCAGCCACCCAGCAGCAGCGTGGAGCAAAGGGTCAGGGTGAGTGTCGCGAGTCGCTTCATGGGAAGTGTCCTAGAACCTGGGTCAGAACGATGGGTTGGCAAAGCAGCCCGGCAACGCGCCGGGCCCTGTGCGAACCGGCGGCGCCGGCGCCTGCAACCCCCCATGTGACTGTAAAACCAGAGATTTATTCGATCCTGGCAAGGCACTGGCGGACCGACGGTCATGTCTTGTCCCATGCGAACGGTCACGCCTGCTCAATGGGAATTCCTGTCCCACAGCCAGTTCCACAGCCCCGGCAACCGCACCGGCTGCTCGCTGCTGGTGACGGTGCGGGTCATGACCGCCCGTTGCAGCGCCGCGGTATCGTCGTAGAACGGCTTGGGCGCGGTCCGAAGGCCATTGGCCTGAGCGCTGTCGAGCAAGATCTGCAGGTATTCCCGGGTATGCCGGGCGGTGTAGCGATTGAGGTCGTGGAAGGTCACCACCACCGGGATCGCTCCGTCCACCGTCGGCAACTGGCCCAGGGCAATGCGTTCGCGCACCTCCGACAGCTGGCGCAGCATGTTGGCCCGGCGCCGTGGGCTGGCGTTGAACCCCCAGACCTTGCCGTCGTTGGCGCTGAGGTCGGTCAGCAACACATGCAGGCCATGCCGTTGATAGGCGGCGAAGGTGCGCTTGTCGTAGTTCCAGAATGGCGGGCGCACCAGGTTCGGCGGCACGCCGGTGATCAGCGCGATATCGGCGCCGCCGTCGTTCAGGGACGCCTCCAGCTCCTGCGGGTCGAGCGAGCGATGGTTGGTGTGCCTCGGCGTGGCGGTATGAAAGCCCAGCACATGGCCCTCGGCGTGTTCGCGGGCCATTATCCGCCGCCCGATGTCGCTGCCGCCGGCCCGCGAGGCGCGGGTCTGGACGAAGAACACCGCCTTGATCGCCGGTTGCAGCGGGTTGTCGAGCAGGTCGTCGAGTACCCGTTCGGTCGGGTTATAAAGGCTGGAAGCGCTGGGGCCGTCGTCGAAGGTCAGCAGAAAGCGGATCGGCGCCTGAACGCGCAAGCGTTGCTCGGTCTGCGCGGTCATTTCGATGGGGGCAGCAATGCAACCGGCCAGGCCGGCGGCGAGTAGCACTGCGCAGAGAAGCTTGAAGCCTCGTTTCATGTTTTGCCCTGTGTCGGACCGTTGCGGTCGTCACCTCAATGGCAAAAATCCCTCGCCCATGGATCCCTCGCCCGGCCTGCACGCAGCGCCGGGCACAGCTTGGAGGGGCAACCAGGGTTTTGGTTCCGGGGCGCCCGGTTTCAGGCCGCCGAGACGTTCATACCGCAGCGCCTTCGCACGGCCGCTGCCAGGCCTGTTGCAACAGTTCGATCACCTCCTCGTCCGAGGTCTGGGCAAAGTCCGCATAGCCGTTGCCGATCGACACGAACCACAGCGGGGTGATCGGGCAGATCAGCTCGTCGACCTCGAAACTCAGGGTGTCCACGGTTTCCTGCGGCGCCAGGGGCACGGCCACCACTATCCGCGCCGGGTGCTGCAGGCGCGTGGCCTGTACCGCGGCGTGCATCGAGGCACCGGTGGCCAGCCCGTCGTCCACCAGGATCACCACCTGGCGACGCAGGTCGGGCGCGGCCCGGTCGCCGCGGTAGACCCGATCGCGGCGCTGCAACTCCTGGGTTTCCCGCTGGGTTACCGCTTGCAGCGCGGCATCACCGATGTGATGACCGTTCAGGACGTCCTGATTGAGGATGCGGATGCCGCCGCTGGCGATGGCGCCCATCGCCAGTTCTTCATGACCGGGCACGCCGAGCTTGCGCACCAGCATCAGGTCCAGCCGCACCTCCAGGGCCCGGGCGATTTCCCAGGCCACCGGCACCCCGCCCCGGGGCAACGCCAGCACGATCACCTCGGGCCGGCGACTGTATTTCTGCAACGGCGCGACCAGCCCCTGCCCGGCGGCCTGGCGGTTGCGCAAGGTCATCTGCAATGACGGATATTCGCTCATGTCTCACCTCCCCAGGCGCCCGGCTACAGCGCCAGCAGGCTGCAGGGCAGCTGATACAGCGCGTGCTCGGTGGTGCTGCCCACCAGTTTCTCCAGGCCCTCGCGATGCACACGGCCCATGACCAGCACGTCGGCCTGGTTCTCGGTGACGAAATTGGCCAGCACCGTAACCGGCTGCCCAAGGATGAAATGCCGCCGTTCCTCGGGCACGCCGTAGCGCTCGGCGAGTTCGAGGAAAGCTTTTTCCAGGGTGACCCGCAGTTCCCGGGTCAGGTCCGCCAGCACCAGGCCACCGCCCCCGGCATCGCCCAGGTAGACCGACGACACGTCATAGGCGTGCAACAGGTGCAGCTCGGCATTGCATTGCAGGGCCAGGCTGTTGGCTTCGTGGATGATCCGGTCGTTGAGCCCGTTGTGCTGGTACTCCGGCCGCGACGGGTCGACCGCCGCCACCACCATCTGCGGCAAGGTATGGCCGTGGCGGCCCATCAGGTACAGCGGGACCGGGCACCGGCGCAGCAGGTGCCAGTCCATCGGCGTGAGAAAGGCGCGTTTGAGCGCCGGTTCGTGCTGCACGTCCTTGATCAGCAGGTCGGGCTGGATTTCCGCGACGTGCTGCAGGATTTCCTCCAGCAGGTCGTCGGCCCAGGTCACCTCGCCGTTGACCGTGACGCCATGGCCACGCAGCCGATGCACCTCCTCCTGCAACCAGTTCTGATGTTCCAGGCGATAACGTTCGCGCGCCTCATTGCGCACGTGGTGCTCGAACAGGGAAAGAATCGACACCGGCTTCAGCAAGGCCGCGATATGCAGGGTCGCGCCGCTGGCCTTGGCCAGGGCGGCTGCACGCGGGATCGCCGGGGATTGGCGCATTGCCGGGTCGATGACCAGCAACAAGCGTTGGTACTGGCTCATGGCGCACCTCCAGATAGGCTGGACGCCCACGCCGGCCACCGGCGCCTCTTTATAAACGCCGGTGCGTCAACGCCGGATCGAACGCCAGCATGACTTCAGACTTCCCACTGACAATGCGCCCGTCGCGGCGTTACGGCAAGGGCGTCCAGCGTCGGTGCAGACCGCGGGCCAGGCTGTCCAGGGCAAAGCCCAGGGCGCCGATCAGCAGCACCATGGCCATCAGTTCCGAATAGGCCAGGCGGTCACGGGTATCGAGGATGAAATAGCCCAGGCCGGCGCTGACGCCGAGCATTTCGCAGGGCACCAGGACGATCCACAAAATGCCGATGGCCAGGCGCACGCCGGTCAGCACATGGCCCAGCACCCCGGGCAGGATCACCTTGCGCAGGGTTTCCCAGCGGGTGGCGCTGAGGCTGCGGCTCAGTTGCAGCCAGCGCGGGTCGAGCTGGCGCACCCCGGCCGCGGTGTTGAGCAGGATCGGCCAGACCGCGGCGAAGGCCAGCAGGAAGTAGATCGGCTGGTCCCCTACCCCCATCAGCATCACCACCACCGGCATCCACGACAGCGGCGAGATCATCCGCAGGAACTGGAACGCCGGGGTGGTGGCCGCCTCCAGGTGGCGGTAGCTGCCGATCAGCAGGCCCAGGGGCACGCCGACCAGCAAGGCCAGGGCCAGGCCAACCAGGATGCGCTTGAGGCTGACCAGCACATGCTCGTACAGCTCGGCGCGGCCCAGCAGTTCCAGCAGGCTGACCAGGGTCGCCGCCGGCGAAAAGCGCGCCGCCAGCCCCTCGGTGCTGCCGAACAGGCGCACGCCAAGCCACCACAACAGCAGCAGGCACAGCAGCCCGCCCACGCCCAGCAGCCAAGGCAGGTTCGATGCGGATCGCTTGGCCATCAGAGGCTGAACTCCTCGCTGCGTTCGAAGCTGTCGGGCAAGCCGAATGCCTTGAGCCCGCCGACCGACGCGATGGCGTTGCGCACGAAGCGCTCGTCCACCAGGTCGCGGGCGGTGTGCTGCGGGTCGAGGCTGGCCAGGAAACCCTTGTCGCCTTCGATCAGGGTGTCCTTGAGGCGCTTGACCAGCTCCTCGGTGTAGCTGGGGAACGGGTACGGCTGAAAGTCGATGCGCTGCTCGTCCCACTGCGCGTGCTGGATCGCGCCGTCGGCCAGGTATTGCTGGCGTTCGCCGGCACTCGGCGCCAGCACCCGGCTCAGCACCTGAGGCGCATGCGGGGTGTAGCGGTTGGCGCCGTCCCGGGACAGCAGCCGGGCGGCCTCGGCGCGGTTGTCGCGGGTCCACAGCTGCGCCTTGACGATGGCGTTGACCACCTTCTGCGACCATTCGGGGCGATTGTTCAGATCCTGCTCATGCATGAACACCACGCAGCAGGCGTGGTTGCGCCAGATATCCCCGGTAAAGCGCTGCACCCGGCCGACCTTGAGTTCCTCGGCCAGGGCATTGAACGGCTCGGCGACGATGTAGCCGGCGATGCGCTTGCTGGCCAGGGCCGGCGGCATGTCCGACGGCGGCAGCACCAGCAGGTTGACCTCGTTGGCCGCCAGCGGGCTGCTGGCCGGCCGGCTCACCGGGGTCAGGCCGTTGTCGCGCAGCAGTTGCTGCACCACCACGTTGTGGATCGAGTACCAGAACGGAATCGCCAGCGCCTGCCCGCCCAGTTGGCGGACCTCGGTGATGCCCGGCGCCACCGTCAGGCCGGAGCCGCCAACGTGGTTCCAGGCCACCACCTTGGCCGGCACCTTGCTGCCATAACGGGCCCAGACGGTCATCGGCGACAGCAGGTGGATCACATTGACCTGCCCGGAAATGAACGCCTCGATCACCTGCGCCCAGCTGCGCAACAGCACCGGGCGCTCGGAGCGGATGCCCTCGGCCTCGAACAGGCCGTTGTTATGGGCCACCAGCAAGGGCGTGGCGTCGGTGATAGGCAGGTAACCGATGCGCACCGGCGCGTCCGGCTCCGCGGCGGCGCGGGCCTGCAGGCTACCCAGCAACGGCAAGGCGCCGCCGGCGGTGAGCAAGGCGCTGAGTTTGAGGAAGTCGCGACGGCTGTGAGTGAAGTCATCCAGGCACATGGTGTATCTCCGACAATTCGGGCGAGGGTTTGGCCGCGATCTCCTGTAGGAGCGAAGCTTGCTCGCGAAAAACCTCAACGTTGACGGGGTGTCTGGGACACTGCGCCGCTCTGACGTTTTTATCGCGAGCAAGCTTCGCTCCTACAGGGGTAGAGGCTGCGGTAAGGCTTGGGGTTGTGCAGTGCGGCTCGCCCGCCGAAGGGTTTTGAGAATCTCGATACGCAGGGTGCCCAGCTCTTCCACGAGCTCGGCACGCGGCTGAGGCAGGTCGATGCGCCACTCGCCGAGGGTTCGCGCCGGGCTGTTACCCAGTAGCAGAATGCGCTCGGAAAGCAGCAGGGCTTCGTCGATGTCGTGGGTGATCAATAACGCCGCGGTGCGGTGCTCGGCGATCACCTTGAGCAGCAGTTGCTGCATGTCGGCGCGGGTCACTTCGTCCAGCGCGCCGAAGGGTTCGTCGAGCAACAGCACCTGTGGCTGGCGCGCCAGGCAACGGGCCAGCGCGGTGCGCTGGGCCATGCCGCCGGACAGCTGCGCCGGGTAGTGCCCGCGGGCATGCTGCAGGCCGACCTCGGCGATTGCCTGGTCGACCCGCGCCTGGCGCTGTTGGGCGTCCAGCGCCGGCTGGCGGGCGAAGTCGAGGCCGAAGGCGACGTTGTGTTCCAGGTTCAGCCAGGGCAGCAGGCTGGGGTCCTGGAAAGCCACGGCCACCCGTGGATGCGGGCCGTCCAGCGTTTGCCCCAGCAGGCTGACACTGCCACCCTGAGGCGCCTGCAAGCCGGCCAGGACCCGCAACAGGCTGGATTTGCCGACGCCGCTGGGGCCGAGGATCGACACCACCTCCCCCGGCTGCAAGCGCAGGTCGAAGCCTTCCAGCACCGCTTGCCAGCCGTGTTCGCCGGGGTAGCCGAGGCTGACCTGCCGGGCTTCGAGCAAGGCCGCGCTCATGCCGCCGCGTCCCGCGCCTGGCGCTGCAACTCGGCGCGCAACTGCACCAGGCTCGGCGTGACGACCGGCACGAAGGCCGACTCGCGCCAGCGCCGGGCAAAGCCGCTGCCATGTTCGCTCAGGTAGGCCTTGCCGCCACTGGCCTGCAACTCCAGCTGCACGGCGTTGGCGACGGCCTCGGCCAGGGCGATGCGCAACCGGAACAGCGCCGCGGGCTGGGTCAGGAAACGCCCCTCCAGCAGGCCGCGCTTGAGCTCATCGACGCGCTCTTCCAACTGCTGGCGTTGCTCCTGCAAGGGCTCGCGCAGGATCGAACGGCCGCTGTGCAAATGGGTTTGCACTTCATCCAGCGCGCGCCGCGCCAGGCCGATGGCCATGCCACATTGCAGGCCGAGAAACGCCGGGCGCACCGCCGGCAGAAAGACCTTGGCGTCCTCGTGCAGCAACCAGTCATGGCCAACCTCGACCTGTTGCAACTCCAGCGCCGCGGTGTTGCTCGACTGCAAGCCCATCAGTTGCAAGTCCTCCGAGCGTTGCAGGCCATCCAGCGCCGCGGGAATCGCCAGGACAAAGGGCGCGCCACCCTCTTCGTGCTCGATGGCCGCGGCCACCACAAAACCGCTCTTGCGCAGATTGGTGACCCAGTGCAGGCGCCCGTTCAGGCACCAGCCGCCGGCTTGTGGCAACGCACGGACTTGCAGGGCCTCGATGCCCGAGAGGAACTTCATGGCGTTCGACAGCCCGGTGGCTCCCGCCAACTTGCCGCTGAGCAGGTCCGGCAACAGACGCTCGCGCAAGGCCGCGTTGGGGCTGTGCAGCAGGTATTCGATAAAGGCCCGCTGGCCCCAGAACACAAAGGCCGCCGCCAGGGAATGGCTGGCCACCGCGGCCACCGCTTCCACGGCAGCGCCCAGGTCGCCGTCGCTACCGCCCTGCCCGGCCGGAATGCCGATGCGCAGCACCTGGGCCTCGGCCAGTCGCGCCAGCACCTGCTGCGGGTCGCAGTGGCCCAGATCCAGGGCCTGGGCCTCGGCGTCCAGCCATTGACTCAATGCGGGGTCGAGCATGTGGTTTTCTCCTTTTCTACGCGGCAGCGGCCCACCGGCCGTGCCTTGAATCCAGCCGCTGCATCATTGCTGCGGCGCTTGCCAGCGGTACTTGGCCAGTTCCGGGTTCAGCGGCGTGCGGGCGAACACGTTGGCGAAGTTGCACAGGGTCGCCAGGCTCACCCCGAGAATCACCTCCAGGGCATTGCCCTCGCTGTAGCCGGCGGCCTTGAACGCCGCGAATGTCGGCTCGCTGACGTTGCCGCGGGTGGCGATCACCTCGGCGGCGAAGGCGGCCAACGCCTGCAGTTTTGCCTCCGGCAAAGGAGTCAGCTCACGCAACGCGCTGATCACTTCGTCCGGCAGCTTGGCCTTGTTCTGCGCCACCGCAGTGTGCCCGGCCACGCAGAAATCGCAACCGTGGGTGGTGGCCGCCACCAGTTGCACCACTTCCCGTTCGGCCAGGCTCAGCTCAGCCTTGCCATTGAGCGCCGATACCGTAACGTAGGTCTCCAGCGCCGCCGGGGCATTGGCCAGGATGCCCAGCAGATTGGGGATGAAGCCCGAGTTGTTCTGGGCGTTCTGCAAAAACGGCCGGGCCGCTTCGGGAGCGCTTTGCAGGCTGTGTAGAGTGATGCGCGACATGCGATGGACTCCTGTTGTGTAGGTGTCCGGCCAGTCTGTTGGTTATAAGAATTTCGATCCATATTCTAAAGTAGCGATTACTTGCTCCTGAGTGTTTCCATTAGATGATTTCGTCCAGCCCACTGGTTGATTGGTTATTAGAAAGCCTCGAACTCGACGCCAGCCTGTTCCATGTCGGCCGTTACTGCGGCGGCTGGCACGCCAGCACCCACGGCCTGGCCCGGGCCAGCTTCCACCTGATCGTGCAAGGCCATTGCTGGCTGCATATCGAGGGCCAGGAGCAGGCCCAGCGCCTGAATGCCGGGGATGCGCTGTTCCTGCTGCGCGACCTGGACTATCGCCTGTCCAGCGCCGAACAGCGTAGTGCCGCCCATGAACTGCCACGCAGGGCCATGCAGGCGTTCGACGCTCACGCAAAAGATCAGGCCGAAGATGGCGTGGGCCTGGTCTGCGGTTTCTTTCACTTCAGGTCCGGGCTGTCGTCGCTGATCATCGACGGCCTGCCGGACTGGATCGTACTGCGCGCCGGCGACCCGTCCCTGAGCGCGGCCCGGGCCCTGTTCGAGCTGATCCTGGAAGAATGCCAGCGCATACCCGCGCCCTCTTCGGCGCTGCTGGAACGCCTGAGCCATCTGCTGTTCCTCTATGTGCTGCGCCAGCAGGTGGCCGACAACCAGGGCCTCGGCGGACTGGTGGCGCTGGCCCGGCATCCGGCCTTCGCCGCGCTGCTGGAACAGCTGATCGAACACCCCGAACAGCCCTGGCCCCTGGAAAGCATGGCGGCCTGCACCGGGCTGTCGCGCTCGGCCTTCTTCAAGCGCTTCAACGAACTGGCCGGGCAATCCCCGGGCCAGGTCCTGCTGGCGCTGCGCATGCGCCACGCCTGCCAGTTGCTCAAGGCCAACCACACCGTGGAACAGGCCGGCGCGGCGGTGGGTTATCAATCGGTGGCGGCCTTTACCCGCGCCTTCGCCAAGGCCGTAGGCGTGCAGCCGGGGGCTTATCGCCGCCAGCACGAAGGACGCTGACGCTCGGCAGTCCTCAGCGTTCGCTTACGGGTTCAGGGCCTGGGTAAAGGACGTATCGACAACAGTCGCGGTGGCCAAGGGCTCCGGCAGCGCCTTGACCTTGAACAGGAAGTCCGCGGTGCTTTGCAGGTCGGCGGCGGCCTGCGGGTCCACCGGGCCGACGCTCATGTGCGCCTGGCGCAGCCAATGGCGGGAGACGTTCGGGTCGAGGTTGGCCTTTTTCGCCCACAGGTCGGCGTACTGGTCGGTGTGGCTGTCGACCCAGGCACGGGCCTGTTTCAGGCGGCCGAGGAAGTCGGCGATGGCGGCGCGCTTGCTGTCGATGGCCGGGGTCGAGGCGGCGATGGCGCTGAGGCCGGGCATCAGGTTCTTCGCGGTGAGGATCGGCCGCGCGCCGGAGAACAGGATCTGTTGCGAGATATAGGGCTCCCACACCGGGAAGGCGTCGATGCTGCCCTGGGGCAAGGCCGCGGCGGCGTCGATCGGCATCAGCTTGATGAACTCGACATGGTCCTCCGGCAGGCCGGCCTGCTCCAGGGCGCGCAGGGTCAGTTGCTGGCTCCAGGCGCCGGGCCAGTAGGCGACCTTCTTGCCCTTGAGGTCGGCGATGGTTTGCACCGACGAGTCCTTGGGCACCAGCAAGGCGATGGTGTCCGGGTTCTGCCGTGAGACGCCGATCAGCTTCACCGGCGCCTGTTTCGCGGCGAGGAACAGAAAGCCCGAATCGCCGAGGAAACCCAGGTCCAGGGCGCCGGTATTCAGCGCTTCGGCCAGCGGTGCGGCGGCCTGGAAGTGTTTCCAGTCGACCTTGTAGGGCGCGCCTTCGAGTACACCCGAGGCCTCCACCGAGGCTCGCACGTTGTAGTAGTTCTGGTCGCCGACATGCAGGACCAGCGGCTCGGCGGCCTGGGCCAGGGGTACCGCGAACAGGGTGCTGAAGAGCAGGCGGCGCAAGCGTCGGGAGAGCGTCATGGGAAATTCCTGGATGATTGGAAAAGCGGATTTTCTAGAACATAACGCTCTTAGAATCTGGTTTTGAAATTCTGTTAACGCATAAGCTCATAGCCGCTTCTGCATCCGCAACCCGTAGCTGTTGATAGAGAAACAGCAAGGCAACAGGCTGTTGGCCAGGCAACATCGCCTGAAGCTTCTTTCTCCTGGCAACGCCTGGAAACCGCCCTTCCCCGGTCTATGGCACAGAGCCTGCAATATTCCTTTCCGGCAGGACTCACCCCTGCCTTCCGTTACTTTTGAAATAAGAGACGGAAATAACAACATTGCCCTCTCGCCGCCTTGTCCGGAGCCGCTCCATGAAACCCGTCTTCCGCTTCCCCCTGGCCCGCGCCAGGTACCTGCTCGGCGCCTGCGCCCTGGCGCTTAGCCTGCAACCCCTGGCCCAGGCCGCGGAAAGCCCGCCGGCCGAAGTGCACCTGGACTACGCCTATTACTCGCCGGTCAGCCTGGTGCTCAAGCGCTTCGGCTTTCTCGAGAAGGCCCTGCCCCAGACCAAGGTCAGCTGGGTCCTCAGCCAGGGCAGCAACCGCTCCCTGGAATACCTCAACAGCGGCGGCGTCGACTTCGCCTCCTCCGCCAGCCTGGCGGCGGTGCTGAGCCGGGCCAACGGCAGCCCGATCAAGTCGGTGTACGTCTACAGCCGCGCCGAATGGACCGCCCTGGTGGTGCGCAAGGATTCGCCGTACCGGACAGTCGCCGACCTCAAGGGCAAGAAGATCGCCGCCACCAAGGGCACCGATCCCTACCTGTTCACCCTGCGCAGCCTGCAACAGGCCGGGCTGAAAAAAGACGATGTGGAACTGGTGCACCTGCAGCACCCGGACGGCCGCACCGCCCTGGAAAAAGGCGACGTCGACGCCTGGGCCGGCCTCGACCCGCATATGGCCGCCAGCGAAGTACAGGCCGGCTCGCGCCTGCTGTACCGCAACAGCGCCTTCAACAGCTACGGCGTGCTCAGTGTCACCGAGCAGTACGCCAAGGAGCATCCGCAGACCATCGCCACCGTGCTCGCCGCCTACGAGCAGGCCCGCGAATGGTCGGTCAAGCACCCGGACGAGTTGGCCAAGCTGCTGGCGGACGAATCCGGCCTGCCGCTGGAAGTGGCCCGGCTGCAACTGTCGCGCACCGACCTCGGCAGCCCACAGTTGAGTGCCGAGGATGTGCTGGCCTCCAAGGCCGCCGCGCCGATCCTGGTCTCCGAGGAACTGGTGCGCCGCGGGGTGAACGTCGATCAGGTGATCGACCAGTTGCTCGACACCGGCGTCAAGCAGGCCGTGGCCCGTCAATAACCTACCGCCCAGGCGACAACCGAGCCCGCGCCTGACGCGGATTCGGCGTTGCCGGAGAATCGCCATGAGCAGCGACAGCAACAACCTCTCGACCCGCCTGGCCTTGTCCGCGCAGGGCAAGCTCCCGCGCTTCAACCCCGTCCGCTGGCGCCTGCGCCTCAAGGGCCTGGTCCTGCCGATAGCGATCATCCTGCTGCTGGAGATCGTGGTGCGCCTCGGCTGGCTGCCGTCGTACCAGATGCCGGCCCCCAGCGAGATCGCCCTGACCCTCGGCGACCTGGCCCAAGGCGCGCTGTGGAAACACATCGGCGCCAGCCTGCTGCGGGTGCTGCTGGGCTTTGCCATCGGCGCCAGCCTGGCCCTGGTATTCGCCGCCTGGGTCGGCCTGAGCCGGGAAACCGAAGCCTACCTGGAGCCGACCTTCGCCGGCCTGCGTTCGATCCCCAGCCTGGCCTGGGTGCCGTTGCTCCTGCTGTGGCTGGGCATCGACGAGACCTCGAAGGTGGTGCTGATCGCCATCGGCGCCTTCTTCCCGGTGTACCTCAATGGCGTGGCGGCGATTCGCGATATCGACCGCAAGCTGGTGGAGGTCGGGCATATGTACGCTTTCGGCCGGCGCCGGCTGGTGCGGCGGATTCTCCTGCCGGCCGCCCTGCCCGGCCTGTTCACCGGCTTGCGCAGCGGCATGAGCCTGGCCTGGATGTTCCTGGTGGCCGCCGAACTGATCGCCGCCACCAAGGGCCTGGGTTATCTGCTCAGCGACGGCCGGGAAACCTCGCGGCCGGACATCGTGCTGGCGGCGATCATCGTCCTCGCCGTGCTCGGCAAGCTCAGCGACGGCCTTCTCGCCGGCCTGGAAAAACGCTGCCTGGCCTGGCGCGACACCTTCAATGGCCAAGACAGCCATGACTGAAACACAGAGGATCGAGCCATGACCCAAGCCCTGCTGGATATCCACGTGGAGCGCAAGACCTTCGCCACCACCACCGTCCTCGACGATATCCACCTGCAATTGCAGCCGCGGGAAACTGTCAGCCTGCTGGGCCCCAGCGGCTGCGGCAAAAGCACCTTGCTGCGGATCGTCGCCGGCCTGGAGAAGGACTTCCAGGGGCAACTGCTGAGCCATACCGAACGCCTGGCCTTTGTCTTCCAGGAGCCGCGGCTGATGCCCTGGCTGACGGTGGAACAGAACATCGGCTTCAGCGACGACAAGCATTACGACCGGGCCTGGGTCGCGCAACTGATCGCGGAAGTCGGCCTCGCGGGTTTTGCCCAGGCCCTGCCCAAGGCGCTGTCCGGCGGCATGGCGCAGCGGGTGGCGATCGCCCGCGGCCTGTACTCGCGGCCGCAGGTGCTGCTGCTCGACGAGCCCTTCAGCGCGGTGGACGCCTTTACCCGGATGAAACTGCAGGACCTGCTGCTGCAACTGGCCGAGCGTCACGCCATCGCCCTGCTGCTGGTGACCCACGATGTCGACGAGGCGCTGTACCTGAGCGACCGGGTGCTGGTGTTGGACAACCGTCCCAGCCGCATTCGCCAGGAACTGGCGGTGCAACTGAGCCACCCGCGGGACCGCCGCGACCCGCTGCTGGCGCGCCTCAAGGCGTTGGCCCTGACCGAATTGCACAAGGCCCATGTGATTTGAGCGGGCGTTGTTACGGGCTCGAAAGCTAAGAACACAAAGGAATTAATAAATAAATAATCAGTATTTATGGTTATAAAAATAACCACGTACTCTCAGCTCATCCCGCCCATTGGTCACGACAGTGAAGTGCCTTATGAAACCGACTGACAACGTTATCGACTTCGCCCAGTTCCGCAAACGCAAGCAGGCCCAGCAACTGGCCCGGGCCATGTGGGAGCTGTACGCGCGCAATGCCGGTTACCAGGCGTTCCAGTGGATTCAGGCGGCCCAGCCGACCAGGACATACCACGCGTGAGCGTCCAGGAACCCTCGCGCTTTCTGGCGAGCGCCGACGAACCCGGCCTTGATTTGAGCCACCTGGAAACGCAGGAAGAAGACCCGATCAGCGAACGGGTCGCGCAGAACCTGCAACGCCTGCGCAGCAAGCGTCATCTGTCCCTGGATGCCCTGGCCCGCCAGTGCGGGGTCAGCCGGGCGATGCTGGCGCAGATCGAGTCCGGGCGCAGCGTGCCGTCGATCAAGGTGCTGTGCAAGATCGCCAAGGGCCTGAAGGTGTCGGTCGCGGCCTTTCTCGAACACCGCGCCTTCGAAGGTGTGGCGGTGCTGCCATCGAGCCAGAGCAAACGCCTGGTCAGCGCCAACGGCGCCTTTGTCAGCCGCGCCCTGTTCCCCTTCGACGTGGCGCGCCAGTCGGAATTCTACGAGCTGCGCCTGAGCCCGCTCGGCGAAGACCAGTCCGAAGGACACGGACCGGGGGTCCAGGAAAACCTGGTGGTGTCCCAGGGCGTACTGGAAATCAGCGTCAACCAGGAACGCTACCTGCTTTCCACCGGCGACTCGATCCTGTTCTACGCCGACCAGCCGCACCGCTACCGCAACCCGGCCGACAGCGAGGCGGTGGCCTACCTGGTGGTGACCTATCCGGAACGCCTGGACTGAACCAGCCGGGACTGTGCTGACAGGGCGGGTCCTGCGGCCCCGATCGCAGGCTGCGCCAGCGGCTACGAATGCCAATAGTCCCTCTATAGAAAAAGCCCGGCGGGATCATCCCGGCCGGGCTTTTTTTGTGCCGCTGCGAGGAATCAGCAGGTGCAGCACATCATCGGCATGCCGTTGCAGCTCATCATCATGGGCATGCCGCAGTCGTTCATCATCTTCATCATCAGGGCGCAGCAGCTTTTCATCATGTCCATGTTCATGCCGGCCATCGGCATGATCTTGCACATCATGCAGTCGGCTTCGAGGGTGCATTCCATCACGCACTTCATCGACGGCATCGGCATGCCCATCATCGGCATTGGCATCATGGCGCCCATCATCGGCATGGCCATGCTCGCCTGGGACATGCACATCATGCTCATGTTGGCGCAATGCATCATCATCGGCATGCCGCAGTTCATCATCATCTGCATCATTTGCGCGCTGTTCTTGAACATGGCCATGTCCATGCCCGCGGCCGGCATCATCTTGCACAGCATGCCGTCGTCCATCATTTCGCAGCTCATGGTCGCCATCATCATCGGCATGCCCATCATCGGCATCATCGGCATGTTGGCGTTCATCGGCATTTGCATCTGCATGGCATTCATCATGGTGAAACTCCCTAAGCGATTCGATAGTTGGACGAAGCTGATGGGGCGGATTCTAGGGAGTGGCGAATGCCGCACAAGATGCCGATCGAACAGCAATCGCGGCTGCCGGGGCAGCTTCAGCGCAGCCGTTCGCGCGGGATTTTCCGCTTGAGCAGCCAGATGGATTTCATCGCGGACGGGAGCAGGACCGCAGCGTGTTTTCCGCTGCGATGGATATGCGCGAATCAGCGCAGCCAATAACCCAAAGAAATAATCATTCTAAGGAGGCCCGACTTTTCTCGGGAAAGGCGGCTTGCCACCCTTGCCGGTGCCCCTGTGGCAGGGTTCGGCGAGCGTGGCAAGCGAGGTGCAGGGTCGGGATCGAAAGCCTCAGAGCTTGGCGATCGACACTTCAGTGGATTTGACGAAGGCGATGACCTCGCTGCCGACCTTCAATTCCAGGTCGCGCACCGAGCGCGTGGTGATCACCGAGGTGACGATGCCCGAGGCGGTCTGCACATCGATTTCCGAGACCACCTGGCCTTCATGGATCTCCTTGATGACGCCCTTGAACTGATTGCGAACGTTGATTGCCTTGATGGTCATGGTGGGCCTTCCTGTCTGGGGTGGGCACTGGCGCATCGCCGTGCAGGCCTCTAAGGTGCCCTGTGTTTTCATACATTAAAAGGAATAAATAGTAGTTATTTTATTCCTTAAATGAATATAAAAGATCGCCTCCCTCACTTCGTTACCTTGACCGGCAACCGCGCCTTTGCTTCTCTGGGTCCTTGCTAACCCTTTCAGGAGATTGTCATGCGAACACTCGATCTGGCGGGCGTGCCCGTCCCGGTGATTGGCCAGGGTACCTGGCGCATGGGCGAGGAGCGCCACCAGCGCAACGCCGAGATTGCCGCATTGCAGGCCGGTATCGAACGGGGCATGAGCCTGATCGATACCGCCGAGATGTATGCCGAGGGCGGCGCGGAGGAAGTGGTTGGCGCCGCCATCACCGGCCAGCGCGACCGGGTGTTCCTGGTCAGCAAGGTGTACCCGCACAACGCCAGCCGCAAAGGCATTCCCCAAGCCTGCGACCGCAGCCTGCGGCGCCTGGGGACCGACTATATCGATCTGTACCTGCTGCATTGGCGTGGCCAATACCCTCTTGAAGAAACGCTGGAAGCCTTCGAACGCCTGCGCGAAGACGGCAAGATCGGCCGCTGGGGCGTTTCCAATTTCGACCTCGATGACCTCGAGGAACTGGCGAGCCCGGCCTGCGCCACCAACCAGGTGCTGTACAACATCGAGGAACGCGGCATCGAATTCGACCTGCTGCCCGCCGCGCAACAGCAGCGCTTGCCGCTCATGGCTTACTGCCCTATCGCCCAGGCCGGCAAGCTGCTGCGCCACCCCGCGCTGCAGCAGGTCGCCGAACGCCATGGCGTGACCACGGCCCAGGTTTCCCTGGCCTGGGTCCTGCGCCAGGAAGGTGTGATCGCCATTCCCAAGGCGGTGCACCCCGAGCATGTCCGGCTGAACGCCGAGGCGGCCGGGTTGCGCTTGCACGACGAAGACCTGGCGGCCATCGACCAGGCCTTCCCCGCGCCACTGCGCAAGCAGCGACTGGCAGTGGTCTGATCCGGTCGCGAGCGGCACCGCAGCGAAAAAACCTGGCACCCGTGCCAGGCTCTTTTCGTCGTCGACAAGGCTGGAAGCGGCGAAATACCAGCGACTTTAAGGATCGTCCTATCCCGGATTAAGGAGGGTTTATTTAGAGTGGGTCCATGAGATTAAAGACCTACCTTCATCAGATCAGTCCCGTATTTTCCAGTCCTGAAGCCGCTAGCAGGTTGCTGCGTCTTTTCGCGCTCATTCTTTTGGTTGGTATCCTCGGAGCCGTCTACAACTTCCTCAATTCCACCCTCAGCAACGACATTTCCCGGCGCCGCGGCTACATGAGCAGCGCCATCGCCGAAGCCCAGACCTTCTTCACCAGCCGCGAGGCCTTGCTGGAAAGCCTCAGCCTGTCCGCGGTACGCCGCTCCAAGCAGGCCCAGGCCCTGGTGTACCTGCCCTCCACCGAAGAACTGCACCTGCAACTGGGCGACCTTGATGACCCATGGAGCATCTGGCTAAGCGTGCGCATGCGCGAATACTTCAAGGCCAAGCAGGTCAACCTGCTGTATGTGAGCCCCGGTCCCGAGGCCCGGGTCATGCGCCTCTACAGCAGCAACCCGACCTCCCCCAACCTGCCCAGGACCATCCTCTCCAAGCTTGAGGCGCTCAACCATGGAGAGCATCCGGACACCAACGAGCTGTGGCTCACCGACCCGTCCACGCAGACTTCGCAGCTGTACATTTTCACCCGGCTCGACGAGCGCACCGATGACTCCGGCTGGCTGGGCCTGGAAATGGATGGGCGGGAAGTGCTCAAGGCCCTCAGCGACCAGAGCGCCGGCGAGTTCATGATGTTCAACTCCGAAGGCGCGCTGCTGTTCACCAACACTCCGGCCGGACGCCTGGGGCAGGCCCTGCAGCAACTGCAAGGCAGCAACTTCTTCGGTTTTGTCGGCAGCCGCTGGTGGCCCGATCACCTGGTGATCCGCAAGCAACTGATGACCTCCGACTGGCAACTGGTCTACTCCTTCAGCCTGCAGTCGCTGCTGATCGCGCTCTGGCCCCAGCTGGCCGGCGCCCTGGTGTTCTGCCTGTTCAGCATCAGCCTGATCTGCCTGCTGACCCGCCGCATCGAGCACCGCTTCATCACTCCTGCGCTGAGCCGTATCCAGGCCCTGGTCGAGAGCGAGCTGTTCAGCCGCGACGTGATCCAGACCGCGCCCGTGGCCTTGTGCGTGCTGCGGCGTACCGATGGCCAGGTGGTCCTGGAAAACACCCTGGCGCAGCAGTGGCTGGGCGACGGTATCGAACGGGAAATACTCTGCGCCGGCTGGATCCAGCAAGCCTTCAAGAGCCACGAACCGAACCGCTTCGACTACTTCGAGACCGCCGATGGGCGCCACCTTTACCTGAGCTCCGCGCCCACCCGCTACAAGGGCGAAGACGTGTTGTTCTGCGCCTTCAGCGACATCAGTGCGCGCAAGCAGGTGGAAGCCGCGCTGGAAGAAGCCCGGCAGATGGCCGACGCCGCCAACGAAGCCAAAACCCTGTTCCTCGCCACCATGAGCCATGAAATACGCACCCCGCTGTATGGCGTGCTGGGCACCCTGGAGCTGCTCGCGCGTACCCAGCTGGATACCCAGCAGCGCGACTACCTGCGCGCCATCGAGTGTTCTTCCTCGACCCTGTTGCAGCTGATCTGCGATGTGCTGGACGTGTCCAAGATCGAAGCCGGGCAACTGGCCCTGGAGCTGAATGAGTTCTCGCCGCTGGACCTGGTCCACGAGCTGATCCAGGGCTATTCCGCCGCCGCGTCGAACAAGGGCCTGCTGCTCTATTCCTGCGTGGACCCGCAGATCCCCGAGCGCCTGATCGGCGACGTCACCCGCATCCGGCAGATCCTCAGCAACCTGCTCAACAACGCGGTGAAGTTCACCGACCTGGGGCGCATCGTGCTGCGGGTCAACCTGCTGAGCCGCGATGGCGAGCGCTCCAGCATCCTGTGGCAGGTTTCCGACACCGGCAAAGGCATTGCCCAGGATCATCAGCCGCTGATCTTCGAACCCTTCTATCAAACCGGCGGCAATACCAACGTGGTGGCGGGCACCGGCCTGGGCCTGCCTATCTGCCAGCGCCTCACGCAATTGATGAACGGCAGCCTGCGCATGGTCAGCGAACTGGGGCTGGGCAGCAGCTTCTCCCTCACCCTGCCCCTGGAAGCCGCGATCGACGGGCCGGTCACCCTGCCCGCCACCCAGCTGCTGCCGGAAACCATCTATGTGATGTCCAGCGTGCGGGAGCTCGCGGAGTCCATCGGCGGCTGGCTGCGCCAGTGGGGAGCCCGGGTGCAGCTGTGCCATCCCTCGAAGATCGCCCCGACCAGCGATTGCCTGCTGGTGGAGGTCCACCCCGGCGAACTGGAACAACGCCTGCAACCGGACTGGCCCGGTCCGCTGATCCTCGCCACCGGCACCGGCAACAACGAACCGCAGGTTCGTACCGGGTGCTGGCACGTGAACCTGAACCACCTGCGCTCCATTCACCAGGCGGTCAGCCAGGCCCAGGGGCTGTGGGTGGCCAAGGCCGAGAACCACAACGAACACTGGACGCTGAAGCAACTGGACCTGAAGGTGCTGGTGGCCGAAGACAACGTCATCAACCAGTTGATCCTCAGGGATCAGCTCGAAGAGCTGGGCTGCAGCGTGGAGCTTGCGTCGAACGGCGAGGAAGCCCTGTCGATGTGGAACCCCGAGCGGTTCGACCTGGTCCTCACTGACGTCAACATGCCCGTGATGAATGGCTATGAACTGGCCAAGGAGTTGCGACGCCGTGGCTGTACGGTCCCGATCATCGGTGCCACGGCCAACGCGATGCGTGGAGAAGAAGAGCAATGTCTGGCGGCCGGAATGAACCATTGCCTGGTCAAACCTTTTGCATTACGCGCCCTGTTCAATTACCTAGCGCCCTATGAAAGAGCGAAGAATGAAGCCCTGTAGCATATTGATCGTTGAAGACCATCCCTTCCAGCACATGTACCTGCAGCATCTGTTCGGTGAGCTGGGCCCCTATTACCTGGAAGGCGCAAGGGATGGCGAAGAGGCGCTGGAACGCTTGAAATGGCGCAAGTTCGACCTGGTGCTCACCGACCTGTTGATGCCGGGAATGGATGGCGTACAGTTCATCCAGGGACTGGCGGCCCTGCACTCCAAGCCGGCGCTGGCGATCATGAGCTCGGCTTCGCGGCGCATGCTGATGAGCGCCAGCCTGGTCGCCAAGAACCTCGGGGTGAAAGTCATCGGCCTGATTTCGAAACCGGTGAACCTCGCCGCCCTGCAAACCCTGACCACCCAGCTGAGCATCTCGCAGCCGAGCTCGCCACGCCCCTTGCCGACCGCCATGCTCAATCGGGCCGCGCTGGCCCAGGCCATCCAGGAAGAGCAATTCGAGGCCTGGTTCCAACCCAAGAAATCGCTGTTCAACGGCCGCATCGTCGCCGCCGAAGCCCTGGTCCGCTGGATGCATCCGACACAGGGCATGCTGCTCCCCGACGCCTTCCTGCCCGCCCTCAAGTCCTTCGATCTCGAGGAGGAGCTGCTGTGGCTGGTCCTGCGCCAGGCGATCCAGGCCCAGGCCCGCTGGCGCCAGCATGACTACGACATTCCGGTGTCGATCAACCTGCCGACCCATCTGCTCAACAGCCACGACCTGGCGGACCGCCTGTTCGACTTTGTCATGGAACATCAGGGCGTACCGGGGCAGATCTGTTTCGAACTCATGGAATGTTCGGTGCCCCAGGACATCAGTAACTTCTATGCCGGCGCCTGCCGCTTGCGCATCAAGGGCTTCGGCTTGTCCCAGGACGACTTCGGCAAGGGCTACAGCTCGTACATGAACCTGGTTTCCACCCCGTTCACCGAGCTGAAGATCGATCGCGCCCTGGTCCAGGGATGCCATGCCAGCGAAGAACTGACCAAGGCCCTGACCAGCATCATTGCCCTGGGTCGCCAACTGGGCCTGACCGTGGTCGCCGAAGGCGTGGAAAGCGCCGAGGAGTTGGCGCTGTTGCGCAAGATCGACTGTAGCCAGGTGCAGGGGTTCCTGATCTCTCGCGCAGTCCCCTCCGAACAGTTTCAACAGCTGCTGGTGAACGACGGTCCAGCCGCCAGTTATTGAACCGAGGACACCCACCCTTCAGGATTACATGCCCCACATCACTGACAAGTCGTTGTTTAAAGGTAAAATCCTCAAGGCTTCGACTTTTTCATGCTTTTTTGGATACCAGTGATGAACCACCAGGACACGCTTCTCGAGAATCTGAAACGATACTCGACTCGCCTGAACAAGGGATTGTTGATTTTTCTCGGCTTGACCCTGCTGTTGATCGCCATCAGTTACTGGTCGTCGCACAAACTGCTCGAAGAACAACACGACAGGTTCAAGGCGCACTTTGCGCGGATGATGGAAGACATCCGCGAACATGAAGACTTCCTCCGTGGCGTCGCCGTACAAGGCACCCAGGTCCCCTTGCGCTCCAGCGACTCGGGTTCGTACCTGAAAAGCGCCTTGCCCGAAGAGGGATTGCACAACTACCTGGGCCAGGAATTCGCCTTTTCCACGCCCTTCAGCCTGTCCGTCAACCAACAGAACATCGCACCTGACACCTTGGCCAGGCTATCCGATCTGGGAGAGCACCTGACCGACTACTACAGCGCCTTCTGGTCCACTTCCCATTACCAGTCACCACCGTTTTTTCTGTTCGATGTCGAGGACAGCTTCAATATCGGCATTCCGGCAGCCGGGCATTCACGGGACCCGCTCTGGAAAAACGACACCCCCAACAAGGCACTCGTCCTGCAAACACTCAAGCTGCTGCTGGCGAACGATCCGGCACGGGCCGATGGCGTGGTCGATTGGGAACCCCTGGTCCCGCATCAGGCCAACGAGGCCCCCGTCCGGCTGCTGGCCTATGTCAGCGCCCACCTCGGGCCGCAAGGGTCAGGCGTCCAGGACGCCGGCAACCCGGTCGGCATTGCGTCGCTGTTGAGCATGGACCTGGTCAGTGACATCAAGCGACTCATGCCGTGGTCGACCTATGACCATGTGACACTGATCGCCCCCTCCGGCAAGGTGCTGAGCGGTTCGCTGCAACCGGGCGACGTGCTGCATGACGGGCTGAACATCACCGGCGACGGCATGGTCTTCAAAGTCTCGAGCAACTCCGCCGAGCCCTGGACCGCCCTCTACACCATCGGTTTCAAGAGCTACTTCAACTACACCCTGTGGCCCTTGCCGGTCTTGCTGGCCTTGCTGATCGGCGGCATCGGCTGTGGCTGGCTGGTCAGTCGCCGGTATCAGTCGCGCATCGTCAAACCGGTCTACGAGGCTTACCAACGCACCGCCGAAAGCGAGGCCTTCAGCCGGGCCGTGATCGATAGCGCGCCCACCGGCCTGTGCGTGGTGCGTCGCTCGGACTTCAAGGTCCTGCTGGAAAACCGCAAAGCCCAGCAGTGGCAAGGCAGCACAAAACTGCGGATGGCCCTGGAGAACCGGCAGGACCTGTCCGTCGCCGGTGAAACCCGGCTGGACATTGACGGTACCCACCTGCAGGTAGGGTTCGTGCCCACCCGTTACCAGGGCGAGGATGCCGTGCTTTGTGCCTTCCACGACGTGACCAGCCATATCGAGGGCGCGGCCATGCTGGAACAGGCGCGACGCTCCGCCGATGCGGCGAGCGAAGCCAAGACCCTGTTCCTCGCCACCATGAGCCACGAAATACGCACCCCGCTCTACGGCGTGCTGGGCACCCTGGAACTGCTCGGGCTGACGCGCCTGGATGCGCGGCAGCGCGAACACCTGCAAACCATCCAGCGCTCGTCCAGCACCCTGTTCCAATTGATCAGCGATGTGCTGGACATTTCCAAGATCGAATCCGGGCAGATGGCGATCGAGTCCCAGGCGTTCTGCCCGTTGCAGATGATCGAGGACACGCTGCATGCCTACAGTGTCTTCGCCGAAAACAAGGGCTTGCTGCTGTACGCCTGTGTCGATGCAACGTTGCCCGACCAGTTGCAGGGCGACCCGATACGGATCCGCCAGATCCTCAACAACCTGCTCAGCAATGCCATCAAGTTCACCGACACCGGGCGTGTCGTGCTGCGGGTCAGGGTCCTGGAATCCGTGGAGGGCCAGGCCAGCCTGGAATGGCAGGTCACCGACTCCGGCATCGGCATCTCGCCAGCCCAGCAGGAGCGGCTGTTCGACACCTTCTACCAGGTACGCGACGCTTCCAGCGAGGCCGGTGCCGGGCTCGGCCTGGCGATATGCCGCTGGTTGACGGAAATGATGGACGGCCAGATACGCGTGGTCAGCGAGCCCGGCCTGGGCAGCAGCTTCTCGCTGCGGCTGGGGCTGAAGGTCATGCCGGGCTCGCTGGATGGCTGCGCGGACATCCTGCCGACCACCCAGGCGGTGTATGTGCGGGCGCCCGCCGTGGAGCTGACGCAGAGCACCTGCGACTGGCTGAATCGCCTCGGCGTGGTCGCCAAGCCATTGCCGGCCTTTGTCGAAGAGTCGCGCCAGGCCAACCTGCTGGTCGATGTCCTGCCCTCCGACAACCTGCCCGCCTGGGCCGGCCCCCGGGTCCTGTGCGCCAGCGGCGAACACCCGCCGGCACAGCCAAAGCCAGGCTGCAGCGTGGATGCCCATGATGTGCGGGCCATTGCCAGGGCCGTCTCCCTGACCCTGCATGGGAAAACCATTGCGCCCGCCGCTCCCGAATACGACCTGAGCAGCAGGCTCGGCCTGCATATACTGGTGGCCGAGGACAACGCGATCAATCAGGCGATCATCAAGGAGCAACTCGAAGCCCTGGGCTGCACGGTGACCGCCGCCTCCAACGGCGAAGAAGCCTTGCAGCTCTGGCAGCCGCAGGTGTTCGACCTGGTGCTGACCGATGTGAACATGCCGCTGCTCAACGGTTATGAACTGACCCGGGCCCTGCGTGAGCGCGACCGGGAAATTCCGATCGTCGGGGTCACGGCCAATGCCCTGCGCGAAGAAGGTGCCCGCTGCATGGCTGTCGGCATGAATGCCTGGCTGGTCAAACCCTTGAGCCTGCAGACGCTGCACCACTACCTGTCGAATCTCTGCGCGAACGCGCCTGCCCAGGAACCGCAACCGATGATCGATGCAACGCCTCCCCCCGCGACCGGCGACACCATGATCGAGCTGTCTCCGAAAATGCGTGCGCTGTTCATTACCACCATGCGCCAGGATATCCAGAGCGTGACCGACGCCCTCGACGCCCAGGATGCCAAGCGGCTCGCCGAGCGACTGCACAGCGCCGCCGGCGCGCTGGGTGCCGTGCAGTTGAGCACGCTGGCGAAAAACTGTGCCGAACTGGAGTCCCGGATACTGCAAAGCGCGACGACTTCTTCCGTGACCCTTGAGGTGAAAAGCCTGATACAAAGCTTGACGGATATTCTTAATGCACTTGAATGAGACGCGACAAGATTTGATGAACGCAATCCCTTATTCTTTCTCCTTACCAACCGGCGTATTACGAGTGGCTAGTCATGGAAAAATTTAAAGTAGTCATCGCCGACGATCACCCGATTGTTCTGCTCGGCGTTCGCGAGTTGATGGAACGAGAAAGCAACTTTGAAATAGTCGGTGAAGCCATCAGCTCACAGGGCTTGATCGAAATCCTCGAGCAACAACCGGTCGATATCGTCATTACCGATTACAACATGCCCGGGGATTCTCCCTACGGCGACGGCCTCAAGCTGGTCGAGTACCTCAAGCGCCACTTCCCGCGCCTGCAGGTACTGATCCTGACCATGATCTCCAACCAGTTGATCCTTACACGCCTGCATGAGCTGGGGGTGGTCGGGGTGATCCAGAAAAGCCAGCTGCACAATGAAATCCAGGTGGCGCTCAAGACCATCGTCGAAAGAGGTTCCTATCAGAGTATCGAACCTGCGCCGAGCTCGGTCATCGAGTCCAATGCAAGCATCGACGACCGGATTTCCATGCTCTCGCCCAAGGAGTTTGAAATCCTGCGGCTGTTCGTTTCCGGCAAGAGCGTCAGTGACATTGCCCGAAGCCAGAACCGCAGTTCGAAGACCATCAGCGCACAGAAAATCTCCGCCATGCGCAAGCTGGAAGTCGAGAGCGACCAGGACCTGCTGACGTACTGCATCGGTCGCAACATCTTCAACTGACCCCGCCCCTTTCACCCAGCGAAGACAGAAGGCCCGAACGGCGATGACCGGCGACGACCAGTTCGATCTGCAACAGCTTCAAGGTGCCTGGGAACAGGTGGAGTACGAGGACAACGGGGTCAGCAACCCACCTGACGAACATGGCGCCCCAGGCGCCCTTACCCTGATCCAGGGGCAAGGGTTCCGTGTCGTGACGCTTGAAGGCGAGCTGTTGCTCGCGGGTAGTTTTACCCTCGATACCCGGACCACGCCGAAGTCCATTACCTGGGTCGATTCCATGGGTGCCGACACCGGCAAGCACTTGCCGGCCAGCTATCGACTCGAAGGCGATGAATTCGTCTTCATCGCCGCGGACGAGGGCCAACCCAGGCCCACCGAGTTCCGCACCGGGCCCGGTGAAACCCTGCGTCGGTTCATCCGCGTCTCACAGGACGGCACAGGCCTCGGCAACCGCTGAGGCTCGCTTATTGGCGGGCATCCCGTCAGGCCCTGGCCCGCTGTATTTCCCGTCCCGCCAACTCGCCGATCGCCAGCAACGCTGCGCAATCCGCGCCATCCTGGGCCTGTACCGACATGCCTTGAATGATCGCCCCGATATACCGGGCCAGCGCCACGGCCTGGGTATCGGCGCGCAGTTGCCCGCTGGCGATGCCCTGCTCGATATGCGCTTCAAAGGCCTGGAGGGTGTTGGCCCTCAGGGCACTGACAAATTCACGGATAGCGTCGTTTTCCACCGCGCAGGTCAGGGTCGCGGTGGAGATCATGCAGCCCCGCGGCCGGCCCGGCAGGCTGTACTCATGAGCCGCCTCGCGCAGCAGGCGGAGAAAACCGTCCACCACGTCCGCTTCCTCGCGCAGTGCCCGCTCGGCAAAGGCGCCGGTGCTGCGCTGGTAATGCAGCAGCGCCTGCTGGTAAAGCTCGGCCTTGGACCTGAACGCCGCATACAGGCTTTGCACCGTGATGCCCATGGCCGCCGACAACTCCGGCATCGAGGCGCCTTCATAACCCAGGCGCCAGAACACCTCGGCCGCCAGGGCCAGGACCTGGTCGCGATCAAAGGCAATCGGCCGTCCACGACGGCGCACCACGGCAGCAGGGTTATTTATCATAGTGATCACTATTGAAATTAGAACAAATGCCGGTTAATCATAACGAACACTGTGATTATAGAGGCTTCCTCCCATGGATCGAACCTGTAAAGGTCTGCTTGCCCTGGCCGCCACCCTCGGCGCTTCGCTGGCCAGCGCCGCCACGCCGGACGAGGAACTCGGCAGGCGCATGGACACGGCCATCGAACGGGCCATCGACGAACAGCGGATCGTCGGCACCGTGGTGGTGGTGATGCGCGACGGCCAGGTGGTGTACCAGCGCGCCGCCGGTTTCGCCGACCGCGAAGCGGCCCGGCCCATGACCGGCGACACCATCCTGCGCCTGGCGTCCGTCACCAAGCCCATGGTGTCCGCGGTCGCCATGCGCCTGGTGGAACAGGGCACGCTGTCGTTGGACGACACAGTCAGCCAATGGCTGCCGGATTTCCGCCCAACGCTGGCCGATGGCACGCAACCGCCGATCACCCTCAAGCAGTTGCTGACCCACACCGCCGGCCTGAGCTACGGCTTTCTCGAGGCCGAGCACGGGGCGTATCGCACGGCGGGGGTGTCGGATGGCCTGGCCGAGCCGGGCATGAGCCTGGAAGACAACCTCAAACGCATTGCCAGCGTGCCCTTGAGTTATCCACCGGGCACGCAATGGCGCTATTCCATGGCCATCGACGTACTGGGCGCCGTGCTGGAAAAGGCCAGCGGCAAAAGCCTGCCGACCCTGACCGAGGAACTGCTCACCAAGCCTCTGGACATGAACGACACCGCGTTCTCGGTCAAGGATCCTGCCCGCCTCGGCGCGGTGTACCGCGATGACCGTCCGCGGCCGAGCCGGATGCAGGACGAAGCGGCGATCAGGGTCGGCGAAAGTACCACGCGGTTCTCCCTCCAGCGGATCTTCGACCCGCGCTCCTACCCCTCCGGTGGCGCCGGCATGGCCGGTACCGCCATGGATGTGGCGCGTTTTCTCGACACCTTGCGCCAGGGTGGCGGCCCGCTGCTTTCCGCGCGCAGTGTGCAGGCGATGATGACCGATCAGGTCGGCGCCCAGGCCCAGACCCAGGGGCCGGGCTGGGGCTTCGGCTACGGCTGGGCGGTGCTGGACGATCCGGCCCTGGCCGGCACCCCGCAATCCAGGGGCACCCTGCAATGGGGCGGCGCCTACGGCCACAGTTGGTTCGTCGACCCCCAGGCCAGGCTGACCGTGGTGGCGCTGACCAACACCGCTTTCGAGGGCATGTCGGGGGCCTTTACCCGGGAGATCCGCGACGCCGCCTACCCGGCGCCCTGAAGCGCCTCGCCGCCCGGGGCGTCGAGCGACCACCAGCCCGGCAGCAATTGCCGGACCCTGGGCTCGGCGAAGCGGTCGTCGATCAGCATCACCACGCCACGGTCCTGCTGGCTGCGAATCACCCGGCCCGCGGCCTGCACCACCTTCTGCAGGCCGGGGTACAGGTAGGTGTAGTCGTAACCGGCGCCAAAAATCGCCGCCATGCGCTGTTTCAACTGCTCGTTCACCGGGTTCAACTGGGCCAGGCCGAGGGTGGCGATAAAGGCGCCGATCAAGCGCGAACCCGGCAGGTCGATGCCCTCGCCGAACGCCCCGCCCAGCACGGCGAAACCCACTCCCTGGCCATCGGCGTCGAAGCGCTCGAGAAACGCCTGGCGTTGCCCTTCATCCATCCCGCGGGACTGCTGCCACAGAGGAATATCCGGGTGCTGTTCGGCCAGCAGGCTGGCCACCTGTTGCAAGTAATCGAAGCTGCTGAAGAACGCCAGGTAATTGCCGGGGCGCCGGCGGAACTGGCTGGCGATCAGCTCGACGATGGGCGCCAGGGACGCCTGGCGATGGGCAAAACGGGTGGAGATCCGGCTGACGATGTGCACGTCCAGCTGCGCGGCACTGAACGGCGACTCGACATCCACCCACACCGTGGTCTCCGGCAGCCCCAGCAGGTCGCGGTAGTAATGCCAGGGATTGAGCGTCGCCGAGAACAGCACCGTACTGCGCGCCGCACTCAGCCGCGGCGCCAGGAAGCCCGCCGGCACCACGTTGCGCAGGCACAACTCGGACAGGCTGCGGCGGGCATTGAGTTCGCGCTTGCTGATATCGAACAGGAACTGCTCGTCGAACAGTTCGGCCACCCGGGCGAATTGCAGGGCGTCGAAATAGAAGCCCTGCAACCGACTGTCCAGCCCTTGCGGATGGTCGTTGAGGTAATCGCCGATCGCCGAGATACACAGCGACAGCGCCTTGAGCAACGGGGCCGGCGCCTGGTCATAGGCCTGGTACGGCCGCGACTGCTCCTTGTGCAAGGCATTCCATTCGCGGTTGAGCCGTTGCAGCGGCTTCTTCAGCGGCTCCGGGGCGACCTGACGCACGGTGTTCAACTGGTACTGGTCGAGGCTGGCGCTGTACATCGAGCGCCCGCGCTCCACCAGGTTATGGGCTTCGTCCACCAGCGCGGCGACCTTCCATTGGTTGGCCTGCGCCAGGCCGAACAGCAAGGCGCTGAAATCGAAGTAGTAGTTGTAGTCCGCCACCAGCAGATCGCTCCAGCGGGCCATTTCCTGGCTCAGGTAATACGGGCACAGCCCATGCTCCAGGGCGATCTCGCGCACCGCCTGCTGGTCCAGCAGCGACACCTGGCTCGCCGCCTGCCGCGCCGCCGGCAGACGGTCGTAGAAACCCTTGGCCAACGGACAGGACTCGCCATGACAGGCCAGTTCCGGATGCTCGCAGGCCTTGTCCCGGGCCACCAGTTCCAGCACTCGCAACGGCAGCCCGGGGCGGCGCTCGAACAGCACCTCGGCGGCATCCAGCGCCAGTTTGCGTCCCGGGGTCTTGGCGGTGAGGAAGAACAGCTTGTCCAGTTGCTGCCCCGGCATCGCCTTGAGCATGGGAAACACCGTGCCCAGGGTCTTGCCGATCCCGGTCGGCGCCTGGGCCATCAGGCAGCGCCCGGTGCTCACCGCCTTGTACACCGACTCGGCCAGGCTGCGCTGCCCCGGACGGAAGTCGGGATGGGGGAAACTCAACGCCGCCATGGCCTGGTCGCGGGCGTGCCGGTGGGCCAGTTCCTGTTCGGCCCATTGCAGGAACAGGCTGCATTGCTGGTTGAAGAACTGCTCCAGGGCCTCGGCCCCGTGCTCTTCCACCAGCGACGTCTCGCGCTCGCTGAGGATGTCGAAGTACACCAAGGCCAGACGGATGCTGCTCAGTTGCAACTGCTGGCACAGCAGCCAGCCATAGATTTTCGCCTGGGCCCAATGCAGCTGGCGATGGTTGGCCGGCATGCGCTCCAGGTCGCCGCGGTAGGTCTTGATCTCTTCCAGCAGGTTGGCGTCCGGGTCGTAGCCGTCCGCCCTGCCCTTGACGGTCAACGCGCCGAAGCTGCCTTCGAGGGACACTTCGCTCCGATAGTTCGCGCTGCGCCGCGCCGCCACCGTGCGGTGGCCCTGGATGCCTTCCAGCGCGGTGGGCGACGGCGTGAAGCGCAGGTCGAGGTCGCCGACCTTGGCGGTGAATTCGCACAGCGCCCGTACCGCGATGCGGTAGTTCACGCGCCCTGCTCCGCCCATTGCACGTAGCAGACCGCCACCGGCATCTGGTGCTGCTGGCAGAACTCCAGCCAGCGCAGCTGGTTGTCCTGCAGGCGGTCGCCAGGGCCCTTGACCTCGATCATCCGGTAGGTTTTCTGCTGCGGCCAGAACTGGATCAGGTCCGGCATGCCGGCGCGGTTGGCCTTGATGTCCTGCAGCAGGCGGTCGAACCAGTGCTTGAGGTGCTCGGCCGGCAGGCAGGCCAGGGCCTGCTCCAGCAGCTCTTCGCTGAGGGCGCCCCAGAACACGAAAGGCGATTGCACGCCCCACTTGTCGAGGTAACGCTGGCGGATGGTCTGCACATAACGCCCGTCATCCAGCTCCGCCAGGCAGGCCTGGAACAGCTCGGTGCGCCGGCTGTGGAAGTCCTCGCTCAACAGGTCCGCCGGGCCGCGCTGGAACGGATGGAAGAACGCCCCGGGCAGCGGCGCGAAGATCGCCGGCCAGCAGAGCAGCCCGAACAGCGAATTGATCAGGCTGTTCTCCACGTAGTGCACCGGCGCCTGCTCCTCGTGGAGATGGGCCTGCACATGGAACTCCACCGACAGCTCTGGATCGACCCGCGGCAGGCTGAGGTCCAGGCGCAGCGTCGGCCGGGTGCCGCCACGCGGCGTGGCCGGGCCGCCGAGTTTGCGCCGCAGCCTGGGCAGCAGGCGCAGCAGTTGCTGCTGCTCGGCCGCGTTGTACGGGGCCAGTGCCGCCGCCTCGGCCAGGGCCAGCGCCTGCGGGTAATCGCCGCTGCGCTCGAAGACGCGGATCAGCCGCGCTCTCGCCCCGGGATAAGCGCAGGCCTGGTAGATGGCGGCCGCCAGCGGCCATTGCGCGAGCCGCTCACAGTGCTGCCCCAGCAGGAACAGCAGCTTGGCCCGGCGCCGCTGCAGCCAGGGGTTGTCACTGGCGAACGCCTGGATGCTCGCCAGCACCTCATCCAGCGCTTCACCGCTTTCGAAGCGCTGCCGACAGTCCTCCAGGTACACAAAACCCTCGACATCGGCGCGGCTGCGCAGGGCCCGGGCGTCGTCGCGGAACTCGACCTTCTCGTAGGTGAAGATGCCCAGGTCGGCCAGCACGAACTCCGACCAGTCCTGGTACAGGTTGCCGAAGAACATCAGGCGCAAGCGGTCGCACAGCGCCATGACCGTCAGGCTGCACACCCCGTCTTCCAGCCCCGGGCACCATTGGTCCAGGCTCCGCGGCTCGTCGAACAGCGGCGCCAGCGCCGCCAGCCAGTCGGACTTGCGGGCCTTCGGCTGCTCGATCACCGGGCGAAAACCGTGGAGGATTTCCGCCTTCTGCAACAGGTTGAACAGCTCTTCCAGGGTCAGCGGCGCGTGTTCGTCGACCCAACCCAGGCGCACCAGCGGCGCGACGGCCGCGCGGGTATCACCGATTTCTTCATAGACCAGCCGGGACATGCGAAAATGACAGCCCTTGCGCATGATCATGCGCACCAGCAGAGCCTGGGATGGCTGGGCCAGGGCCGCGAAGTCGGCAATGAAGCTAAGCTCTTCAGGTGACAGCACATCGGCATAGCGCAGCTCGAGCCAGGCCAGCACCTGCTGGAAGTTGTGCAGGTAATAAAGAGGGTTTTCCAGAGGGTTGGAAGTCACAGGACAAGCGCGCCGCAAAGAGGTGGATACTGGTTATGCATACAGATAACAGCTGCCGACCTGCCCTGGCAAACACTATTGGATAAGTGGCGTTACAGGTTTTTTTACGGGGCCGCAGAACTTTCTTGCGGTTAATCACACCAAGGGCGGATAGCCATATAGTCGCGAGCCGCCAATCATGGGTGGACTCACAGAGATTCATGAAGAGAGGTTTGTCTATGAACGTCAAATACCTGGGCCTGCCGTTGGCCGTTGCAGCCTTCCTGGCACTGGGCGGCTGCGCCTCGCCGACCGTGGTGACCCTGCAGAACGGCACGCAATACCTGACCAAGGACATGCCTAACGCCAAGACCGCCGACGGGTTCTACGAATTCGAAGACATCGCCGGCAAGAAGATCCGCATCAAGGCGGCCGATGTCGCCACCGTCCGCCAGGAGGACTGAGCCGATCGAACCTGGTCGCCCTCAGGGCGACCAGGGTGCCGAATTCTGCCCCGGCACGCTGTTATCGCAGGAAATGTATCGCTGTTCCCCACGCTTCTGCAGCTCTCCACGCACCCGCTGGCAACGCTCGAATTCCCGGGCGGCCGCATTATCGATGCTGATATTGCCGGTGGTTTCAGGCTTTTTACCCTCCCCCAGAGTCACGCTCGCCCAAGGCCGTTCCGCGTCGATATGAAAGCGGCTGCTCGGCTCGGGCTCTACTTGCTTGTCGGTGGCCGGCGCAGCGGCCGGGAGCTGGTCCGGGGTCACGCCGTAGCGCTTCAGGATCGATTGCTGAGGCAAGTCCTCGGCCATGACGCTGCCTGCTATCAGGACCAGCGCCAGACCGATGCCATACCTCTGGTTATCACTCACCTTGTAGTTCTCCTGCTGTCACTGTTGCCGTTGAATGAGCATTGGCCGCTACCTGGGCTGCGGCCGCCTGCCTTGATAACGCGCCAGCTCCTGCGGACTTTAATGGCCCTGGAACGCACACGCGCCATCACCCCGCCTGGCGCTGAGTCGATGCTCTATCGAACGCCGCGTCGCAGCTGGGCAGGTATTGGAGTCATTTCCAGGCTTGCGGGTCACCCTACGGGCGAATCCCCTTGCTTTGGCGAGAAGTGCTGCCGAGGGAAAATCCGTGACCGCGCGAGGCAAAATCGCCACCCCGCGCGGTCTGGCTTCAGGCGATGGTGATACTCGCGCCGTTGAGGCTGTCCAGGCTGACCCCTACCAGGGTCACCGAGTCGCCACCGAAGGTCAGCAGGGTATCGTTGCCCACCGTGCTGGCATGGGCGCGGAAGTCGTCGTTGGCGACGACGCCTTCGACGCCGAGGAACACCAGTTTGTCGCTGCTCTGGTAGCCCAGCACGCGGTCCTGGCCGAAGTCGCCGCTGAACAGGAAGGTATTGCCGCCGCCGCCCGCCTGCAGCAAATCGTTACCCGCGCCACCGACCAGCACATCGTTGCCCTGGCCGCCGATCAGGTGGTCATCGCCGTCCAGGCCGAACAGCCAGTCGCCGCCAGCGTGGGCGGTCAGGGTATTGGCCGCGGCGTCGCCCTTCACCGAAGAGGCGTACTGGGTCAGGTTGCTCCCCGCCAGCAGGCCCTTGTCGGTGACGTTGTGGGTCACGTCGTCCTTGAACAGCCCCCAGAGGAAGCCCGGCTCCTTGCTGGTGATCGCACCGATATCGCGGGTGATGCTGATGCCGCCATTGGCATCGCGCACATACAGGGTGCCGGCGCCGTCGTTGGCGAAGCTGAAGTTCTTCACCGACTGCTGCAGGTCCAGGGTGTTGCTGCCCTGCCCGCCCAGCAGGATGTTGTAGCCACCGGCGTCGCGGAAGGTGTCGTTGCCCGCGCGGCCTTCCAGGTAGTCGTTGCCCTGGCCGCCCTGGATCAGGTCGTTGCTGTCGGTGCCGATGATGAAGGTGCTGCCCTTGTGGGTCTCGGCATTGCGGTTGAGGTCCTGGACCCAGGTGGTGGCCCGGGCCGGGTCCGACAGGTTGGCGACGATGATGGTCGAGTCCTTGCTCGTCAGGTCGTAGAACTTCGACTCGAGGATCCGCGTCATGCCGTCGCCGTAGCCGGTGGGCAGGTGCGACAGCCAGGTCGGAATATTCAGGATGGAAAACGGCAGCAGGTTCCAGGCCGCCGAAGCGTAATGGTCGTTGAAGCTGACGATGTTGTTGGTCGCCGATTCCTGCGCCGTGTCGTGCACGCCGAGGGACGCCAGGTTGAACGAAGAGCCGTCGAGGGCGCGGAACACCGGGTCGTTTTCGTAGCCGATGTTCAACACCTTGTCCCCCGCGCTCTGGGTCGGCGAGGCGTAGGCGACATAGCTGGCATCCTGGTAGAACCCCGACCAGTGATCGCCGCTCAGGTCCGCCAGGCTGTTGACCGCCAGGCCGCCGAGGCTGTGGCCACTGACCAGGATGTCCTTGCCCGTCAGGCCGTTGGCCTGGGCGAAGGCCGCGACATCGGCGAGCAGCTTGCCGAAGGCTTCGCCGGCGTAGTTCTTCGCGTAGTCCTTGGGCCCGAACGCCGCCATCAGGTCGTTGATCACATCGCCGATGGAGTCACCGATCACCGATTCACGGGGGCCGCTGGTGCCGCGAAAGGCAATGCCGATGGAGGTCAGGTGGCCCTGGTCGTCGTACTTGCCGAGCACTTCGGCCTGGGCGGTGGTGTAGCCGGCCTTTTCCCCGTAGTAGGTGCCCCTGAAGTCGGTCTTGCCGTCGTAGCCCAGCTGGGAAGCGCCGATTGGCGTCCAGCCGGCCTTTTGCACCGCCTCCAGCGCGGCTTTCTCCGAGTCGGGGTTCCACGGCACGCCCGGAATCACCCCTTGCGAATCGCTGCTGCCGATCAGCGCCGTGACCAGGGTCGCCGGTAGGCCCAGGCCGAAACCGTACTGCTGATAACCGGCGGAAAAGCCGTTATCGAGGTTGTGGTAGGAATACAGCGTGATCGCCAGCGCATCGGAAAACAGCGCCTTTGAATCTTCTGTGCCGAGGTTTTTGTAGTCATACACACCCATGGTATTGCCTCTCTTTGTTGTTGAACTTTATTCGAGATAGCTCACGCGAGCGGAGCGCCTTCAGCTGGCGCCCCGCCCTTAGTGCAATGCCTGCTTCTGTTTTTTATCTAGGCGAAGACGATCCCCCCTGCGGAGAGACTGTCCGGCGCGACCCCGACCAGCGTCACGGCGTAGTCGCCGACGCTGAGCAAGGTGTCCTGGCCATTCTGTGACAGGTGCTGCGTGTAGTCGTAGCCCTGCCCCGCGCCCGCCACGCCCATGAACACCAGCTTGTCGCTGCCCTGGTAGCCATGGATCGCGTCGAAGCCGAAGGCGCCGCTGAACAGGAAGGTGTTGGCCCCGCCGCCGCTGGAGTACATGACATCGTTGCCGGCGCCGCCGACAAAGGTCACGTCGCTCTTGTCGCTGCGCAGCACATCGTCGCCCCCGTGCCCGAACAACCAGTCGCCATCGACGCTGGCCACCAGCGCATTGCCGTAGGCGTCGCCATTGAGCGAGTGGTTGTAGGGGGTCAGCTGGTTGCCGGCCAGCAGGCCCTGGTCGGTCACGCTGTGGGTCACGTCCTTGCTGAACAGGCCCCAGGCAAAACCCGGCTCCTTGCTCACCAGCGCGCCGATGTCGCGGGTCATGCTGATGCCACCATAGGCATCGCGCACATACAGGCTGCCGTCGCCATCGTTGACCACGCTGAACTTGCCCAACGACTGCTGCAGGTCGAAGACGTTATGCCCCTTGCCGCCCAGCAGGATGTTGTAGCCACCGTCGTCGCGGAAGGTGTCGTTGCCGTCGCGGCCTTCGATGAAGTCGTTGCCGCGCCCGCCCTTGAGCAGGTCGTTACCCTCGGTGCCGAAGATAAAGGTGCTGCCCTTGTGCGGTTCGGCGTTGCGGTTGAGGTCCTCGACCCAGGTCTTGCCGCGATTGGCCTCGGACAAGGTGGAAACGATCAGGGTCGAGTCCTTGCCGGTCAGGTCGTAGAACGCCGAATCGACCACCCGATTCAAGCCATCGGCGTAGCCCGCGGAACCGTGGGCCTTCCACGACAGCGGGTTGAGGATGCTCTGCGGCAACAGGTTCTCCAGGGTCGACGCGTAGTGCTCGTTGAAGTTGACGATGTTGTTGGTCGCCGACGCCTGGACCTTGTCATGGCTGCCCAGGGACGAGGCGTTGAAGGTGGTGCCGTCGAGCACCCTGAACACCGGGTCGTTTTCGTAGCCGATGTTCAGCACCTTGTCCCCCGGGCTCTGGGTCGGCGAGGCGAACGCCACATAGCGGGCGTCGGCGTAGAAACCGCCCCAGTGCTCGCCGCTCAGCTCGGCCAGGCTGTTGACCCCCAGGCCGCCCAGGCTGTGGCCGCTGACCAGCACATCCTGGCCGCTCAGGCCCTGGGCCTTGGCGAACTCGGCGACGCTGGCGAACAGCTGGTCGAAGGCATTCTTGCTGTAGTTCGCCGCGTAACCCACCGGCCCGACCGCCGCCAGCAGGTTGTTCTTGATGTCGCCCAGGGTATCGCTCAAGCCCAGCCCGCCGGTGCCGCGAAAGGCGATGCCGATCGACAGCAGCTTGCCGGCCTCGTCATAACGTCCCAGCACTTCCACTTCGGCGCTGGTGAAGCCCGGCTGCTCGCCGAAGAAGGTGCCCTGGGGCCCGACCTTGCCCTGATACCCCAGCCGCTCGGCACCAATCGCCGTCCAGCCCGACGCCAGCGGCTGCCCGGTGGGCGTGTAGGCATAGAGCGTCAACGCCAGGGCATCGCTGTACAACGCCTTGCCCGCCTCGCCCTTGAAACTCCGGTAATCGAATACACCCATGTTGTGTCTCACTCTTATAGTCATTGGCCCGCAGGCCTCAGAACTGCCAGTCGAGGGTCAGGCCGACCCCGTGACTCTTGTCCCGAGAACCCAGCAGGCCGTTGTAGTCCAGGTTTACCCGGGTATCGCGCCCCAGCAACAGGCCAGCGCGAGCCCCGACCACAGCGGCGTTACGATCCAGCGCAACGCTCTGTATGTTGAACGAACCACCATTGGCAAAAGCCAGGTGCTGATCCGAGCGGGTGTCGCTCAGGTTGTGCTGCCAGCCGAGGGTGCCGGCCAGTTCCAGCTGCCGGGCATCGGACAGGGCGAAGCGTTTGCTGGCCCGCAGGCCGAGGGTCGAGAGCACCGCGTCGCGGTTGTCATCGCCACTGCGCAGGGCGGTGGCCCCGCCTTTTTCGCGGAAGCTGTCGCTGCCCACATGCACGTAGGCCAGATTGACGAAGGGCTCCAGGGCCACGCCTGGCAGCGCCACTTGCCATGCTGCTTCGGTGAACAGCTGGGCGGTCTGGGCGTCACGCTTGACCTTCTGCCGGTCGGAGAACTCGCCGTATTGCAGGTCGCGCTTCACATCGATGCGATGCCAGCTGTAGGAACCGCCGACGCTCAGGCGCACGGCATCCAGCTGGTGGCCCAGGTAGGCACCCAGGTGATAGCTGTCCACCGAGGCCGAGGAATGGGTGCCATCGCCCATGCTCAGGGAACTGTCGCTATAGCCGGTGAACAGGCCGAGACGGGTGTCCTCGGCGATCAAGCCATCGACCCCGGCGAGCAGGCCGCCGATCGAGGTGGTGTAGTTGGCATGGTCATAACCACCGTCGGACTTGCCCCAGGCCCCCAGCACCTTGAACCACACGTTGTTGTCGCTGGCCGCGGGCGCCGACGAATCGAGCAGGCCGTCCTGACGCAGACGGTCGCCCACCGCATCGCGCAGCTGGCGGCTGTCGTTGATCAGCAGCGTGCCGATGGCCGGATGGATCTCCCCGGTCAATTGCTGGAAGGCCTGTTGCGCGCTGGCGGCGTTTTCCGACAGCAGCAGGCTTTCATACACCGGATTGCCCGCCCCCAGTTGCTCGGCGGCGGCCGCCACGGAGCGCTGGTTCGGGGTCAGGCCGACATCGCTGAAGGACGTCGCGTTACGCGCGACCTGCAACTGCACGCCGGTGGCCGAGTAATCGAGGCTGCCACCAATGAACAGGTAGTTCGGCGCCACCGAACCGAAACGGCCTTCGATGCCACCGGCCGCCTGCAGGATGTTGTATTGGCGGCCCAGCAGGCTTTGCGCCTCGCGGGCGCTGAGCAGGGTCGGGCTGTTCTCCAGGGCCAGGGTCACGTTGGCTCCTTCCACAGTGGCCTTGCCGCCGGCGACTATCTGGTCGCTGCTGGTCGGCGACAGCTCCACCGCGTAGGTCGAACCCGGTTGCAGGGTCACGTCGCCCGCCACCTGCAAGGTGCCGATGGAGTTGCCCGGCGCCACGGTACCGCCGCGGTTGGCGGTCAGCGCGGCGATGCGCCCGTTGCCGCCGAGGATGCCGCTGTCATTGACTGTCACGCTTGATGCCAGCGAACCATTGATGGCCAGGCGTCCCTGATTGACCAGGGTCGGGCCGCTGTAGCTGTTGTTGCCGGTCAGCACCAGGGTGCCGATGCCCTGCTTGGTCAGGCCGCCGTGGCCGGAAATGTCGTTGCGCCAGACATCCAGCCCGCAAGACAGACCAGTGCACAGGCGCTCGGTGGGTTTGCCGGCATCCACCACGGCGCCGATGCCGGGCAGATCGACGACGAACTGGCCGGAGCCATAGGCGCCTTCGACACGGAACTCCTGGGGAATGTCCGCTTCGGTGACGAACATGCCCGGGCCGTCGATGCCCTTTTGCAGGTTGATCATGCCCCAGCCGTACAACGCGTCGATGCCCGGATCGCCCATGTCGGTGGCGGTGGTTCTCAGCACCGTGGCGATCTGCGAAGCGCTCATGTAGGGAAAGCGCTCCATCAGCACCGCCGCCGCGCCCGCCACGTGGGGAGCGGCCATGGAGGTACCGCTCTTGTTGGCGTAGCCGATGGTCATGTCGTCCAGGTTGGTGCCGCCGATCACCGCACTGTAGATCCGCGTACCCGGCGCCGAGACACAGAAGCTCGCGGTGTAGCCGCAGCGCGAGGAGAAGGTGCTGAGGGTGTAGGGATTGGGGCTGGCGGTGTCCGGGTTCTTCTGCAGGGCCGCCACCGTCATCCAGTTAGGTGCGATCTCCGGCACGAAATAGGCCAGGCCGGCGATGGCGTCCGGGTTGTTCAGGTTGTAGTCGTTACCGGCGGCGAAGATGGTCAGCACGCCACCGCGAGCCGCATCGATCGCCCCGCTGTAGGCGCCACCCTGGCGGATGCCCAGCAGCGGCTGGATCTGGTCGAACTGCAACTGGGCGTCCTGCACGGTGAAGTGCGGAAAGGCCGGGTCGCGACCGCCCTGGTCGAAGCGGTCGGTGATGCCGATGCCCCAGCTGTTGTTGATGATCCGCGCGCCACTGTTCACCAGGGCGTCCCAGCCGGCCCGGTAGACCGCGCCGTCGTTGCCGAGAATGATCCCGTCCTCGGGGCCCGGGTCGCCGTTCTCGGCACTGATGATCTGCGCGTCGAAGGCCACGCCATGCATCGGCCCGCCATCGCGACTGCCGGCGGCGATACCGCCGACGTGGGTGCCGTGGGAGCCGAGCTTGCCGTCGGAACCCACCGAAGGCGTGCCGTCATAACGGAAGGCATCGCCGGCTTTGACCGGAATGTAGGGGTCGGTGTATTCGCGGATGCCGCTGGTGACCAGGGTGATCACCTTGTTGTTGCCGCTGAATTCCGGGTGCTGGGCATACACCGGCTGGTCGAAGATCCCCAGCTTGACGCCCTTGCCGGTATAACCGGCGGCATACGCCTGCTCGGCGTGGATCGCCCCCAGGCCCCATTCGGCATTGAACTCGGCACTGCGCCAACTGCCGGGATCGCCCGGCTTGCCGCCTTCCACATAAGGCGCGGCCTGGGCGCTACCCGCCGCGGCCAGGCCACAGATCAAAGCGCCGCAGGAGGCGCGCACCAGGCTGTTGGCTGCCGGAGCAGCCCCCGTAAAGCTGTATTTCATCGGTACCTTCCTTAGTTGCCTTGCTGGAAATAGTTGCCTTGCTAGAAACAATTACCTTGATAGAAACACCGCGCCAGACCCGACGCGGCTGGTTTTACCGAACAGCCGGCCCGCCAACGGCGAGCCGTGCTGTGCCGATAGCTGCTGTGCCGTGCCGACGCGACCTTGCGTCAGCACGGCGCTGTCAAAAGCCGGGTCAGAACTGCCAGTTCAGGCTCAGCCCTGCCCCGTGGTTCTTCTCGCGGCTGGCCAGCTGGCCGTTGTAGTCCAGGCTCAGGCGCAGGTCGCGACTCAACGCCAGGCTGGCATGGGCGCCGACCAGCGCGGCATTGCGCGGCAGCGAGGTGCTTTCGACGCTGAACGGCGCGCCGCCGGACGCAAAGGCCAGGTGCTCTTCGGCCCGGGTGTTGCTCAGGTTGTGCTGCCAGCCCAGGGAGCCGGAAAGGTCCAGGCGGGTTTGCCCGGACAGTTCGAGGCTTTTCAGGGCACGCAGGCCGAGGGTGCTGAGCACAGCTTCGCGACTGTCGCTGCCGCCTTTCAACGCGGCGGCATCGCCCTTCTCGCTGAAACTGTCGCGGTGCAGGTGCACGTAGGCCAGGTTGGCGAAGGGTTCCAGGGCCAGCGCCGGCAGGTCCAGGCGATAAGCCGCCTCGCCGAAGACCTGGCTGGTGCGGGCATCGACCTTGGCTTTCTGCTTGCCGCTGACTTCGCCGAACTGCAGGTCGCGCTTGACGTCGGCGCGATGCCAGCTGTGGGCCGCGCCCGCGCTCAGGCGCCAGGCGCCCAGCTCGTGGCCGAGGTAGGTGCCCAGGTGATAGCTGTCCACGGAGGCCTTGGAATGGGTACCGCCACCCATGCTCAGGGAGCTGTCGCTGTAGCCGGCGAAGGCGCCCAGGCGCGTGCTGTCGCTGAGTGCGCCGTCGGCCCCCAGCAGCAACCCGCCGATGGACGTGTTGTAGGCCTCGGTGTCGTGGGCGCCGTCGTTCTTGCCCCAGGCGCCCAGCACCTTGAGCCAGAGGTTGCCCTCGCTCTGCACCACCGCGCCCGGCACCTGCAGACGCTCGCCGACCGCCTCGCGCAGCTGACGGCTGTCGTTGAGCAGCATCGAGCCCAGCGCCGGGTAGATTTCCCCGGACAGTTGCTGGAACGCCTGTTGCGCCACACCGGCGCTCGGCGAGCGCAGCAGGCTTTCATACACCGGGTTGCCTGCCCCCAACTGCTCGGCGGCGGCCGCCACCGAGCGCTGGTTCGGGGTCAGGCCGACACTGGCGAACGAGGTGGCGTTACGCCCGATGTTCAGCTGTACGCCACTGGCGGAATAATCGAGGCTGCCACCGAGGAACAGGTAGTTCGGCTCCACCGAGCCGAAGCGCCCGTCGATCCCGTTCGCCGCCTGGAGGATCTGGTACTGGCTGCCGATCAGGCTTTGCGTCTGTTCCAGGCTGAGCAACTGCGGGCTGTTTTCCAGGGCCAGGGTGACCCCGGCGCCGTTGAGGGTGGCCTTGCCGCCGGCGACGATGCGGTCGCTGCTGGTGGGCGACAGCTCCACGGCATAGGTCGAGCCCGGCTGGAAGGTCACGTCCCCCGCCACCTGCAAGGTGCCGATGGAATTGCCCGGGGCCACCGTGGCGCCGCTGTTGGCCAGCAACGCGCCGATGCGGCCGGAACCGCCGAGGGTGCCGCCGTCATTGACCGTAACGCTGGACGCCAGCGAGCCATTGACCGTCAGCAAACCGCCATTGACCGTAGTCGCCCCGCGATAGCTGTTGTTGCCGCTGAGCACCAGCCAGCCGGCGCCGGACTTGACCAGGCTGCCCTCGTACACCCGCTGCACCGCGGCCGCGTCGCGGGCCATGCCGACGGCGTAGTCGGTCTTGTCCTGCTGGCTGGCGCCGGCGCCGAGGCCGTTTTCCCAGCCCTTGTCCTTCAGGGTCTGTTGCCAGGCCGCGTGCTCGGCGGCGTCTTCGCTTTGACGCTGCAGCAGCGCCTTGTCCGAGATGTCGTTGCTCCAGACATCGCCCTGCCCGGCGCCCAGGTTGGCGTCGAACGCCCCCAGCAACTGCCCGGGGCCGCGCATGGCCCGCTCCAGGTTGGGCACGCCCCAGCCGACCAGGCGGGTGGGCGCCTCGGTGATCGAACCGTCCAGCTGGGTGGCGGTGGTCAGCAGCACCTCCAGGGCCTGCTGGTTATTCATGTAGGGATAACGCTCCATCACCAGGGCCAGCGCGCCCGTGGCATGGGGCGCGGCCATCGAGGTGCCGGACTTGGTGGCGTAACCGCCGCCCGGCACGGTGCTGGAGATCAACCGCCCGGGCGCGGCCACGCACCAGTACTTGGCGATGCCGCACTGGTTGTAGCGCTGCTGGTTATTCGCATCCAGGCCGGACACCGCCAGCCAGTGGCCTTCCAGCTCCGGCTGGAAGTACGGCAGCGCCGCGCGCACGCTGGCGTTGGCGTAACCGCTGTTGCCGGCGCTGAACACATTGATCACGCCCTGGCGCGATATATCGGCGGCCGCGTCCAGCCAGGTGCCCTGGCCATAGTGCTGGGCATAGGCGGCGTGCAGGTCGCCCAGGGTCTGGTAGCTGACACCTGGCGGCTGGCTGCCCCAGCTGTTGTTGATGGCCCGCACCCCGGCATCCGCCAGGGCCCCGTACACCGCCTTGAAATACTGCGGGTCCGGGGTCGGGCCGAACAGGAAGCTGTCGTTCTTGTTGGTGTTGCCCACATAGACCTGGGCATTGAAGGCCACGCCGTGCATGCCAACGCCGTCGCGGGCCGCGCCCATGGTGCCGGTGACATGGGTGCCATGGCTGTCGTTGTTGCCGTTGAGCACCCCGGAGACGCTGAACGGCGAGCCATCGACATAAGTGCCGCTGGCGGTGACCCCGTGGAAGCGCTCGGGCGATGCTTCGCCGTGGCTGGCGTCGAAGCCCGAGTCGAGGGCGCCGATCTTTACCCCGCTGCCGGTGATCCCGGCGGCATAGGCGGAGCTGGCGCGCATGCGTTCCAGGCCCCAGTCCTGGGTGTATTCGGCCGATTGCCAGCTGGCCGGCACCCCCAACTGGCCGGTTTCCTGGTACTGCGCCTGGACCATGCCGGGCAGTGCCACCGCCGATAGCGTGGAACAGGCCAGCAACGAGCGGCGACTCAGCGCCTTGAGCTGATAAAAGCGTCTATCCATGTGATGACTTCTCGTTTTTTGTTTTTGTCGAAAATGTCAGGTCGGGCCGCCCTCGGCCGCCTTTTTGTCAGTTCATGAGCCGGGCCTGAAGGCTTCGTCGACCCGGGCCAGGTCATCTTCACGCAGGGTGCCTGCGTAGTAGTGCAACTTGGTCCACGCCATCAAATAGTCGTAACGGGCCTGCGCCAGGTCGCGGCGTGTGGTGTACAGCTGTTGCTCGGCGTTCAGCGCGTCGAGGTTGACCCGTTCGCCGCCGAGGATGCTCTGCTTGGTCGAGATCACCAGGGCCTCGGCCGAGGTCAGCGCCTTCTGATAAGCCCGCAGCTTGCTGACCCCGGACAGGCAGGCGCTGAATTGGCGCCGCAGCTCGATCAGGGTGGTGCGGGTCTGCGAATCCAGCTCGTACTCGGCCTGCTCCATGGTCCGGCTGGCCTGGCGGGTGGCCGCCGAGACCCCGCCACCGGCGTACAGCGGCATGCTGATTTCGATGCCGATGGTGTTGGTGTCGTAGCGCTGGTTGTAGGTGTTGCCGCTTTCCGACTCGACCCGGCGCGAGGTGGCATAGGCACTGAGCCGCGGCAGGTGGCCGGCGCGGTTGCGCTCGATCTCGTAACGCGCCACTTCCACGGCGTGGCGCTGGGAGGCCAGATTCGGGTTGTTGCTGATCGCCAGCTCATGCCAGGCGTCATAGTTGGCCGGCGACAGGGTGAAGGACTCGAAACGTTCGCGCAGCGGGTCGAGGTCGCGGATGTCCACGGTCGGCACGCCGATCAACGCCCCCAGCTCGCGCAGCGCCGCGTCCTGCTCGTCGCGGGCCTCGATCTCCTCGGCGGTCGCCAGCTCGTAGCGCGATTCCGCTTCGAGGATGTCGGTGCGGGTGCCCTCGCCCTGGCGAAACATGTGCTCGTTCTGCTGGAACTGCTGTTCGAAGGCCTTCTTCTTGGCCTGGGCGATCTCGATCTGATCCTGGGCGAACAGCGCCTGGGTGTAAAAGGTCAGCACCCGTACCAGCAGCTCCTGGCTCTTGCCGCGAAAGTTCTCGTCGGCGAACAGCGCCTGGGCCACGCCCTTGCGGTAGGAGGCATAGGCCTCGTAGTCGATCAGCGGCTGTTGCAGGGTAAAGGTCGAGCCGTAGCTGTCGTAGTTGCGGTCATCGTGGCTGGTGCCGCCACGGCCGTCGGGCACGGTGGCCTCGGAGTTGTTGCGGCCCTTGTTGTAGCTGTAGTTGAGTTTCGGCAGCAGCCCGGCGCGACCGATGATGCGGTTTTCCAGGCCAGCATCGCGCTCCTTGATCGCCCCGAGGAACACCGGGTCGTTGCGCAGGGCCTGTTCGTAGACCTGGAACAGCCCCATGGCCTGGGCGTTGGTGCATACCAGCAAAGCGACTGTGGCTCCGAAGATGGAAAGCTGACTCATGCGACGGAACATCCTTATTCCTCGGTCAATGCGGAACCCGCCCGGTCGAGCAGGGGTTTGAACAGGTAATTGAGCAGCGAGCGCTCGCCGGTGCGGACGAACATCTCCGCCGGCATGCCCGGCTTGATCACCAGGCCGTTGAGCTTTTCCATGGCCTGGTCGCTGACGCTGCTGCGCAGCACGTAATAAGGCACCCCGGTCTTTTCATCGACCATCTGGTCGGCGGAGATCAGGCTGACCTCGCCGGACACCCGCGGCGTGCGGCTCTGGTTGAAGGCGGTGAACAGGATGTCCACCGGCAAGTGGCTGCCGACCTTGTCGATCAGGTTCACCGGCAGGTGCCCTTCCACTTCCAGGCGCGTGCCCTGGGGCACGATCTCCAGCAGGTTTTCCCCGGGGCGGACCACGGCGCCTTCGGTGTGCACCCCGAGGTTGACCGCGATGCCGTCGGCCGGGGCGAGGATCTCGCTGTGCTGCAGGTCGAAACCGGCCGAGGTCAGCTGCTGTTCCAGGGTCAGGCTTTTCAGCTGGGCGTCGGCCAACTGGCTGCGCACTTCCTTCTGGTACTCCTCGCTGTGCTGCTGCAACTTGAGCCGCGATTCGAGAATGCCCTGCTCCACCCGACCGCTTTCGCCGGTGTTCTGCGCCAGCTCCTGCTGCACCTGGGACAGCTGGCGCTGGTACTCCATCAGACGGTTGCGCGGGATGTAGCCGTTGTCCGCCAGGGGCTGCAGGTTGGCCAGCTGTTGGCGCAAGGACTCGGCCTGATTGTTGAGGTCGGTGCGCGCCCGGCGCATCCCGGCCAGTTGCGCGGTGGCGCCTTCGATACTGGCGCGGATCCCCGCCTGCTCGCGGGCGAAGGCCTCGCGCCGGCTGCTGAACAGTTGCCGCTGGCCTTCCAGGACCAGGGCCAGGCGTGGGTCGGGATCGGCGCTCAGGGCCTCGGGAAAGTTCACCTGCTTGAGGTTGTCGCGCTCGCTCTGCCAACGCGCCAGGCTGGCCCAGGCCATGCGGTACTGCGCTTGCAGCGACTGCACATCGGCCTCGACCTGGGTCTGGTCCAGGCGGAACAGCGGCTGGCCCTGCTTCACCGCCTCGCCTTCACGCACCAGGATCCGGCTGACCACGCCACCGCTCATGGATTGCACGGCCTTGCGCTTGCCCGAGACCACCACCGTGCCTTGCACCGGGATGCCCTGGTCCAGCGGCGCCAGGGCCGCCCAGAGAAAAAAGCTGCCGGCGCCGGCCAACGCCAGCACCCAACCCATACGCGCGAAAAACCGCGCATCGCGCTCGGGACGTTCCGGCGCATAACCTTGTTCGATCATCATTTCGCTGTCCTTGCTCATGCGCCTGGGTTCCGTGTCGGGGCCTGATACTGGCGGCTCATGCTCAAGCCGCCCGGGGCCGTCGGGGCCGAGGTTTTTTCCCGCTGCTGTTCCTGGGGCTGGGCCTGGTGTTGATTTTGTGCCTGAGCCTGGGCACCGCTGGACAGCGCCTTGAGCACTTCCTGGCTCGGGCCGAAGGCCTGCAGGCGCCCTTCGTTGAGCACCAGCAGCTTGTCGGCCTGGGCCAGCGCCGAGGAACGATGGGTGACCAGGATCACGCTGGTGCCCTGGGCCTTCATCTGCGCGATGGCGGACGCCAGGGCGCTTTCGCCCACGGTGTCGAGGTTGGAGTTCGGTTCGTCGAGCACCACCAGCCGCGGCTGGCCATACAGCGCCCGGGCCAGGGCCACGCGCTGCTTCTGGCCGCCGGACAGGCCGCTGCCGTCATCGCCCAGCAAGGTGTCGTAGCCCTGGGGCAGGCGCAGGATCAGTTCGTGCACGCCCGCCTGTTGCGCGGCCTGCACCACCTTCTGCGGGTCGGCCTCCTGAAAGCGCGCGATGTTCTCGGCGATGCTCCCGGAAAACAGCTCGATGTCCTGGGGCAGGTAACCGATGTAGGGCCCCAGTTCGTTGCGGTTCCAGCGATGGATATCGGCGCCGTCCAGGCGCACCGTGCCGGCCAGGGTCGGCCATACGCCCACCAGCACCCGGGCCAGTGTGGATTTGCCGGAACCGGAAGCGCCGAGCACCCCCAGCACCTCCCCCGCCCCGAGGTTGAAACTGACCTGCTGCAAGGTCGCCATGCGCTTGCCCGGTGGGCCGGCGCTGACCTGCTCGAAACTCACCTGGCCCTTGGGCGCGGGCAACGACATCGCCGTGTCGCTCGGCGGAAAGGCCTGCAACAGGGAGTCCAGGCGCTGGTAGGCCAGCTTGGCGGAACTCCATTGCTTCCATACGGCGATCAACTGGTCGATCGGGCTCAGCACCCGGCCCATCAGGATCGAGCCGGCGATCATCATGCCGGCGGTCATGTCGCCCTTGATCACCAGCAAGGCGCCCAGGCCCAGCACCAGCGATTGCAGGCACAGGCGCAGGGTCTTGCTCAGCGAGCTGATGACCGCGCCGGTGTCGCTGGCCTGGTTCTGCAGGCCGAGAAAGCGCGAATGCACCTCGAACCAGCGCTTGCGCAGCGCGCCGAGCATGCCCATGGCCTGGATGGTCTCGGCGTTGTGCAGGTGGCTGGTGGCCAGTTGCGTGGACTTCTGCGAATAGCCGCTGGCCTCGCCCAAGGGCTTCTTGGTCATGGCCTCGTTGAGGTACGCCAGGGCGATCAGCAAGACCGCGCCCGCAGTGGCGAACACCCCCAGCCAGGTATTGAACAGGAAGATCACGAACAGGTAGACGGGGAACCAGGGCGCGTCGAAGAAGGCGAACAACGCAGGTCCGGTGACGAACTGGCGGATATGGGTCAGGTCGCCCAGGGACTGCCCGGCATGCCCTTCGCCACGAAACAGGTTGCGCTCGAACGCCGCCTGGTAGACCCGCAGGTTGAAACGCCGCTCCAGCTGACTGCCGATGCGGATGACGATGAAGCTGCGCACCACCTCCAGCAGGCCGATGAACGCGAAGAACCCGACCACCATCAGCGACAGCATCGCCAGGGTGGTTTCGTTCTGCGAGGAAAGTACCCGGTCGTAGACCTGGAGCATGTAGATCGAGGGGACCAGCATCAGCACGTTGATCAGGGCGGTGAAACACCCGACGCTGATCAGAATGCCTTTGTAATCGCCCAGTGCCTTGAACAGCGGTGCAGTGGTCTTCGCCATCTTCATTGGTCTTTCCTGAGCTGTATATCCCGTGCCAGGGGCGCAGGACAAATAAACCGCCCGTACTTGAGTCGGGACATTATTGGATTATTGTGGCGGACAGGCGAAAGGACTCTACCGCCAGACGAAACGGAGTTCTAGTTATTTAGTTGTCTTTAATCGAACGAAGGACATCGCGTATATGGCACTGCCTTATACGCTTATCCATACAGATACATTTAAAGATGCATACAGCCGCGATTGTTCAGGGGGCTCGCTGCAATATAATCGTTATGCCTGATTTCAAAGTGCCTTGATATAAGCCTTCTTTCTGGCGACTTAAAAAGATGATCTTCGAGCCCTCTTTGCCGGTCACGGCAATACCGTCCGGCTCGGGAAACCAGCCGATGGCCGAATCGCCCAGCCAGGCGGAAAAACACTCGGCGCCGGCGCCCAGGGTGCCGTTCAGCTCGAGGTCCAGGGCACAGTGGCTGGCAGGTTGTGCCGGCTGCGACAGTTGCCAGTGTCCGGCCAGTTCCGCGGGGTCCGCCAATCTCAGGCTGCTTGCCATGCTTGTCTCTCCATAAAACATCATCAGCGTCGCGATCAGGTACGCGCCGGCCTTAGCGATCAAGGCAGTTCGAATCATAAGGGGGTCGCTCCGGGGCACAGCCTCAGGCAGTTCGCCAGTCAATGCAAGGTCGGAGGGCGACGCCTGGGCGCCACCCTCCTTCCTTTACTTTACCGCAATGACTCAGGCGACGATGTCGGTGTAGGCCGCCTGGCCGACGGTGCTGACCAGGAAGTCCGCCACGCCGTGCCCGGAGAAGTCCACCGACAAGGTGCTGTTGCCAGCCGAGGTGCTGAGGATCGCGTCGCCGGCATTACCGGTGAACGCGTTCACGAAGTGCAGCCCGGCGCCCTTGGTGATGCCGGTCAGATCGATCTTGTCCAGGCCGCTGACAAAATCCAGGATCTGGTCGGCGGCACCCGGAGCGGAGTCCGAGCTGGCACCGAAGACGAAGGTATCGGCACCCGAGCCACCCCAGAGTTTGTCCGCCCCACCACCGCCGTAGAGGATGTCGTTGCCGGCACCGCCCTTGAGCTCGTTGGCCACCTTGTTGCCGATCAGCAGATCGCTGCCGGAACCGCCGATGGCGTTCTCGACGGTGACGCCCTTGGCAATGGACACGTTGCCCACCAGGCCGCCAACGTCGGAGAACGAGGTTTCATTGAGGTTGATCTTCTGGTTCTGGGTAAAACCGGAGAAGTCCAGGGTGTCCTTGCCGCCCGCGTCCCATACCGAGAACACCAGCTTGTCCGCCGACGAGGTCGCGCTGAGGAAGTCGCGGCCGGTGTTGGAGTTGAAGCCGTAGGTGGTGTCGCCGGTACGGGTGGTGGTGTTGGCCCCGTAGAGCTTCTGGATCGCCGCGATATCGTCCATCAGCGGGCCGGACGAATAGGCTTCGACGCCGGCCTTGCTGAAGTTCTGGCTGGTATTGCTTTCGCTCCAGTAGCTCATGACGCTGTAACCGCGCGTGTCCTGTCCGTAGGTCGCGTCGTTATAGGTCGGGTTGCCATTCCCGGCGTTGTAGTCGCCAGGGTGAGCCAGGCCCAGGGTGTGACCGATCTCGTGGGTCAGCGTCTGCCGGCCGTAGTTGTTCAGATCGGGGTTCTTGTTCTGGGTGTAGCTGCTGTTGATCAGGTACCAGGACGTCCCGTCGTAGCCAGCACCGGTGCCCGGCAGGTAGGCGAAGGCCGCCGCGCCGTCCTGACCGCCGCTGTAGTTGCCGAAGGTCATGTGACCGTCACCACCGGAAGCCTTTTCGGTGAAGGTGACATTGGCCACATCCGCCCAGGACTGCATGGACAGCACGGCCTGGGCCTTCTGCTGGGCGCTGAACTGGCTGAACCCGGAGATGCCATGTTTGTACAGGGTGCTCGAGGACGCCGAGGTCAGGAAGGTATAGGTCAGTTCGATCTTGCCGCTGCCGTTGAGGTCCTGGTACGCAGCACCGTCGCGCAGTATCTGGGTAGCGGCTTGATCGACCGTGTAGGAGGGTTTGCCATTGACCGTCAGATTGCCGCCCCGGTCATACTGATGGCTGAAGCTATTGATCTGGTTGTAAGCCGAACTTGCCGCGGCCAAAGGCACGAGTTCTTGTTCGGCGGTCACAATAGCTTTCGATTTAACTTTCGACATAAACACACTTCCTTGTAATCAATGGAACAGTTTTTGTCCGATAGCGACAATCCCTGGCGAGATCGTCCTATCACTCGCCCTATCCGGGCGTAAGCAACCTGACACAATTTGAAATCAGGCGTCCACTACTTTTTGACGCCTGATTTTCGCTGTTCCAGCAAACTCCCGAAAACAATGACTGGTGAGTCGAAATATTCTTTAAGCCTCAATACCCGTTGATAATTGTCCGACAATCTAGAATTTAAATATTAAATAACAGTACAGATAGTTTTGCCGACTACGTCGCAGTTTTTAGTTCATCAAAGTTTGTTCCATCCAGTTAGTTTCATGGCTTCCAACAAGGTTTCCCCGGTCAGTGCCGGAACGCTCGCGCCACTGTCCGCGGTCATCGGTTCGCCGGCCAGCAAGGCGTTGACGATGGCCTCCTCCACCGCTTCGGCGGCGGCGCTGAACAGCGCCGAGATGTAATCGTTGTTGAGCATCGCCAGGGGCGTGCTGAAGGGCACGCCCTCGCGCCCATAGGCAGAAGGCGGCAGGTCGCGGTTGCCGGTGGCGAAAGCCAGGAAGATATCGCCGCTGGAATCCTCGGTGCCGCCGCCGGTGCGGGCGATGCCGATCGACGCGCGCTGCGCCAGGCGCTGGCACTGGTGCGGCAACAAGGGCGCGTCGGTGGCCAGGATCACCACGATCGAGCCCATGCCCGGCGTACCGCGCTGGGCGAAGGGCGACGGAATGCCAGTCAATTGCCGCCCCACCGGATAACCGTCGACCCGCAACTCCTCGCGCTTGCCGTGGTTGGCCTGCACCAGCGCGCCGACCGTGTAGCCGCCCTGCTCCCCCGGCACCCGGCGCGAAGCCGTGCCGATCCCGCCCTTGAACTCATGGCAGATCATGCCGGTGCCGCCGCCCACCGCGCCCTCGCGCACCGGCCCGGACTCGGCATTGGCCAGCGCCTCGCGGACCTGCTGCGGGCCGACATGCTGGCCCCAGATGTCGTTGAGCAGGCCGTCGTAGGTCTCCATCACCACCGGCATGCACCAGTATTCCGAAGGGTCCGCCAGGCTTGCGTGTTCCTCGGCGATCAGCGCATCGCGCACCACGCCGACGCTGTGGGTGTTGGTGATGGCCAGCGGCGTGGTCAGCAGGCCCGCCTCGCGGATCCACTCCAGCCCGGTGGCATCGCCGTTGCCGTTGAGCACATGGCAGCCGGCGAAACAGGGTTGCAGCCGGGCAAAGCCTTCGCGGGGCTGGATCAGGGTCACCCCGGTACGCACCTGCTTGCCGTCGACCGTGGTCCTGAGGGTGCTGTGGCCTACCCGTACCCCCGGAACATCGGTGATGGCATTGAAGGGGCCGGGAGTACCCAGGCCCAGGCTGATCCCCAATTGACGTGCGCGCATGACTTCTCCTTAGAGTTTCTGGAACGCCGGGCTGAACCGGCCGTTGGTGCCATACAGGATCACCGACAGCGCCAGCAGGCCGACGATCACCATGATGTCCCTGAGCGAAGCGTCCAGGAACAGATTGAACAACAGATAACCGGCGCCGATCACCGCCAGCAGCGCCGGCAACGGCCACAGCGGCATGCGGTACGGGTGGGCGCGATCGCGCAGCAGCACCCGGCTCATCAGCGCGCTGAGGGCGACGATCAGGTACACCAGCATGATCAGCAGCACGCTGAACGAGGTCAGGTCGGCCAGGTTCGAGCTGAAGCTGAGCACCGCCGAGGGAACGGCCAGGAACAGCGTGGCCAGCCACGGCGAGTCCCAGCGCGGATGAATGCGCGTGAACAGGCGGTTGATGCCCGGCGTCCACAAGGCATCGCGGCCACTGGAGAACACCACCCGGCCGATCTGGATCACGATGGCGACAATCGCATTGAACACCGACAGGAAGATCCCGGCGCTGACCACCCGCGACAGGGTTTCGTTGCCGTGGCTGGTGAGCAGATAGCCAATGGGATCGGGGCTGGCGAGCATGGCGCTGAGGGACGGCGCGCCGATCAGCAGCGCGGTCAGCGGCACCAGTTCGATGATCACCACCAGCGCCAGCGACCAGAGCACCGCCTTGTGCACGCCCTGCCCCTTGCATTTCATGTCTTCGGCCAGCAGCACCGCCGGGCCGTAACCGTTGTAGGAAAACAGGCCGATACCCACCGCGCCGATCACCAGGGCCCAGGGCGCCATGTGCAGCACGCCGTTCTCGACGATCTGCGGTTGCAGCAGGATGCTCGCCGGCTGCGAGGCGTTGCCGAAGCCCAGGAACACGATCACCAGCAGCGCGGCAATCTCCAGCAGCAGGCAGGTTCCGGTGATCCAGGCGTTGAGCTTGATATTGAGGATGCCCAGCGCATAGCTACAGACCACGATCACCAGGGCCACAGTCTGCGAATCGAAACGCGTGCCCAGGGCGTTGTTCAGGTAAGTCGCCGCGCCGGTGGCCAGCACCGGCGGAATGAACAGCAACATCACCAGCACCGTGAGAAAGGTCGCGTAACCGGCCATGCCGCCGAACACCCGCTTGGCGTACACATATTCGCCGCCGGCGCTGTTGTGGGCGCGGCCCAGTTCGGCATAGCAGAAGGCGAACATCAGGGCCAGCAGCCCGGCCATGACAAAGGCCAGGAACACCCCGCTGCCGGCCTGGTGAATGGCGAACGGCGCGATGACGAAGACCGAACTGGCCGGGGTCACGCCCGACACGGTAATGGCCACCACATCGAACACGCTCAGCGTGGGTTTCAGGGCGCCTTGCGGCGCGCAGGGAGAGCTCATGTCGTTATCCTCGTGGTTATTTTTGGTCTGAGGCAGAAACGAAGAATGTCAGGCGGATGCGCTCTGGGTCGCACTTGATGGAGGCCACTTTAGGCAGCCGGGGGTACAGGGCCAATTCCCCTATTGGAGTACTCCCCCTTGACGTGGCCGGGCAAATCGCCGAAACCGTGCTTCCAGCTGGCGCAAAGCAGCACGCCAGGCCACAGCAACATCGACGCGGAGCCACCTATTTGATCACTCTGTTCAGGGAAATCGGCATGCATGCCGGACTCGGGCGCACCCTCTCGCAGATCGGCGGCGAGCGCTTCTGGAAGCAACTGGTGCTGTTGCTGCACCAGGCCTTGCCGTTCGATAACGCCCTGGCGATCTTCTATCCCCACAACGGCCTGCCCATCGCCCTCGAGGAATACGATGCCGAGCCCTCGGACAAGCCAGCGTCGATGCTCACCTACCTCAACGGCCTGTACCTGCTGGACCCGTTTTTCCAGGCCTGCCGCGAGGGCTACCCCAACGGCCTGTACCGCCTGGAAGAAGTGGCGCCGGACCATTTCCGGCAGACCGAATATTTCTCCAGCTACTTCCACGACAACGTGCTGGAGGACGAGCTGCAGTTCATCCTGCAGATCCCGGAGGCCGGCACCCTGTCCCTGTCGCTGGGCATGCAGCGACCCTTCAGCGCCGAGGAAATCGGCCAGCTCACCACCTTCTCGGCCTGGGTCCTGCCGCTGATGCAGCAGCACTGGCAGCAAAGCAACCAGCGTCCGCCAGCGCCCGCCGCGGAAGAAATGGCCAGCCAGATCCGCGACGCCCTCAGTCATTTCGGCTGTGGCGTTTTGTCGGATCGGGAAGTGGAGATCGCCCGGCTGATCCTCCGCGGTTTTTCTTCCAAGGCCATGGCCGAGCGGCTGAAGATCTCGCCGGACACCATCAAGGTGCACCGGCGCCATCTCTACGCCAAGCTGGACATTTCTTCACAGCCGGAACTGTTCTCGCTGTTTATCCAGTCCCTGGGGCACGACTTGGAGAATCCGTAAGGCATCACCGGTTTTGTCGCGAGCAAGCTCGCTGGCTCCTACAGGCAAACCAGCCCAACTGTAGGAGCGAGCTTGCTCGCGATGGCAATCCTGCGGGCGACAACCCTGTTGAATGCACCGGCCCTATCGCGAGCAAGCTCGCTCCTACAGGATTGGGGTTGATCGGACCTCAGGCGTTCAGCGAACGAGCCCGGTAATCCCGTGGCGACTGCTCGAAATGCTTCTTGAAGGTGCGGCTGAAGTGCGCCGAGTCGGTGAACCCCCACTTGAAGGCAATGTCGGTGATCGACGCGTGGCGCAGGCGCGGGTTGCTCAGGTCCGCCGCGCTGCGGTCGAGGCGCGCGCGCTGGATGAAACGGCAGACGCTGTCGCCCTGCTCTTCGAACAGCCGGTACAGCTGGCGCACCGAGATATTCATCTGGCTGGCCAGTGATACCGGGGTCAGGTTGGGCTCGGTGAGGGACTGGTTGATCAGCTGCCGGGCCTGGCTGCGCAGGCAACCGCCGTGCTGGCTGTCGTAGCCGTCGAGGCTCGCGCCGGGCGTCTGGCGCAGGGTCGGGCCGAGCAAGGCGATCAGCGCTTCCTGCAACGCCTGGCCTTCCTGCTGGGCGGCGCAACCTTGCAGCTCGTCGCCACAGATCTGCTCCACCAGCAGGCGCATCAAACGGCCACTGGCGCAATTCTGCGAGAGCTTGCCGAACTTGCGCTGCTGCGCCGGCAGATGGCGATACACCTCGTCCCGGGACAAATGCAGCGAGGCATGTTCGATCAAGCCGTGAGGGACAATTTCACAGGCCCCGGCGGAGTCCAGCAAGGCCATTTCCCCCGGCGCCAGTTCGATGCGCTCGCCGCCCTGGCTGATCTGGGCATGGCCGCTGCGCTGCATGATCAAGAAGCAGAAGCGGTCGTCTTCGTGATCGACGCTGGTGCTTTTGCGCGAGATCAGTCCGGCATTGGTGCGGATCTGCGCCACTTCGAGCCCGGCGTAGTCGCGCAAGCCGACTTCACCGATGAACAACGCCGAGTTCAACGCCTGGCGGGCGTCGAAGCGACCGCAAACCCCCTGCAATGCGTCAATCCAGGAACCGAAACTTTGCGAAGCAAGCACTGTGCACCTCCAGAAGCCGGCTGAAACCGCCTTTGTTGTTATGGCGATATCATTAACATGTTATCTATTTGCCGGGCAAGGAAGCGCGGCGCAATGGATAGTCTGTTATAGCCTAAGCACGGGCTGTGCCAGCACGGGTGGGCATGGCTCAGTGATTGCGCAACAGGGAATGCAGACGTTTGAAAGCCGCCAGCAAGGCGCCACGCTGCTCGGCGCTCAGACGGATATAACGGCGGAAACCGGGCAGCCGGTTGACCACCTCGCTGGCGCCGAAATGCTCCAGGCGCACCAGCCAGCCCTGCTCGTCGCGCTGCAGTTGCAGGCGCTTGAAGTCCAGCGGCAGCAACGCCGCCAGCAGTTGCGGATCGCTGTGCAGCTGCTGCAACAGCCCTGCCCACTCTTCTTGAGCGCCCTGCTTCAGGCCTGCAGCGACGCCCTGGCGACGGATCGCGCCGGTATGGCGGATATCGATCCGCGCCTGCGGCCCCGGCGAACCGGGGACGCGCAGGCGAAATTCGCAGACCACCAGATGCATCAGGAATTGCGCCTGTGGCAGCTCCTGGACCTCGAAGCCCAAGCCCTCCTCAGCCCAGGTGAAGTGCGCCAGCCCGGGGGCCTGCGCGGCACAGTCGAGCCCTGGCAGGTCGCGGCGCAACTGGCTCAGGGTCACCCCCGGGCGATAACCCGAGGGTGGCCGCCGCCAGAACTCAGAGAGGTTTTGCCGCCAGCTTGTACTGCTCATTGGGCTTGGCTCCAGGCAGGGTCTGCGCTTGGGTTTCAGGGGATTGCAGGTTGAAGGCATTCTCCAGCACCTCTTCCACCGGCACCGGGCGGAATGGGTTGACCTTCTGCACGAAGACCGTCCAGACCAGCGCATAGATCGCCGTCAGGCCGAGCATGCTGCCAAAGGGCACGTAGATGTCCCGCGGGTTCATCCCCGGCGGCGTGATGAACCACATGCCCAGGAGGATGCCGATCGACGAGACGATCTGCGGCAGCGGGAACCAGGGCGACTTGTAGGCCCGCGGCAAATCCGGACGACGGATACGCAGCACCACCACCGCCAGGGTCACCAGCAGGTAGGCGGTACTCCAGGCGCAGACCGCGGCCAGCACCAGGTGCATGATGTTGTCCGTGCTGCCGCCCAGCCACCAGGCGTGCAGGCAGGGAATCAGCACCGCCACGGCGATGCACAGCAGCGGCGTCTTGAAGCGCGGGTGCAGGTAGGTGAAGGCCTTGGGCAGCGCGCCGTCCAGCGCCATGCCATAGAGGATGCGCGGCAGCCCGGCCATCAGCGTGTTGATGGTCGCTGCCCCGGCGAACAGCAGGCCGACGCCCAGCCAGATCCGCCCGTACGGCCCCATCACCTGCTCGGCGAACTGCGGGATGGCCATGGGCGTGTCCAGCAGGTGCACGCTGCCGTCTTCGCTCAGCGCACTGTTCGCCACCTGGCGCTTCATCGCCGCGCCGTAGATGAACATGCAGGTGGCCACCCCCACCAGCCCCAGGGCCATGGCCCGGGGAATGGTTTTCGCCGCCTTGCGCACCTCCGGCGTCAGCGGCGTGACGAACTCGCAACCGACGAACATGAACATGGCCATGCCCACCAGCGAAAGAATGGTGGTCAGGTCGGTGCCGACCATCGACTCGCCGAACCAGCCGCTCAGCTCCACCGCCGGCGCCTTGAACACCCCGACCACGCCGAAGATGATCAGGGTGGTCCACATGCCGAAGGTGAGGATCACCTCGGCCCGGCTGAACGCGGTGATGCCCACGGCGTTCAGCAGGCCGAAGAAGATCACCAGCCCGACACCCACCAGCCAGGCGCTGCCGCTCTGTTCCAGCAGGGTGTTGAGGGACTCGAAGTTCACCAGGGCCATGACGCCGCTGAGGATGGTTTCCGCCGTGCCGGCGAACACATGCACGATCAGGTAGGCGGAAATGGTCCCGGTGATCGCGAAGAAGCGCCCCAGGCCGCAGGCCAGGTAGTCATACACCGAGCCGGTGGTGGGAATCATGCAGGCCGCTTCGGCGAAGGTCGTCGATTGCGCGAGCATCATCAGCATCGCGATCAGCATGGCCGCGGCGAACGCCCCGCCGCCGATGCCGAAGCCGGTGGTGGCGGTGAGGATCACCGGGCTGGCCATGATCAGGCCGACGGCGCTGGCCAGGGCCGTGGGAAAGCCGACCACGCCCTGGTTCAGGTGGCGGGTGAGTCTGTCGTTGAAAGACATGGTGCTAAACCTCGAAAGCATGGGTGATGTTGTTGTTCTAGGCATTTCAAGGGCACGCCGGGCGTGCGTGTTACTGGCTGTCTGCGCAGCCTGCAGTCGCCGGATGACTGCATCCGACTGTAGCCGCTGGCGCAGGCTGCGATAAGGCCGAAGGCCTTCGGCGATCTTGAGATCTTGCGCACCCTACGGGCGCGATCGCAGCCTGCGGCAAGCGGCTACAGGTCAGAATGCGATGCACACCGACTTGTTCTCGGTGTACGCCTCGATCGCCGCATGGCCCATTTCGCGACCGATGCCCGATTGCTTGTAGCCGCCAAACGGCATCGACGGGTCGAGCATGTTGTGGGCATTGACCCAGACCGTGCCGGCCTTGATCCGCGGGATCAGGTCCATGACCTTGGCCAGGTCGTTGGACCAGATGCTCGCCCCCAGCCCGTACTGATTGTCGTTGGCCAGCGCCACCACCTCGTCGATATCGTCGAAAGGCGTGGCCACCACCACCGGGCCGAAGATTTCCTCGCGCACCACCTGCATGCCCGCGTGCACGTCGGCCAGTACCGTCGGCCGCACATAGAAGCCCTGCTCGCCATAGGCGACCCCGCCGCACAGCACCCGGGCGCCGTCGGCCACGCCCTGGCCGATCATGTCCAGCACGCGCTTCTGCTGCTTGGCGGAAATCAGCGGGTTGATCTGTGCCTGTTCGTCCAGCCCGGGGCCGATGCTCAGGGAGCCGGCGATGGCCGCCAGGCGCTCCAGCACCTGGTCGAAGATCGCCCGCTGGATATACAGGCGCGAACCGGCGGTGCAGACCTGCCCCTGGTTGAAGAAGATCGCCCCGGCGGCGCCGGCGGCCGCGGCCTGGGGGTCGCAGTCATCGAGCACGATCACCGGCGACTTGCCGCCCAGCTCCAGGGAAAACCGGGTCATGTTGTCCACCGCCGCATGGCCGATGACCTTGCCGATCTGGGTCGAACCGGTGAACGCCAGCTTGTCGATGCCCTTGTGCGCGGACAGGGCCGCGCCGGCCTGGGCGCCGCTGCCGGTGACCACGTTGACCACCCCCGGGGCGATCCCGGCGTCCAGGCACAACTGGCCCAGGCGCAAGGCGGTCAGCGGGGTTTCGTCGGCCGGCTTGAGCACCACGGTGCAGCCGCAGGCCAGGGCCGGCACTATCTTCCAGATGGCCATCAACAAGGGGAAATTCCACGGCACGATGGCCCCGACCACGCCCACCGGCTCCGGCACCGTATAGGCGCGGTAGCGGGCGCCGGGAACGGCGGCGATGGACAGGTCGAGGCTCTTGCCTTCGATCTTGGTCGCCCAGCCCGCCATGTAGCGGGTGAACTCGGCAGCGGCGCCAACTTCCAGGGCTCGGGCCAGGTGGATCGACTGGCCGTTGTTGAGGGTTTCCAGCTGCGCCAGTTCCTCGCCGTGGGCTTCCAGCAGATCCGCCAGCTTCAGCAGCAGGCGCTCGCGATCCGCCGGGCGCTGCGCCGCCCAGGGCCCCTCGAAGGCCCGTCGCGCGGCGGCCACGGCCAGGTCGATATCGGCGTCGGCGCCGGCGGCGACGCGGGTCAGCTCTTCGCCGGTGGCCGGGTTGAACACCGGCATCTGCGCACCGGACAAGGCCGGCTGGCTGCGCCCGTCGATCAACAGGCCGTGCTGGCTGTCGATAAAGGCGGCGACACGTGGGTCGATGGCAATACTCATGGGCAATCCTCGCTAGTTGGCCTCATGGATCGAACTCTGAGACCAACGCCGGCCAGCGTCTTGATCCTGGCTGCCGCGAAACTTGCCACTGGCTGCCAGGGAAACCGCGACACACGCTTTTGCCGCCACTGGCGTATCTATCCAGATAGACCGCGGACTCAGCATTTGCGATTGCTTCGCAACCGATCGCAGCCTCGCGAGCTCGGCAGCGGCTACACAACGCCGCGTGCCCTGTAGCCGCTGGCGCAGTCTGCGATCGGCGGCGCAGCCGTCGCCAAACCTGCCAACGCGTTTTTCCAGACAGATTGCGGACTCAGGATTTACGGTTGCTTCGCAACCGATCGCAGCCTCGCGAGCTCGGCAGCGGCTACACAAGCGCCGCGTGCCCTGTAGCCGCTGGCGAAGCCTGCGCTCGGCCGCGCAGCGGTCGTAAATCCTGCCAACACGGTTTTCCAGGTGGATAGCGAAATCAGGGACAGCGGATCGATGGCAGTGGCGATCAAGTACCTGGCACACAGAGGCAAGCACGCATCCGGTAAAGGGCGCACTACTATGTCCCACGCTGTCCGTGCGTTTTCAGGAGACTCAACGTGAGCGAACCAAGCCGCTTCTGGCATCCCATGCTGCACCCCAACGAAATGCAACAACGCGAGCCGATTCGTATTGTCCGCGGCGATGGCTGCTATGTGTACGACGACCAGGGCCACCAACTGGTGGATGGCGTCGCCGGGTTGTGGAACGTCAACGTCGGCCACAACCGCAAGGAAGTGAAGGCGGCGATCACTGCCCAACTGGACGAACTGGAATACTTCCAGCTGTTCGACGGCGTCAGCCATCCGCGCGCCGAAGAGCTGTCGCGGGTGGTGATGAACCTGCTGGAACCCGAGGGCATGCGTCGCGTGGCCTTCAGCTCCGGCGGCTCGGACGCCATCGAGACCGCGCTGAAACTGGCCCGCCAGTACTGGAAACTCGAAGGCCAGGCCGATCGCACCAAGTTCATCTCGTTGCGCCAGGGCTACCACGGCACCCATTTCGGCGGCGCCTCGGTCAACGGCAACACGGTGTTCCGGCGCAACTACGAGCCCCTGCTGCCCGGCTGCTTCCACGTCGACACCCCGTGGCTGTACCGCAACCCCTACAGCCAGGACCCGGAAGAACTCGGCAAGATCTGCGCCGACCTGCTCGAGCGGGAAATCCAGTTCCAGAGCCCCGACACCGTCGCGGCCTTTATCGCCGAGCCGATCCAGGGCGCCGGCGGCGTGATAGTGCCGCCGGCCAACTACTGGCCGCTGATCCGCGAGGTCTGCGACAAGTACGGCGTGCTGCTGATCGCCGACGAAGTGGTGACTGGTTTCGGCCGCAGCGGCTCGATGTTCGGCAGCCGCCTGTGGGGCGTGAAACCCGACATCATGTGCCTGGCCAAGGGCATCACCTCCGGCTACATCCCGCTGGGCGCCACGGTGGTCAACGAGCGGATCGAGTCGGCGTTCAGCAAGAACGCCAACTTCACCGGCGCGATCATGCACGGCTACACCTACTCCGGGCACCCGGTGGCGTGCGCGGCGGCCCTGGCCAGCCTCGACATCGTGGTCAAGGAAGACCTGCCGGCCAACGCCGCGAAAATGGGCGACTACATGCTCAATAAGCTGCTGCCGTTCGCCGAACGCTTCGACAGCGTCGGTGAAGTGCGCGGCAAGGGCCTGATGATCGCCCTCGACCTGGTGGCCGACAAGAGCACCCGCGAGCCGATCGACCCCATGGGCGGTTATGCCAACCAGGTGGCGCAGATCGCTCGCGACAATGGGGTGATGGTGCGTCCGGTGGGGACCAAGATCATCCTGTCGCCGCCGCTGGTGATCCAGCCACCGCAGATCGACGCCATAGTCGCGGCCCTGGAGCTGGGCTTCACCCAGGCCCGCCGCTGAGGCCCTGATAGCCGCTGCCGTGTCCCTCGCCTCCCGGGCGTTGGAACCGGCAGCGTTTTTTTGCCCTCCGACATTCCCGACAATGTCCATACTGCATCGCGACTTGCCCGCTTCTTCTGCCCATTGACGCGAAGCCGTCAGTATCCGCCAGGAGCCCTTCGATGATCAGTACCCATAGCCTCAACAGCCCCCTGCCCAACGCCCATGAACTCGGCCAGCGCTGCATCGGCGCCTTTACCCGGGTGGTGCCAGCGACCCTGTGCGCCTTCTACCGCATCGACGCGCAGCTGCAGGCCGAGCATTTCTCGCTGTATCACATGAGCCAGCAGATGCATGAGGCCTACCTGCAACGCTACCGGCACTACGACCCACTGCGCCCGCGTAACTGCGTGGCGGCGGGCCGCCCGGTGCTGTCGCTGCACATGGGCATGGCCCAGCAGGGTCGGCATGAAACCGAGGTTTACCAGGGCTTCCTGCAACGCCATGGGGTGCTGGATGTGGTGGAGATCCTCGCGCGCAATGCCAGCGGCAGCCCGATCGCCGGCCTGTCCCTACTGCGCGACGCCAGCCTGGGCCCGTTCCAACCTGACGAACTGAGCACCCTGCATGTGCTGCAAGGCCTGCTGGAAATCGCCGCCCAGGCGCCCTATTCGCGCCACGACGAACGCCTGGAGGCCCTCACGCCCCGGGAGCGGCAGATCGCCTGGCTGCTGCGCGACGGCGCCTGCAACAAGACCATCGCCCAGCAACTGGCGCTGGGCCTGCCGACGGTCAAGACCCACCTGATCAACCTGTTCCGCAAGGTCGGGGTGAACAACCGCACCGAGCTGGTGAGCGCGCTGTTCCTGTAAAAAACCGTCGCGCCTCAACCATTCGGTTGATGGGCAACAAGGGCTTGCACGCTGAACATGAGGTTCTCCTTCATCGACAAGAACCGCCCTCATGAACCTGCAACCCGAATGGATTACCGTTGGCGCCCTGGCCGAAGGCTTTGCCGCCGACAACCATGTCCTGCCCAGCCTGGATGACCTCAACGGCCGCAGCCTGACCCTGCATTTCGCCAACGGCTGGCGCATCGAACACCTGTTCGGCTCACAGACGCTGCATTGGCGGGACACTGAAAGCCAAGCCTGCGGCGAGGCTATTTATCGAGCCACTTCAATACGTTCCGGCATTTACCTGGTGGACTTTCTCAAGTCGGAGAACGGCCAGGTCCACTCGGTGAGCCTGATCCTCGACCTGGGCCGGAACCTCTTCACCGCGGTGATCGGGCAGATGCCAAGCCAGGCCGAGACCCGGGTCGATCTGTTCAGCCGCGCCCTGTCCGGCCGCGAGCTGACCAGCGTCCAGGCCCAGTTCATCCATGGCAGCATCGACGCACCGCACAGCGCCAGCAGCGCGCAACACGCGCTGAGCGAAGAGCTGGTCGGCCTGCGCAACCAGTACATCTACAGCGCCACCGAGGCCTACGAGCACGTTTACCTGAACCGCAACTTCTACAGCTGGCAATGCCTCAAGGGCGTCGAGCAGGGCCTGGCGGACACCGATCGCTGCCATTGCTACAAGATCGCCGAACAGCTGTACCTGTTCGTCTGGCGCGAAAAGATCGTGCCGACCCTGGGCCTGGTGCTGATCGACCTGCAAGCGGGCAGGACCGACGGCAAGATCTTCGGCTACCAGGGCACCGACTTCGCCACCCCCAGCAACTTCCCGGTGGGCGCCCTCGCCCATGTGCTGAACCGCACCGATTACACCTGATGCCAACCCGTAGCCGCCTGTAGCCACCTGTAGCCGCTGCCGAGCGACAGCGAGGCTGCGATCGACCGCGCAGCGGGCGCAATCCGGGCAACGCGTTCCGCCTGACGCACCGCAAGCGCAGGTTTCGCGGCAACTGCGTTGCCGATCGCAGCCTCGCTATAGCTCGGCAGCGGCTACCCAGGCCCCGCCTTCCTCCTCTAAATCCCACAGGACTCCAATCATGACCCTCGGCCTCAATCTCGACCGCGTCGCCAGCCGTTACCAATCCGAGCTGCAGCTGTTCGCCGAACGCCACCCGCGTTCCGCCGGCTTCTACCGGGAAAACCTCAAGCACTGGCTGTACGGCGCGCCGCTGCACTGGATGCAGCAATGGCCGGGGCTGTACCCGATCCTGGTGGCCGACGCCCAGGGCGCGACGCTGACCGACTGCGACGGCAACCGCTACGTCGACTTCGCCCTGGGCGACACCGGCGCCATGTTCGGCCATGGCCAGCCCGCCGTGGCCGACGCCATCGCCCACCAGGCCCGGCACGGCTCGACCCTGATGCTGCCGACCGCCGACAGCCTGTGGGTCGGCGAGGAACTGGTACGGCGCTTCGGCCTGCCGTTCTGGCAGGTCACCACCTCCGCCACCGACGCCAACCGTTTCGTGCTGCGCCTGTGCCGGATGATCACCGGCCGGGAGAAAGTGCTGGTGTTCAACTGCAACTACCACGGCAGCGTCGACGAGTCCCAGGTCGAGTTCGACGCCGACGGCCAGATGATTCCCCGCGAAGGCGTGCACGCCAATGGCCTGCGGCACGACGCCACCACCCGGCTGGTGGAGTTCAACGACCTGCCGGCACTGGAGGCGGCACTGGCCCATGGCGATGTGGCCGCGGTGCTGACCGAGCCCTTCATGACCAACGTCGGCATGGTCCCGCCTGCCCCCGGCTTCCACGATGGTTTGCGCGAGCTGACCCGGCGTTTCGATGTGCCGCTGATCATCGACGAAACCCACACCATCTCCTGCGGCCCGGCCGGCTACAGCGGCGAACACGGCCTGCAACCGGACTTCTTCGTGCTCGGCAAATGCATCGCCGGCGGCATCCCCACCGCCGTCTGGGGGACCAGCCAGGCCATGGCCGAGCGCATCTGGCAGGTGCTGCCGCACTTCCAGCCCGGGCAGGCGATCAACCACTTCGGCTTCGGCGGCACCCTGGCCGGCAACGCCCTGCAGATGGCGGCCATGCGCGCCACCTTCAGCGAGGTCATGAGCGAAGCCAACTACGCGCACATGATCGCCCTGGCCGAGCGCCTGCGGGCCGGGGTCCAGGCGCTGATCGCCAAGCACCGCCTGCCCTGGCACGTGACGCGGATCGGCGCCCGGGTCGAATACCTGTTCATGGACCACGCGCCGCGCAACGGCGGCGAAGCCCACCATGCCCGTCATGGCCTGATCGAGGCCTACCTGCATCTCTACCTGCTCAACCGCGGGGTGTTGCTGACCCCGTTCCACAACATGGCGCTGCTGTGCCCGGCGGCCACCAGCGACGACGTCGACCTGCACAACCGTCTGCTGGACGAATGCCTGGGCACCGTCACTCAAGGAGAAAACCCATGATGCTCGACCTCACCGGCCGTATCGCCCTGGTCACCGGCTCCGGCCAAGGCATTGGCCGCGCCATCGCGCAAGTCTTCGCCGCCCAGGGCGCCAAGGTAATGCTCGCCACCCGCAGCGAAGCCTCGGGCACCGAGACCCTGCGCCTGATCCGCGAAGCCGGCGGCAGCGCCGAGCTGCTGACCGTGGACCTGAGCACCCGGGCCGCGGCCAACCAGGCGGTAGCCGCCACCCTCAGGACCTTTGGCGGGCTGGACCTGCTGGTGCACAACGCCGCGGTGTTTCCGATGGAGAACCTGCGCGACCTGAGGGACGAAATCCTCGAGTCGACCCTGGCGGTGAACCTCAAGAGCTGTTTCTGGCTGACCCAGGCGGCGCTGCCGGCGTTATGCCGGGCCGAACACCCGCGCATCGTCATCACCTCTTCGGTGACCGGGCCGCGCACGGCGATTCCCGGGCTGTCCCACTACGCCGCGTCCAAGGCCGGGGTCAACGGCTTCATCCGCGCGGCGGCCCTGGAACTGGCCGAACACCGGATCACCGTCAATGGCGTCGAACCCGGCCTGATCGCCACCCAGGCCATGGCCAACCTTGGCGATTGCGCGGCCCTGGCCAGGGGCATCCCGCTCAAGCGCCTGGGCAGCCCGCAGGATATTGCCCATGCCATGCTGTTTCTCGCGTCCGAACAGGCCAGCTATATCACCGGGCAGACCCTGATCGTCGATGGCGGCGCCCTGCTGCCGGAAAACACCCAGTTCACCTGAAGCCTGACGCCTCACCCACGGCGCCCGACCGGGCGTCGACACTATCACCACCCCGCTTCTGGCACCGTTCCGCCCGGGCATTGCGCCCGGCGGGATCAGCCGCTGAATGACGTCATGGACAGAACGCAACATCCCGTTTTTGTCGATTGACTTGAAGTCAACTTTAACTTTTACAGTCAGCTCCGACCCAGTGGCGCGCCGCACCCCGACCATCCTCGCGCGCCTGCCTTCGGAGAAGCCCATGACCTCAACCAAGCCAGACACCCTCAGCTACGCCGTCGCCGATACCGCCTATTGGCCCGCGGTGTTCAACGTGCTGTTTGCCGGCATTGCCGCGGCGCTGCATATCGGCAAGGCCACCATCGCCCTGCCCGAGTTGCAACAGGAGTTCGGCCGCTCCCTGGAGTCCCTGAGCTGGGTCATGTCGGCCTTCCCCTTGGTCGGGGTGTTTGGCGGCATCGCCGCCGGCATCCTTGTGCAGCGCTGGGGCGACCGTTATCTGCTGGCCCTCGGCCTGCTGATCATGTGCGCCGCCAGCGCATTGGGTGCCAGCCTGCATGACTTCCACGGGCTGCTGGCCACGCGTTTTGTCGAAGGCCTGGGGTTCGTCATGGTGGTGGTCGCGGCACCGGCGGTGCTCAACCGCCTGGTCCCGGCGCACAAACGCAATCTGGTGTTCGGTATCTGGAGCACCTTCATGGCGTTCGGTATCGGCACCTCGATGCTTATCGGGCCATTGCTGGGGGGCTGGCAACAGGGCTGGATCGCGGGCGCGGCCCTTACCTTGCTGGCGGCCCTGCTGTTGCCGCTGACCACACCCAGGGACTCGCTGGCGCTGCGCCACCAACCGCAATCCGGCTTGCGCCACTCCCTGAGCAGCGTGCTGCGCGCCCGCCAGCCGCTGCTGATGGCGCTGATGTTCACCGCCTACAACCTGCAGTTCTTCGCGGTGATGGCCTTCCTGCCGGTGTTCCTCATGCAGCGCGTCGGGTTGTCGATCACCAGCGCCGGGCTGGTCAGCGCCGCGGTGGTGGCGGTCAATATCATCGGCAACATCGGCGCCGGCCTGCTGCTGTCACGCGGCGTCCGCCCGCAAGTCCTGCTTGCCGGCACCAGTATCGTCATGGGGCTTTCCGGGATGGGCATCTTCCTCTCGGCCACGCCGACCGATCTGGTGATCCCCTTGTGTTTCTTCTTTTGCGCGGTGGCCGGCATGCTCCCCGCCACTATCCTCGCCAGCACCTCGCTGACTTCGCCGCAGCCCGCGCTGGTCCCGCTGTGCCTGGGCCTGGTGATGCAAGGCAACTACCTGGGCCAGGTGCTCGCGCCCATCGCCCTGAGTGCCGCCGTCGCCTACGCCGGCTGGTCCGCCCCGGCGGCGCTGGTGCTGGCGGCCGCGCTGCTGGGCGTGCTGCTGGCGATGCGACTGAAGATAACGCAATAAAGGCAGCGCTCCCCGGTCGCCAGATCGGGGAGCGGCGCAATGTCTCAGCTACCGGTACGGATCTTGTTCCACACCCGGGTGCGGATCCGGTCGATATTCAGCGGCATGGCTTCCAGGGCGAACAGCTTGCCCATCATGTCCGGGCTCGGGTAGACCTTGGTGTCGCTCTTGATGGCCGGGTCGACCAGGCTGTCGGCCTGCTCGTTGCCGTTGGCGTAGTGCACATGGTTGGTGATCTCGGCCATCACCTCCGGGCGCAGCAGGTAGTTCATGTAGGCGTACCCGGCCTTTTCGTCCGGCGCGTCGTTGGGCATGGCCACCATGTCGAACCAGATCGGCGCGCCTTCCTTGGGAATCGCATAACCGATTTCCACGCCGTTCTTGGCTTCCTTGGCCCGGCTATCGGCTTGCAGCACATCGCCGGAGAAGCCCACCGCCACGCAGATATCGCCATTGGCCAGGTCGCCGGTGTACTTGGAGGAATGGAAGTAGCTGACGTAAGGCCGGATCTTCAGCAGCAACGCTTCGGCCTTCTTGTAGTCCTCGGGGTTCTTGCTGTGGTGCGGCAGGCCCAGGTAATTCAGCGCCGCCGGCAGCAGCTCGGGGCCGTTGTCGAGGATCGCCACCCCGCACTTCTGCAGCTTCTGCATGTATTCGGGCTTGAAGATCAGGTCCCAGGAATCCACCGGCGCGTTGTCCCCCAGCACCGCCTTGACCTTGGCGACGTTGTAGCCGATCCCGGTACTGCCCCAGAGGTACGGGAAGCCGTGCTCGTTGCCCGGGTCGTTGGTCTGCAAGGCCTCGAGCAGCACCGGGTTGAGGTTCTTCCAGTTCGGCAACTGGCTCTTGTCGAGCTTCTTCAGCGCCCCGCCCTCGATCTGCCGGGCCATGAAGTGGTTGGAGGGAAACACCACGTCATAACCGGAGCGACCGGTCATCAGCTTGCCGTCCAGGGTTTCGTTGCTGTCGTAGACGTCGTAGCTGAAACCGATGCCGGTTTCCTTCTGGAAGTTCTTCAGGGTGTCCGGGGCGATGTAGCTCGACCAGTTGTAGATCTTCACGGTTTCGGCCGCCTGGCTGAAGGAAGCCACCAGCAGCAACGGCACGCACAGCGATAAAGCCGGTTTTTTACGGATCATGGGGCGATTCCTGTGTGGGTTGTTTTTATTGGCAGGCAATCAAAGGATCAGAAAATCAACACATAGGTCTTGCGCACGGTTTCCTGGATGTCCCAGGTCCCGGTGCTGTTGGCCGGCAACATCAGTGCATCGCCGGCTTCTATAAGCAGGGGTTCGCCGTTGTCCGGAGTGAAGGTGCAACGCCCCTGGATGAAATGGCAGAACTCCTGCGCAACGATCTGCCGCCGCCAGCGCCCGGGCGTGCACTCCCAGATGCCGGTTTCGACGCCGTCGTTGCGCTCGACGCAGGTCACCGAAGTCACGGCGACCGGGCTGCCCAGGGGCACGGCCACCGGGGCCGACTGCTCCAGGGTGGCGTGGGCGGTGTTCTTGAATTGAGTGATGCTCATGGCGTTACCTGTCGATGGAAAAACCGCTGTAAAAAACCTGGCTCAGTGCATCAGCCCTTCCATGAAACCCGCCACCCGGCTGGCCAGGCGGCGGCGCCAGGGCGGCGTGGCCGGGTTGGCCAGGGTCTGGTCTTCATGGACGAAGCTGCGAATGATCGCGTTGTAGCCCAGCCAGCGGCACGGCTCCGGTTCCCAGGCGCGCAAGGCGTCGAGGCCACCCTCGGGGATCACCCAGGGCTGGCGGGTCAGCTCGCTGTCGCGCTCGAGAATCAGCTCGGCCAGGGTCCGCCCGCCCAGGTTGCTGGCGCCCACGCCTTCGCCGCCGTAGCCGCCGGACAAGGCGATGCCGTGTCGACGGTCGCAGAGCATGTGTGGCCGGAAGTGCCGCGACATGCCCAGGTTGCCGCCCCAGGAATGGGTGATCCGCACGTTTTTCAGCTGCGGGAAAAGCTCGCTGAACAGGTAGCGTCGCAGCTCGACTTCGCTGCGGGTCAGGTCGAAGTCGTGGCGCAGCTTGCCGGCGAACTGGTAGCCGCCGCGGGCGCCGAACACCAGGCGGTTATCCGCGGTGCGCTGGCCGTAGGTGACCTGGCGGCTGCTTTCGCTGAACGCCTGGCCCTGGCTCAGGCCAATCTCGTCCCAGGTCGCGGCTGGCAAGGGCTCGGTGGCCACCAGCAGGCTTTGCACCGGCAGCTGGTAACGGCCCAGGGGCGGCAGGGTTACCGAATAGCCCTCCACCGCCGGCACTATCCAGCGGCAACGCACGCTGGCCGTGGCGGTTTGCAGGCTGCCGGACTGCCAGTGGCTGACCGGGCTGTTTTCGTAGATAGGCACGCCCAGGCGCTCCACGGCCCGCGCCAGGCCACGTACCAGCTTCGCCGGCTGGATGGTCGCGCAATGGGGCGCGTAGATGCCGCCGTAGGCCTTGGCCACGCGGATCTGCCGGGCCAGTTGCTCGGGGCTCAGCCAGCGGTAGTCGCGCTCGTCGAGGCCCTGGCGGTAGAGCTTGTCCAGGTAGCGGCGCTGGGTGATTTCCTGCTCGGGGTAACGCGCGGCGCAGTACAGCACCCCGCCCTTGCGGTAATCGCAGTCGATGCCTTCACGTTCAAGGACGCTGGCCACCTCATCGGGAATACCGTGCAGCAGGTCGAAGGAGGCGCGGCGCTGCTCCACGCTGAGCCCGGCCAGCAGCCGGTCCTCCCCCAACAGATTGCCCATCAGCCAGCCGCCGTTGCGCCCGGAGGCACCGAAGCCGGCGGTCTGCGCCTCGACGATGGCGATGTTCAGGGTCGGCGCCAGGCGCTTGAGGTAATAGGCGGTCCACAGCCCGGTATAACCGGCGCCGATGATCGCCACGTCGACATCCAGGTCCTGCTCCAGCGACGGCCGGGCCAGCAGCGGCTCGTCGAGCTGATCCATCCATAAACTGATGTTGCGCCACGCTGGCATACACGCACTCCGCCACCCGAACTTCGAATGCGGCGATCCTAGTGCCTGGGCTCAGGGGCTGTCTTGCGCGCGTGCACGCAAAGAAATTTGCTTGGCATAAGCCTTGGGCGAGAGGCCGGTGTGCTGGCGGAAACAGCTGTAGAACGCCGACAGCGAATTGAAGCCGGCGGCGAATGCCAGCTCATCGATACGCAGCGGCGGCGCGGCCTGGTCCAGCGCCGCCAGCAAATGCTGCAGGCGTGCCTGGTTCACGTAGCGATAGAAACTCTGCCCCAGCACCTGGTTGAGCAGGTAGGAGATCTGGTTGCGACTGTAGCCGCACTCCTTCGCCACCCGCTGCAGGTCCAGCTCCGGGTCGAGGTATGGCTGCTGGCGCTCGAAATACTGCTGCAGGTCCTCGGCCATGAAACTCAGCTGGCGCGGCGACAGGCCCAGGCGGCTGGCCGCCGGCCGCGCGCCGCCACCGGCCTTGCTCGGCGCCGCCTCGCGCACCAGGGAAGCGTATTCGTTGACCCGCCAGATCAAGCCGTCGCGCACGGTGATCGCCTCGCTGGCGCGAAACGACACCAGGCCCTGCCCGCCGCGCAGGGTCACCTGGTATTGAATGAACGCGGTATTGCCGTCCAGGCGTATGCGGTCGCTGTGCTCCAGGGCCTCGTCGGGCGCGCGCGGCATGCTGTTGCGCACGTATTCGCGCAACTCGTCCAGGCCCAGGGTGCGGTTCTGGAAAAAGTCGTTGTACTGGATTTCCGGGTGATACAGCGCCATGACGCCATCGAGGTCGCGGTGCTTCCAGCACAGGTGATAGCGCAGCACCGTCTCGCCGGTGGCCTGGGTTTGCGCCGGGCTATCATCAAGGGCAGACATTAAGGTACTCGGGGGACGGAAAGGCGCAGCTTGCCGAAGTTCCTCCAGCGCTTCAATGGCCAATGCATGGCCCCTGGATACTGGCGTTTTGCCTAAACCGCTACCGGAAATGACCTGCATCAAAAAAGTGCAAGGCAATTGCCAAACGGCCTGAAAAAAAGCCGTTGAATGTCATATCCCGGTGCTATTTTTAAAAGCTCCACGGTTGGTCCATTGACGGTCCTTCCATACCTACCGCGAGCACAAGGAAGCGCTCAATGAACAAGGTGGGCAATCCATGAATAGAGTCTCCGCCAGCAAAGTCACCTTTCCCAACGCCTGCCAGCTGATGCGCTGGCATTTTCACCCCATGGGCTTCGAGGCCAGCATGGATGCGCCCGGCAGCATGATCGCCCGGCTCTTCGATCGTGCCAGCGGCGAGACCATGATCGCCATTGCCGGCATCCCCTGCGCCACCGTGATGAACGCCACCGATGTCGAACGAATAATCGAGGCGGTGGAAGACGAGCTGGAGGCCTTCATGCCGCCACTCGCCTTGAAAGCCTAGGGCCGCTCCTTTTCTTGAGCCGCCCCAGGTTGTCCTCAAGCCCGCCGTTGCGCGGGCTTTTTCATGCCCGCAGGTCGGCGAAGAACGGCTTGCCCTGGGGAATCCGGTCCGACGCCTTGGGCGCATTGGCCGCCTGGGTGTCCGGGCTGTCCACATACCAGTAGCAATGTTTCACCGCCCGGGTGATGCCGACATAGGCCAGGCGCAGGGTCTCGTCCTTCTGCGCATTGTCGTAGGGCTCGCTGTCGCCATCCTTGCCCAGGCCGGCCATGCGATAGACCTGGTTCTTGTAGGGCGAACTGGTCAGGTGCTGGCAGTCACCGAGCAGGAACACAGCATCCGCCTGCAAGCCCTTGGAGCTGTGGTAGGTCAGCTGTTTGAGGCGTCGCTCTTCCGTCGGCAACCTAGAATCAACATTAACTATTGGTAAAATATGTTCTTCTATCAATAACTTATCGCTACTTTTTCGAAACAGCATCAAGATTGAATCACCGTTGCGATAGTGCTCCGCCAGCCGCGCCGCCAGCCCCTGGTCGTCGCGGTCCAGCACATTCACCGGCAACACTTCCTTGGGCTCGCCGCTGGCCTTGGCCTTCTTCCCGGCAATCGCCGGCGCCGCGCGGACGATATGTTCCGCCGCGTCGATGATGTGCTGATGGCTGCGATAGTTCTCGCTGAGCATCACCCGGCTGGTCGCTGGCGACGGGAATTCCTTGTTGAACTCCATGAAGTACTTCGGCGAACTGCCACGCCAGCCGTAGATCGACTGCCAGTCGTCCCCCACGCAGAGCAACGACGAGCGCTGCGCCCCACGCCCGACATGCATCGCCGGCCCGCGACTGCGGATCTCGCGCAGGCTGGCGCGAATCCACGAGACGATCTGCGGCGAGACGTCCTGGAATTCGTCGATCATCAGGTGCGACATCGGCCGCAGCCGCTCATCGCTGAGCAGCTTGAAGTTCTCCGGGGTGTTCTCGCCGAACAGCGAGAACATGCGGTTGTAGCTCATGATCGGCGGCGACTGGTCGAGCAGATGGTCGTCCAGCGCCCGCCAGAACAGGCTCAAGGCCTCGAAGAAGTAGCGATCCGGGTCGTCCTGGGGGAAAACCATCTGGCCTACGGCCACCGACACATCCAGCCCGAGGTTCTCGATAAACCCGGCCGCGGCGACAAAACAGTCCAGCAGCGGCGCCGAAGCCAGCTCGCCCTTGACCTTGTAATCGAAGCCCGGCCCGGCAGTGGCGTCGCCGGCCAGGGACGACAAAACTCGCTTTGCCGAATCGTAACTATCTAACCAAATCGTAGGCTTACGACAGAAAGCTTGAAACAGGGTGCGTTTTACCGCCCACTCCGCACGTACCGAAAGCTTCGATCCGGGGCGACTCAGCTGCGGGTTTTCCCGAGGATCGAACCCCAGCACCACCCAGGCATCCAGCTCGGCGATGTAGCCATGGCAGTGGAACTGCGAGCCGTTGATCTCCACCGTCTGCCGGTTCGGCTCGATGCCCTTGATCGGCCAGGCCCCGGCGCGAAACCACAGGTCTTCGAGGGTGTCGCACAGCTCTTCGTCGCGCTTGGCCGCCAGTTCGGTCACGGCCATGCGTTTCTGCACGTCCGGGTGATCGCGTTCCAGTTCCTTGAGTTGCAGGGCGTGGCGCAGCAACGGCTTGATCGCCTCGCGGAAACGCCCGTCGCGCCGGTGCAAGGCGTGATAACAGGCATTCAGGTGCTTGCGCTGGGCGTCGTTGATCCGCAGGTCGAAGGGATTGCTGTCGACCTCCAGATCCCCCGCCGCCGGGCGATCGCTGAGGTTCTCGAACGCCTGCAGGCGCTCGAAGCCCGGCAGGCTGCGGACCATCGGCAGGATGCGCGAGTGGAAGGTGCGCACCAGTTCCCGCGCCTCCTTGAGTCCCAGGGGCCGGCCCCAGAGCGCGAACACCTCCATCAACTTGTTGATGAAGTCCTTGCGCGACTCGCGGGTGAAGGTCACCACGGTCATCGAGTCGAGCTCGAAGCCCAGGTAATGATTGAGCAGCAGGATGCGCAGGACCAGAGAGGTCGACTTGCCCGCGCCCGCGCCGGCAATCACCGAGGTCGACGGGGTTTCGCTGAAGATCATCTTCCATTGCGCGCTGCTGGGCTGGGCATGGGCCGGCAGCAGGCGGCCAACGTCGGCCTTGATGCGTTTCTTCAGCTCGGCGCTCAGCGGCAGGCGCCAGTCGTCGAACAGATGATCGTCGACGCCAGGGGCCGGATGCTCGGTGGAGCGGCTGTCGCGAATCAGCAATACCTGACGGCCCTGCTCCAGGCCTTCGGCCTTGCCCTCCTGGTAACCGTACTCCACCCCGGCGGTGTGCCCGCTGCGAAAGCCATCCGCCTGGCCGTGCAACCAGGACGCGCGATGCTGGGCGCGCAGGCGGCTGAGGCCGTGACCGAAGAACCTGGCCGCCAAGCGCTTGAGCAGCGGCATTTCGGCCAGGGGCAAGAGTTCGGGAGGAAGATCGGGGGTGTGTTGCGGCACGCTGACTCCAGGGTGTGAGGCTGTGTGGGGCGGTATGGTCGCTTCATTCGTCGATGACTTCTAGTGAAATGCTTACAGGTCATTCACTTAAGATCCGAACTGAATGTATGAAAGCAGAAGAAACACTGCCAAATATATCTATTTATTAGATCGGATTACGGCATTTTTTGCGCTTTTTATCGATGTTTGGCTGATGGATGATGAGCGCCATCAACCCACCGGTCTCGTTCTGCGGCTCCACCAAGACGCCCCATGACGAACCCTGACAGGAGACGATCATGCTTGAACTCAGACCCTTCAAATCCCTGGGCGGCGCCCATCATGGCTGGTTGGATGCCCACCACCACTTTTCGTTCGCCGAGTACTACGACCCCAAACGCATGAACTGGGGCAACCTGCGCGTGTGGAACGACGACGTGATCGCCCCCGGCAGCGGTTTCCCGCAACACCCGCACCGCGACATGGAGATCATCACCTACGTCCGTGAAGGCGCCATTACCCACCAGGACAACCTGGGCAACAAGGGCCGTACCGAGGCTGGCGACGTGCAGGTGATGAGCGCCGGCACCGGGATCGCCCACAGCGAATACAACCTGGAAGCCGGCGCAACCAAGATCTTCCAGATCTGGATCATCCCCAACGAGGCCGGCTCCGCGCCGTCCTGGGGCGCCAAGCCGTTCCCCAAAGGCCAGCGCGAGGGTTTCGTGACCCTGGCCAGCGGCAAGCAAGGCGATGACCAGAGCCTGCGGATCCGTGCCGATGCGCGGCTGGTGGCCGCCAACCTGAAGGCCGGCGAGTCTGCCGAGTACTCTCTGGACCAGGGCCGCCGGGCCTACCTGGTGCCGGCGACCGGGGTGATTGAAGTCAATGGCTTGCGCGCCGAAGCTCGAGACGGTGTCGCGGTCGAAGATGAACGCCTGCTGCGGGTCACCGCCCTCGAGGACAGCGAAATCGTCCTGGTGGACCTGGCTTGAGACAGCGAAGAAACGGTCGGCTTCTGTAGGAGCGAAGCTTGCTCGCGATGGGCGGCAAAGCCGCCCTTTCCGTACTAGCTGAAGATCGTTGTCGCCCAAACGGCAGCCATCGCGGGCAAACCTCGCGCCTACAAGACACAGCAGCAATAAAAAGGGGCGACCGCTTGGTCGCCCCTTTTTTGTCTGCCGCGAAACGCCGCTGGATCAACCGCTGATCGCGCCGTCCACCAGGGTCTGCGCTTCCTGCACCAGCTGCTTCAGGTGCTCGTCGCCGATAAAGCTCTCGGCGTAGATCTTGTAGATGTCTTCGGTGCCCGATGGACGCGCGGCGAACCAGCCGTTCTCGGTCATGACCTTGAGGCCGCCGATCGCCTGGTCGTTACCCGGCGCATGGCTGAGGATCTGCTGGATGCTTTCGCCGGCCAGCTGGGTCGAAGTCACCTGCTGCGGCGACAGCTTGCTCAGCAGCGCCTTCTGCTGCGGATTGGCCTTGGCATCGACGCGCACCGAGAACGGCTCGCCCAACTCGTCACACAAGGCGCGGTAGGCCTGGTTCGGGTCGCGACCGGTGCGGGCGGTCATTTCCGCGGCCAGCAAGGCCGGGATCAGGCCATCCTTGTCGGTGCTCCAGACCCCGCCGTCCTTGCGCAGGAACGAAGCCCCGGCGCTCTCTTCACCGCCAAAGCCCAGGGAGCCATCGAACAGGCCGTCGGCGAACCATTTGAAGCCCACCGGCACTTCGTACAGGCGACGGCCCAGGCGCGCGGCCACACGGTCGATCAGGCCGCTGCTGACCACGGTCTTGCCCACGGCCGCGTCGGCGCGCCATTGCGGGCGGTTCTGGAACAGGTAGTCGATGGCCACCGCCAGGTAATTGTTCGGCGCCAGCAGGCCGCCAGTCGGAGTCACGATGCCGTGGCGATCGTGGTCCGGGTCGCAGCCGAAGGCCACGTCGAAACGATTCTTCAGGCCGATCAGGCCCTGCATCGCATAGCTGGACGACGGGTCCATGCGGATCTGGCCATCCCAGTCGACGGACATGAAACGGAAAGTCGCATCGACTTCCTTGTTGACCACTTCCAGGTCGAGGCGATAGTGCTCGGCAATCGCCGACCAGTAGCGCACCCCTGCTCCGCCCAGCGGATCGACGCCCAGGCGCAGCTTGGCGTTGCGGATGGCGTCCAGGTCGATGACGTTGATCAGGTCGGCGACATAGGTGTTGACGTAATCATGACGATGGGTGGTGTCGGCTTTCAGCGCCTGCTCGTAGCTGATGCGCTTCACGCCGGCCAGCTTGTTGGCCAGCAGTTCGTTGGCCTTGGCTTCGATCCACTTGGTGATGTGGGTGTCGGCCGGGCCGCCGTTGGTAGGGTTGTACTTGTAGCCACCGCTTTGTGGCGGGTTGTGCGACGGGGTGATCACGATGCCGTCGGCCAGGCCGCTGGTGCGACCACGGTTGTAGCAGAGAATCGCGTGGGACACCGCCGGCGTCGGGGTGTACTCGTCGCCCGCGGCGATCATCACGGTCACGCCGTTGGCGGCCAGCACTTCCAGGGCGCTGGCGCCGGCCGGGGTGGACAGCGCGTGAGTGTCAATGCCGACAAACAGCGGGCCATCGATGCCCTGGGCCTGGCGATACAGGCAGATCGCCTGGCTGATGGCCAGGACGTGCCATTCGTTGAAACTCAGATCGAACGAGCTGCCACGATGCCCCGAGGTGCCGAAGGCGACCCGCTGGGTAGAGATGGCGGCATCGGGCTGGCCGGTGTAGTAGGCCGTTACCAGTCGCGGAAGATCGACCAGCAATTCTGTCGGTGCCGGTTTGCCCGCAAAAGGACTGAGTGTCATGCAAAACCTCGGGAAATGGATGGTTCGGTGAGTGCTGCGCAGTTTACTGGCAGTTTGACCGCAACGCGACGGGATCTATCCGTGGCGGCTCGCACAATAGGCAGCTATGGCCAGCTTGATACAGACCATGGTCGGCAGCTGCGCGCGAGCCTCTCAGGATCGAGGCAGGAATAAAGAAGGGAGTGACCGCAAAGACAGAAACGCCAGAGTGCGCGATGGCGAACCCTGGCGTCAGGATCAGGCCGGTTCGACCTGCAGTGCGACCCGTTCGCGACAAGGACACTCGTCCATGTAGCGGTGGGCTTCGACGAACTCGTTGAACGGGAAGACCCGGGTCTTCAGCGGCAGCAGCACACGGTCCGCCGTCAGCTGGTTGATGTCGCGCAAGGCGCGCTGCAAGGCCACCTGGTCCTGGATGATGCCCAGCTCGGGCTTGCCGGTGAAGTTGCCGATGCAGTGCACGAAGAACTGGATGTTCTTCTGGAACGCCGCGCAGGCCGGGAACGGTGTCTGGTTGCCGCCTTGCAGGCCATACAGCACCAGGCTGCCGCGCGGCGCCAGGACGTCGCCGAGCATCGACATCTGCGGACCGCCCAGGCCATCGAACACCACGTCGACACCACGGTTGTCGGTGTACTTGTTGATCTGCATGAGCAGGTCCTGCTCTTCGGTGACGATGACTTTCTCGGCACCCAGGGACAGCAGGTACTCACGCTCTTCAGCGGTCTTGGTCGCGGCAATCACCCGCACGCCAAGTGCCTTGCCCAGCTGGACAAAGGACGGACCGGCGCAGTGGCTGGCATCGGTGACCAGGGCGAACTGCCCGGGCTTGACCCGCGCCAGGTCGACATAAGCGAAGTAGGCCACCAGCAGCGGCGTGTAATGCACCGCGGCTTCGGTCGGGCTGAGCACATCGGGATAGCGGGTCAGCGCCGAGCGTGGCAGGACAATCAGCTCGCCGTAGACCGGATAATCGTTCGGGCTTTCGGCCGGGAAGCTGGCCACCTTGTCGCCCACGGCCAGGTCGTCGACGCCTTCGCCGACCGCAGTCACCACGCCGGCCATCTCATGGCCAAGGCCGGAAGGCAGGCGGGCATGGGAGGACGCCAGGTTCTGGCGCCAGAGCACGTCGTACCAACTGATGCCGATCGCTTCGACACGCACCTGCACTTCGCCTGGCGCAGGCAGAGCGGCCGCATGCTCTTCGCACTTGAGCACCTCGGCCGGACCAAACTTGTGAAAACGGATCGTGCGGGACATCGCAAACCTCGTCAAAGTAACCTCTAATGCCCTGAACTCTATCTGGGCTTTCTGGCCAAGACCATCAGTGGCTATTAATAGTCGACATGCCTGTCATTGATTCCGCGGCACCTGCAACAACGATAAACAGCGTGCCAGAGCGCAGGCTTCCTTACAGGAAAAAACAATTAGCCGGTGCAGAGTAGCAGCCTTTCCCCGTAAGATTCATGCCGGCCATTGTTCTCATATGGTCGCTCTCGTCAAGTTTGCTGACTCTGCCAGGACTCAAGATGAATCGTAATGACCTGCGTCGTGTCGACCTGAACCTGTTGATCGTGTTCGAAACATTAATGCATGAACGCAGCGTGACCCGGGCGGCGGAGAAACTCTTCCTCGGCCAGCCGGCCATCAGTGCGGCGCTGTCGCGCCTGCGCAGCCTGTTCGACGACCCGCTGTTCGTGCGCACCGGGCGCAGCATGGAGCCGTCAGCCCGGGCGGTGGAAATCTTCGCCCTGCTCTCGCCCGCCCTCGACTCGATCTCCACCGCGGTCAGCCGCGCCGCCGAATTCGACCCGGCGACCAGTACCGCAGTGTTCCGCATCGGCCTGTCCGACGACGTCGAATTCGCCCTGCTGCCGATGCTGCTCAAGCGTCTGCGCGCCGAAGCGCCGGGGATCGTGCTGGTGGTGCGCCGCGCCAACTACCTGCTGATGCCGGCCCTGCTGGCCTCCGGCGAAATATCCATTGGCGTCAGCTACACCCAGGACCTGCCGGCCAACGCCAAGCGCAAGGTGCTGCGTCGCAGCCTGCCCAAGCTGCTGCGGGCCGACAGCATGCCCGGCGCCCTGAGCCTCGACGACTTCTGCGCCCGCCCCCACGCCCTGGTGTCGTTCGCCGGCGACCTCAGTGGGTTTATCGATGAAGAGCTGGAAAAACTCGGGCGCAAGCGTCACGTGGTGCTCGCGGTGCCGCAGTTCAACGGCCTGAGCACCCTGCTCACCGGCACCGACATCATCGCCACCGTGCCGGACTACACCGCCGAAGCCCTGACCGCCGCCGGCGGCGTACGCGCCGAAGACCCGCCCCTGCCGGTACGCACCTTCGAACTGCACATGGCCTGGCGCGGCTCCCAGGACAACGACCCGGGCGAACGCTGGTTGCGCTCGCGGATTCAGATGTTTTTTGGGGACCCCGATAGCTTGTAATAGAATTCCAGTGAATTCCATAAAAATGTTTTATAACAGTGGCTTATGCGTAATTTTAGTCCGTTGCCGTCTGTCTAGATCTAATGGATTCCATGACTCGTGGGGGCATAATTGGGGGCAAATTTCGGTTCCTTAAAAAGGATGCCCCCACCGATGCCCCCAGATAATGCGGTTGTTTTCAAACGAAAACTCAGCGATGCCTTTATCCGCTCGCTGACCGAACCCGGCAAACACGCTGACGGCGAAGTCCCTGGTCTCTACCTGGAGGTCAGGGCGTCAAGCAAGGCCGGCAAAGCTCCCTCCAAGTTCTGGCGCTTGAAGTATCGGCTGCACGGCAAGGAGAACCGCTTCTCCATCGGCGCTTACCCCGATATCGGCCTGAAGGAAGCCCGCGACATTGCCCGCAGTGCACGCCGCGATGTGGCTAACCACACCGCCCCGCTTAAGGTGTTGGCGCTGATGAAGAATTGACCCATCTGCCGAAAAAACGCTGACCCAAGCAGCCTTCAAGGTTACGGCTGTCTGTGCTGGGTATCTACCTATCCATGCTGGGGCAGTCTTGCCCCAGCAGGTAGGGCAATTCCGCATCAGCGCCAACAGCAGATCCAAGGAAAGCGGAACAGCTGGTTGGATATGCCGAAGCCATTCAGGAACAATGCTTGAGTGTCGTCAGCCGCTGCGGCGACCCTCTCGTCTTGGCTGACTAAGGTTTTGTTGATGCCAAAGTTAAGATGAAATCCGTCGTCGCGGAAGCCGAAGTGGATCCCGCGTTCGCTCACACCCCGTACGACAGAGTTGGTCAGATTCAAATCCCAAACTATTGTCCGTCAGCAAAATGGCATAAGATGCCAATGCTCGATAGAACCTGTTTGCCGAAAGCTGGAGCTCATTATGGCGACGCGAAACGTTGTGCTCACCCCTCACCAGGAACAGGTTATCCATGACCTGGTGCAGTCTGGCCGCTATCAGAATGCTAGCGAAGTGATGCGGGAAGGTTTGCGGCTATTGGAACAGCGCGTCGCCGAAGACACGGCCAAAATTGAGGCCCTGCGTCAGGCCACCTCGATTGGCATCATGGACCTTGAGCGCGGGCGCGTCACTGAGCTCAACGAAGGGGATCTGGCGCACTACCTCGAGGGCTTGAGCTTGGAGGCAACGATCCCGACGAAAGAGAAACACTGAACATGTCGCAGTATCGGATTTCCAATGCGGCGCGCGCCGACATTGTCGACATCCTCAGGCTCTCCCAGACGCAGTTCGGTGATCAAGCACGGCAACGGTATCAAGCGCTGATCCTCGCGGCGCTGCAAGCGATTGCCGGCACGCCTTATCGCATTGGCAGCCACGAGCGCGATGAGCTTGCACCGGGCCTTCGCAGCTATCACCTCATCTATTCACGCCAGCAGGCCAAACACCCCCATGGGACGGTCAAAAGCCCACGCCACGTCGTATTTTATCGTGTGGCAAATGACGAAGTGATCGAGGTCGTCCGACTCCTTCATGACGCCATGGACGTGCAGTTGCACTTGCCTAATGACTGATCAGCGACCTGCTCAACGGCTCAACTGGCCATCACCAGCGAAGTTAAGGCATCGTCTCCACATTGCAATCCGAGCGTCCTCGCTGCCGGCCTACTCGGCCGTCAATTGAAGTGGTGGGTTCTGGGTCTGACCGGACTATCCGCTTGGATATCGACTCATTACCCATTTCCTCTTCCGCACGGCCAAGTACTGGAGCCCGTCGGAGATCGCCATTCGCGATCACCAGCCTAGTCGGTACAATTGGGGGCAAAACTGGGGGCACAATTCGATTTTTTCGGGCTATAACTACCGTTTTAGAGATCAGTCAAAATGTTTTTCGGCGACCCTGAGAGTCTATGACAGGGCTTACGGAATGACGCTGAATGGTCCGTAATGCCTGACCTTTAGGCCCTTTAACATTCCATTGCCATTCCCTGCTCCCCTATTTTGGCCGCCTATAATTTAGGTCTCAAATTTATCCATTATCCGACCATCTCGAGACGCTCGGTGTGCCTTATCACCGCGCGTCGACGATATCCAAATGAAGGCCAACTGCCATCTAGATTCCCCTGTTCCCGTCCCCCCCATAAACTAGGCTCCTGCCACGTGCAAGCTCCGCTGCTTAACCCGCCGGCTTACTGAGCTCACCTCACAAGCTAGCCGCCGAACTTTGCCATTACGTCATCCCACCTTGCGTGTATGTTAAGATTATGCAAAATAACGTACCTGCTGAGAAAAGACATGCGAACACATGACGACCTATATTCACTCCTTCCCCTGCGTCAGAGGCATTCAAGCCGGTAGGCCTTGCTACATAGCGATGTGCCCGATGCGCCTTGTGCCAAAGATCTTCTCTTTTAACGAGGAAAATGTGCCTGCGGATTTGCGCGCACAGCGCACGCTGAACTTGGCTAGGGTTCCTGAGATTTCAGCATATTTGCTTGACAACCGCGATGACTACACCCTCTCTGCAATCACCGCTTCAGTTGATGGGGTAGTCCAATTCAATCCTGCTTCCGATACCGGCCTAGAGCAAAGCATCGGCACGCTAACCATACCAATGGATGCCCAAATTCTGATCAACGACGGTCAGCACCGTCGGGCAGCCATTGAGCAAGCCATTCGCGAAAATCCAGAACTTGGCTACGACAACATCCCCGTGCTTTTCTTCATTGATGAGGGCCTGAATCGTAGTCAACAAATGTTTGCTGATCTCAACAAGCATGCTGTAAGACCGAGTAACTCAATAAGCACGCTTTACGATCATCGAGACCAAATTTCCGATCTGGCCAGGTACCTGGCCAAAAACGTCGAAATTTTCTCCAGGATGACAGAGCTGGAAAAATCTAGCCTCTCTCCCCGCAGCTCCAAGCTATTCACCCTCAGCGCTATAAAAAACGCCTCCCGCGTCTTATTGAAAAAAGGGAAAGGCGATCTCATTGCTCAGAATGAGCGGGAGCTCGCAAAATCGTTCTGGGAAGAGGTGTCCTTGCAGATGCCTGATTGGATCAGAGCAAAAAACAAAGAGCTGTCGACGTCCGAATTACGGGACAATTACATTCACGCCCACGGCGTGATGCTGCAAGCAATGGGACTTGTCGGAGCTGAACTGATTATCCGCAAAGAGTCTGAATGGAAAAATACCATCAGCCAGCTCCGGAGCATCGATTGGTCTCGAGCAAACCCGGAATGGGAAGGTCGTGCCATGGTTCACGGCCGGATCTCTAAAGCCACAACGAACGTGGCGCTCACAGCAAGTCTTATCAAGAAAAAACTTGGCGTCCTGCTATCCACGGTTGAACGCGAGTTAGAAAACAGGTTTCCTCAATAATGAGTAATGATCAATTCCTCTATCCATCGCACGATGATTTCGTTCAAGAAGCGATCATTTCTGGAAGACCACTAGCGGATGCTGTCCGTGAACTTCAAAGCATCTACAAGGCCGATAATCGCCCATGGGTAGTGGGTTTCAGCGGCGGCAAGGACTCTACCGTCATCCTGTCGCTCACCTACTATGCCCTGAAGATGTTGCCGCCTGAGGAACGCCACAAGCACGTGTACGTCGTCTCCTCCGACACTCGAGTAGAAACCCCCGTAGTAGTCGACATGATCCACCAGGTACTTGATTCGGTGAACGCTCAAGCCGTTGAAGATCAGATTCCGATGACAGCCCATTCTGTCACCCCTAAAATTGGAGAAACGTTCTGGGCCAACCTCCTAGGTAAGGGCTACCCAGCGCCGACCAAGGCGTTTCGCTGGTGCACAGAGCGGATGAAAATCGATCCAGTTAGCGAGTTTATCAAAGACAAGGTAGCCCGTTTCGGCGAAGTCGTGGTTGTGCTCGGCTCGAGACGTGAAGAAAGCAACACGCGTGCGCAGGTGATCACGCGCCACAAAATCGATGGATCTGCTTTGGGCCGGCATACCACCCTGCCAAATGCCTATACCTATATGCCCATTGAGCTATGGCACGCTGACGATGTCTGGGAATATCTCATGAGTGCTGCCAGGCCTTGGGGTGGTTCCAATCGAGTGTTGTTTGAGCTGTACAAAGACTCCAACGCTGGCGAGTGCCCACTGGTAATCGACACCAATACACCATCCTGTGGCAACTCACGCTTCGGCTGCTGGACGTGCACCGTGGTGACTCATGACAAAGCGATCGAGGGCCTCGTAAACAGCGGCGAGGATTGGATGCTGCCGCTGCTGCAGTTCCGCAACCAGCTGCATGCCAGCTCACTCCCCGAAAACAAAACTGAATACCGTAACTACAAACGTCGTACCGGGAAAGTGACCTTCGCGAGAGGGGCTATAGACGACGACACGAATGCTGCAACCAAACACGTGCCTGGCCCGTATTGGATGAAATATCGCAAAGAGTGGCTGAAGCTGCTTCTGGAAATTGAGAAAGGTATTCGTGAGACGGATCGTGATATCGAACTGATCGGTCGTGATGAGCTGCAAGTGATCCGTCAGCAATGGCTAAAAGACCCGAATGAGCCGGACTGGATTGATTCACTCCCTAAAATTTACGCCGAGGTTTATCCCGCGGATACGGTTGAGTGGATCAAGAATGACGCCGGCGCCTTCACTGAGCCCGATGCCGCCATCCTCAACGCATTGGAGCAGGAGCACGGCGTGCCGGCGGTCCTGATCATGAAGCTGATCGATACCGAATTATCATTCTCTGGCCTCTCACGTCGGAAAGGAATTCTGGAAGAGCTGCAAAAAATCCTGGAGCAAGATTGGGGGGGGCTGGATGAAGCGCTGGAACGTCGCGCCGTACCTACAGTTAACGACACGTATAAGACCGCTTTCGAATCTCTGAAAGCCGAACTAGATGGCTTGCTGCAATGATTATAGATTCCCTTTCAGTACTAGATTTCCGAGTTTTTAGCGGAGCCCACGACTTTGATCTAGTTCCTAAGATCAAAAGAGGCAAAAACGCGCCTATCGTTTTGTTCGGCGGTTTAAATGGCGGCGGCAAGACAACCATTCTTAGCGCGCTAAAGCTTGCCTTGTATGGCAAAGGCGTACTGGGCTCTGGCGCATCAGTTGTCGACTATCACCAATATCTTCGTGACTGCATCCATAGAGCACACAACAGCATTGCCAAACCTACACGGGCGGCTGTCGAACTTACCTTCCGCTATGCGCAGTATGGAATCATCTCGAGCTATCAATTGACACGGGATTGGTTTGTTGATCATGGTGGCAAGATCAAAGAAGGCCTTATAATTTTTAGGGACGGCCAACATCTGACCGAGCTTTCATATGATCAGGCACAAGCTTTTCTTAACGAGTTGATCCCGATTGGCGTATCTGAGCTGTTCTTCTTTGACGGCGAAAAAATCGCAAGTCTCGCTGAGGAAACATCTGGGGATACTTTGCGTGAGTCGATCAACAAGCTTTTGGGCTTGGACCTCATCGACAGACTAAACTCTGATCTATCCGTGATTATCAGAGGCCGCTCAGTAAAAAAAGCATCCGAAGATCGCAAGCAAAAAATAGCCGAGGCAGAACGCACCTACAATGATATAAAGCAGCAGGTTTCAGAAACAAGCGGAAAGCTTTTCCTTATGCGCTTGAATACCGTCGAGGCTAATAAAAACTTGGCCAATATTGAGGCAAGCATTAACGCACGCGGCGGAGCTTGGAGTGCCTCAAAGCAAAAAGAGACCGCTAACCTCGACTCGTTGATTGCCGAAAGAAAGATCATAGAGCATACGTTACATGAAATGTTAAGTGACTTACTACCATTTGCAATTACTCGAAATCTGAACAAAAAACTTCTTGCGCAATTAGAGGCTGAGCAACGCACGGAAAAAACGAAAATTCTTTCCGAATATCTAGAGCGTCAGCAAAGTAATTTCCTGACAGAACTCGAATCGGAGCTCAAAATCACCAAAGAGCATCACCCTGCTCTTCAGGATATTTTTCTTAGAACATTCGGCTCAGAACTCGGCAACAGCGTTGAAAGTTCATCAACAGTGCATGAACTCTCGGACACCCAGCGTTCCAGCATAACTCACCGCCTGATGAACGATGTAAGTTCACTCCAGCAACGCACTACTGGCCTAGTGAACACGCTTCAGGACATTGATAACAGAATCGAATCCGCGAGAGAAAACATCGCTAGAGCACCAGAAGAAAAAGTGCTGATGCCTCTATTCATTGAACAAGGGCGGCTACAAGAACGGTTATCTATTCTAGAAGAGCAAAGATCCATGGTAACCGAGGAAGCTAAGACCCTTCTTACTCGGTTATCAACCGCAGCATGTCAATTAGATGAGCTCTATACAGAAATTGCTGAGTCGCAAGAAGCAGAACGTCTGATCGGGCTCGCACAAAGTGCCAGAGTTGTTCTAAAAGAATTCTCTGTACGTGCACGAGTTGAAAAGCTCAAGGAGCTTGAGTCGCAGTTCTACACGTCATTCAATGGGCTCGCTCGCAAAGAAAATCGGCATCTCAGCATTCAGATCGATCCGGATTCCTTCGAGGTCGTTCTTATTGACGATGAAGGTTTAACGCTACGTAAGGATGAGTTATCAGCAGGGGAAAAACAGATTTTCGCAATCTCTATTTTAGAGGCATTAGCACGCACGTCGGGTCGAAGCCTTCCAGTAGTAATCGATACGCCGCTTGGTCGCCTTGACTCTATTCATCGTAAAAAACTCGTGGGAAATTATTTCCCCAAAACCAGTCACCAGGTGATTATTCTCTCAACGGATACAGAAATTGATTCTGCTTTCTATGAAGGGCTTGAGGAAAGTATCTCTCACTCTTATCACTTGGTATATAACCCGAAAACTCGATCCTCTCAAGCCGAGGAAGGATATTTCTGGCGGTGGGCTAGCAACGCATGAATACATTTCCGCATAAATTCAAGATATCCAGTTCGTCGACCGCAAAACTTAAATATCTGAAATCCAAAACAGGGCTAACGCCTAATATCTTAAGTAGATATGCCATCGCCCTTGCGCTGGCCGATGAAAATGGCCTAGGCAATGCCAGCGTATCCGATTTAGAAGGACAGGAGTTCAATGCTCCCACCCTGTTTGGTGAACACTTGGATATTTATGAAGCGCTGCTCAGACAATTCACACATCAAAGCAATTTTGACTGGGACCCCGTTAGGCATGTCGCCTCCCTGATTGAGGTAGGCCTGCATAAAATGGGGCATGTGCGCGCCCTTAAAGATGTGGCTCTATTAATAAAAAGTTGAATAAGGCCATCATGAATACATGCTTAATACCTGATACGTAAGGTCTCTACTGGACCCAAAATTCGTATTAGAAAAGGAACTCTTAGGTTTGTTTTTTGCGGATGCAATCGCAAACCTAAGAGAGTTGTTCCGTGCTAGCGATTAGCATCCGACAATGAGAACGCCGTTAATGCGCCTTTGAATGAGCAGGACGTGGGGAATACGCCATAATCTATTTATTTAATTTTCGACACCCCTAAGTTGGCACAGCACAAACTTGAAGAACTAGTTTTTTAGCGCAAAAGTTGCCAGTGACATTATTATAGACTTTCGAACTTCCGCCTTGATCACCATAATTGTCTTCTGCGTTGCATCCCAGACCCTATTTCTTAAAAAGTCAGACTCCAGCCATAGGTCAACATCCTGCGTTTTTTCTATAAATTTAAAACAAGCACTTTCGAAATCCATGGACTTACTCAACTTAGCAAACTTGCACATAGATTGAAGATAAATTTTGAGGCCAGCTGGCCTATACAAGAAATGGCCACCGTTTTCTCTATTGCGATATAATGCTACAACCTGTTCGCGAGAGGCATGATTTTTAGCATTATCAAATTCCGCCAAGCAGGAGATAGTTGAAAACATATAAGAAAAAATATTTTCAACCAGATTGAAATACTTCTCTTTTTCTTCCTCGCCACCCCTATAATTATCAATCTCTCTCGGGGACAGGCCGCAACCTTCTTTTATAATGACCTTAATCAAATCGTACAGATTTCCGATTGTTGTAAGGTTTTTAGTATCTGTATAACCCACATTGTTTGTAGCTTGATACTTTAATTTGTCGCCCCCAAAAAAACTAGATTCTTCAACCAAATATCGGGTAGCACAGGCACATAAATCATCTTCATCCAACGAAATTATAGCATCTTTATTTACAGGTTTAGCTCTCTTGTTTAGCGTAGTAAACAATCGCCTGGTTCTTTTCAGCCCTGCAGCATCATTAAAGTGAGCTAGAAAAATTACTGATATCTGTTGCCTGCCAATATCTTCATCTTTCTCGAGCGCATATTGGATACCTGCCAGTCGATGCTGTCCATCTAGTGCAAATATTTTTTCTTCACGACTTAAACTCAAATACCCCATACTTTCCAAGGTATAGTCCGGCGTTTCAAAATCTTCAATCCCAAGAGTATTACTACCAATTTTATCAAACTGATGCCAGCGGGGTTCACCTTCATAAACAGCAACAACTAGAGAGTTAAAAAAAGCCTCTGCATCATTTAAAAGATAATCGCCTATCTCTTTCTTCCGCTCTTTCTTCAACTGACGCTGAATCAACTGCGATAAGTTTTTATTATTATGAAGATCATCAGCGAATGAAATCAATTCCTTAATATCTGAGAGCCTCATCAGACACGTATAGGTGACCCAATTACCGATAGCACCTCGAAGACATGGTAACAACAGCCTCTGAGTCATAGTATGTTTGCTCCTTTTAACAAACTAGCTAACTCCGGTGAAAAATCACCTCGATTATATGGCGGCACTAGTATATCAAGTAACGTCCGTTCAATTTCTGCTGTCCCCATAGAGTCATCAATTATTGCATAGTGATATACGAGATGCCCTTGCCATTGCTGAAGCATCTCGTGTATTCGCGGCCTATCGTTCTTCCGCTCCGTAACCATATAGTCATAGTAACGCCGCCAAAGTGTATTCTCAGAGGTGACATCACCCGCTTTGCCGACATACAATATATGGCTATTAGTTGGCAACTTGCTATCATTAAGAGCGACTGCAAATGCGTATACACCACGAAACCTAGGAATACTGGCACGCGATTCCGCACAAAAAGGTACCGATTTCCAATTTAAATCTGGAAGAGTCTTTTTCCGCTCCAGAAAAGGTGGGTACATAATGTGCTGACACAAATATTTTGAAAGTGCTGCTTGCAACCTTTGCTCAGGCGTCATTGCCGTCAAGCTTGCATTAGCCAAATCTAATAAAGTCCCCATTCCACGCATCCCTACTCGCTATCTAACTCTTGTCTTCACGAACACTCAATTACCACTTAAACTTTATCAAGCCTCTAAAAAATCTATCTTACAAGGCAAAATACTCGTCACTTCCATCACCTTCTGCACAGGCGAAGTGAATTGATAGCTCACTCGAAAATAAAAATAATTAAAGTTTGCACCCCCAACTTATAAATCCCATAAATAATTTTTCTTAGAGTTTTTAACAGCCGTAGATGATCTGAAGAGGCAATAGTCTCGACTCTGCAATGCTGAGCATCGCCACCATTGAGAGCAGACGACTCCATATCAAACTTCTTCATGCCCACAGTATCGCGTGTGGGACAGAAGTCTGGTTACGAGGCCTCACACGCTCACTCAGTCGTCCCCTCATCAGGTGGTAAATGGCTAAGGCGAAGGTCCCAAGTCGAGGGCTCAGGCTTAAGCAGATTTTCCCTGAATAGCGCGAATCAAAAAAAGCCAAGTCATGTGAATACACCTTGGAACATCCGTGTTTCAAATTTCCCACACAGTATCCAGATTGCTACCTCCGGTAAAGTCCCCTACAAGCGAACTGCTGCTCACTTTCCTAGCTACATCGTGCTGGGGCAACGCAAAAATCAGCTCATTCACTCCATCGTCGTAATGCTCGTACGAAAGCCGGCTCATGCATAACCTGGTAAAGAGGCTTCCCCCTATATTCCGGCAACGCTCAGGGTGCGTGCCGAACGGCATCCGTTGCTGCTCCCCCGCCATTGAAAACGATAACGCCAGCGCTTGGAGCCCGTAATCGCCACCTGAAGTGACAACCCATCTGCATCATGGCGTAGCGGACGAGACTCGAACACAAATATGCCATCTCAGATCGAAGCGCTACCAATATCCAAGATATGCGTGGGGAGTAAATTTCCGAGCATGAAAAAGCCGAACTGGTAAGAGTTCGGCCAAATCATTGAAAAATATGGTCGGGACGGAGTGATTTGAGCACTCGCCCCTAGCACCCCACACATGGCGTAGCCGCATATTGGCGCCCACATCGGCAAAGGTCGCTGCCTGATTCTCATCGCCTGGCAGCCCACCGACACGGCGACCAGGTCGTCGCAGAAGCCTGCTGCGAGCACGAAGACATCGTCGCCATCGAGCGCACTAGGCTCTGTACGAAATCCGGGAAACCCAATCGTTGCTCCTCAGACGCTGAGTTTTTGTAGAGTCGCCCGCTATCAACGGAAAGAAATTCTGTAATGGCAAAGCATTACAAACTCTCTGATGAAGCCTGGACTGTCGTCGTCGATCTATTCACCGAAATTTATGGCAGGGGGCGGCCTCACCTGAGTGACCGCCTGATGCTCGATGGCGTGCTTTGGGTGCTCTGCTCGGGTGCTGCGTGGCGAGATATGCCAGAACGATTCGGCCCCCTGGCCACGTCTAAGGGGCCTTTACGGGTGCAGCACAAGAGCGCAAGGGACTTCTTGCGCAGACGGATGGCGGCATTCTATTTCTTGATGAAATCCAGGATCTACCACGGCCAGTACAGCGCCAGTTGGTGCGGGTGTTCCAAGATCGGCAGTGACAAGGAGATCAGTGAGCTGGTCTGCGCCTCGAACCTTCCCATGGGGCAACTGCGCGAACGCCTGGACGAGGACCTCTGTGATCGCCTGAGCCACCTTTGCGTGTCGCTGCCAGCCTTGCGCGATTGCCGCGAGGATTTGCATGAAGACTGGCAACGAGTTTGGGGAGATTGCCGTTTAGATGCAGACCTCCCCGTAACGGCCCCCTGGTCAAATGCCCTAGCGAAACGGATGGCAGAGCCCCCCTGACCGGCAACCTACACGACCTGCAGCGCCTTGCGCCGCTGTGTATGGCCTGGTTCGAACCCGGCAACGAGGCCCATTGGCTGGATAAGGCTCTTCAGCAGTGGTCCAGCGCAGCCCATGACTCATCAACTGCCGAGTTCAAAAGAACGGGCAGCCGCGAGGAGCAAACCAAGCATTTCCATGCAGAATTGGCACTACGAACCAAAGCAACTGAAGAGCGCTGGAAGGCTGCTGCCAAGGCGTTGGATTGCAGCTTAAAAACACTGCAACGCGACACCGAGGGATACTGAGGCCTCCCAGAAGAACTAAATACTAACTTAAGGGAATACACTGAAAGCCATCCGAATCCATCTTGGTCTCTGGCAGAAATCACCACTCGCGATCACTCGCGAACCTGATGCACTGGGGGCAAAACTGGGGGCATATCTGAAATTTCTCTGCCTGAGAATCTTGTCCTAGAGCCTAGTCAAAATGTTTTTTGGCGACCCGGACAGCCTTTGATCCATAAACCGGATCCCCTGCCATAGACAAAAGCGGCCAGTCCTGACTGGCCGCTCGCGGGACTTTCCTGTTTCCGGGCTGACACCGAGCGTTGCAGCTATGTGCTTGTTCGACCCGCCCGATGCCATTGCCCACCACTGCCCCATACCGACGTTCTGGCCGCCAGGCCGCGACGCGCGGCCGGGTGGCGCCAGCCAGCCGGGGCTGGCGCCGACAGGTGGGCTCAAGCTTGCGGATTGACCAGGAGTTGCGCAGCCCCGCGGCCCTGGGGCCGGGCGTCGTGGGTACAGGCGACGAAGTCCTCCTTGCGCAGCACTACCAGGGCCAGCAGTGACGCGACTCCGGTCGCCACGTAGAAGTACCAGGGCGCGGTGATGTCGCCAGTGAGCTTGATCAGCCAGGTGGAAATCAGCGGCGCGCTGCCGCCGAACACCGCCACCGGGATGTTGTAGGCCACGGCGATGCCGGTGGAGCGGATGCGGGTCGGCAGCAACTCGCTCATCAGCGCGTAGGTCGAGGACGCGTAGAGCCCGAACAGGATCGCCACGGCCATCAGCGGCCAGAACAGGGTGGCCGGGGTGGCGTTGGGCGCTGTCTTGAAGAACCAGTACATGGCCAGGGTCGCCAGGGTACCGATCACCATCAGGAACGGCTTGCGCCCGTAGCGATCGGTGAAGGCGCCACCGAAGGGCATGACCACCGCCGCCGAGAGGCTGGCGACAAAGACATAGAGCAAGGTGGTGCCGCTGTCGAACTTGAGGGTGTTGGACATGTAGGTCGAGGCGAAGGTCAGCACCAGGTAGAAGATCGAGCTGTGCAGGGTAATGATGAAGAACACCAGGGCGATCGAGCGCTTCCACTGCCAGACCTCGCGCAGCGGCGCCTTGGAGGTCTGCCCGGCCTCTACCAGGGCGAGGAATTCCGGGCTGTCTTCCAGCTTCAGGCGGATATACAGCGAGATGAAGCCCAGGGGACCGGCGAGCAGGAACGGGATCCGCCAGCCCCACTCCTGCATCAGCTCGGCGCCCAGGGCCCAGGTCATGCCATTGGCCACGGCGCCGCCCAGGAGCAGGCCGAGCACGGCGGTGACCATCAGCCAGCAGGTGGCGAAACCCCGGCGCCCGGGGCCGGCGTATTCGGAAATGAAGCTGGTGATGGTGCCGATCTCGCCACCGGCGGAGAAGCCCTGCACACAGCGGATCAGCACCAGGATCACCGGCGCAGCGATGCCGATGCTGGCGTAGGTCGGCAACAGGCCCAGCAGGCAGGTGGAGCCGGCCATCATCACCAGCACCGTGATCAGGGTCTTGCGTCGACCGATCTTGTCGGCCAGGGGGCCGAAGAACAGGCCGCCCAGGGGCCGGATGAAGAAGCTCAGGGCAAAAGCCGCAAAGCTCGCCAGAAGGCTGCTGGTGGGATCGTCGGAGACGAAGAAGGCTTTGCCTATATACAAGGCCAGGAAGCCGTAGACGCCATAGTCGTACCACTCGATCAAGTGGCCGGAAGTGGCGCCGATGAAGGCTCGGCGGCGCTGGAAGTTGGAAGGTGACACATCCATGTCGGGGACTCCTGTCGTCGTGTTATCCATGAAATGCAGCGCTTCAGAGGTTGTTCAAAGGCCCCGTGGGGTCCTGCAACCACTGGCGCAATCGGGTCTTGAGAATCTTGCCATAGCTGTTTTTCGGCAGCTCGGCGCAAAACAGGTACTTCTTCGGCTTCTTGAACGAGGCCATGCGCGCCAGGAACCACTGGTTGAGCGCCTGCGCATCGAGGCTGCCGGCCGTGCGCAGGACCACGAAGGCCACCACCGACTCGCCCCACAGCGCGTCGGCCTCCCCCACCACGCACACATCGAACACCTCGGGGTGCTGGATCAGCACTTCCTCGACTTCCCGCGGGTAGATGTTGCTGCCGCCGGAGATGATCACATCCTTGCTGCGATCGGTCAGGGTCAGGTAACCCCGCTCGTTCAGGAAACCGATGTCGCCGGTGAGCAGCCAGCCGTCCACCAGGGCCTCCCGGGTGGCTTGCGGATTGCCCCAGTAGCCCTGCATCACCACAGCCCCACGCACGGCGATCACCCCAGGTTCGCCGGGGGCCAGGGGTTGGCCGGTAGCATCCACCACCCGCACCTCGACACAGGCGTGGGCGCGCCCTACCGAGGCGGCAATGGCCGGCCAGTCGGCATGCCCGCGGTCGGCAATCGCCTCCCGCGACAGGGCGCTGATGGTCATCGGGCATTCGCCCTGGCCGTAGATCTGCACCAGGCGCGGGCCGAAGGTATCCAGGGCCTGGGCGAGGTCCGCCAGGTACATCGGGCCGCCGCCGTAGACGATGGTCTTGATGCCTTCGCCGCAATAGCCCTGCTGCCGGGCCTGCTCCACCATGCGCTTGACCATGGTCGGCGCGGCAAACAGGCTGACCTGGCCCAGCGCCTGCGCCAGCTCGAACAACTCCGCCGCCTGGAACCCTCGGGACGCCGGCACCACGTGCCGGGCGCCACAGCGCACATGGATGAAGTTGTAGAGGCCGGCGCCGTGGGACATCGGCGCGGCATAGACCACGGCGTCATCAGCGGCCACCGGATCCACGTCCAGCGGATAGCACAAGGACATGGCGATCAGATTGCCATGGGACAGCATCACACCCTTGGGGCGCCCGGTGGTGCCGGAGGTGTAGAACAGCCAGGCCAGGTCGGTGTCCTCCCGCAAGTGCGGCTCCACCAGCTCATCGCTCGGCGCCAGGCCTTGCATGGCCAACCCGGACGCGGCCAGTTCGCGGCAGCCGGCCGGCAGGGTCGCAGCGTCGAAGCTTCGGCCCTCATCGGTGTAGATCAGCCGGGCCCCGGCATTGCCGGCAATCCAGGCGGCTTCCTGGGTGTGCAGCTTGCTGTTGATCGGAACCGCCACCGCCCCGCTCCACCAGATGGCATACAACAGTTCGAGATAAGCGCAGCTGTTCTGCATCAGCAGCGCCACCCGGTCGCCAGGCACAATGCCGTGCGCGTGGCGCAGTTGCAGCGCGCGGGCCCGGGCCTGCGCGGCAAACGCCTGGTAGTCGGCGACCTGGCGGCGCCCCTCGAACAGAGCCGGCCGCCGGGGCCAGCGCTCGGCCGCATCGCGCAGCCAATGGGCGATGTTCATCCTCAGACCTTGACCGCTTGCAGGACGCTGGCGTAGTTGGCCACCGCCATGCCGCCCATGTTGAACAGCAAGCCGAACTCGGCACCGGGCACCCCCAGGCCGATGGGTTTGCCGATCAGTTGGGCAAAGCCCAGGGCATGCATCGATACCCCGGTGGCGCCCACCGGATGCCCCTTGGCCTTGAGCCCGCCGGACAGGTTCACCGGCAGGCGTCCGCCCTGGCGCACGGTGCCGTCGTCGAGGGCCCGGTGCCCCTCGCCCCTGGGCGCCAGGCCCATGGCTTCGTAGATCAGCAGTTCGGCGATGGTGAAGCAGTCGTGTACCTCGGCGAAACTCAGGTCGCCGAGGGTCACGCCAGCCTGGCGCAAGGCCCCGTGGATCGCCCGTTTCGGCCCCTCGAAGGCCAGCACGTCGCGGCGCGACAAGGGTAGGAAGTCGTTCACCTGGGTCATGGCGCGGATCGCCACCTGGCGTCGCATCGAACGGGCGCGCTGCGGCGAGGCCAGGATGATCGCCGCCGCACCGTCACTGATCAGCGAGCAGTCGGTCAGGCGCAGCGGCGGTGCGATCAGCGGGTTGCCCTGGGAAACGTTGTTGCAGTGTTCAAAATCCATCACGCGGTGCATCTGCGCCAGGGGGTTGGCCATGGCATTGGCGTGGTTCTTCACCGCGATCATGGCCATCGAGGCCATTGGGCTGTGGTAGCGGTCGGCGTACTGCTGCGCCACCTGGCCAAACAGCTGGGCGAAACTCAGGCCGGCCTCCTGGAGGGCGTTCTGGTAGCCGGCGCCGGCCAGGGCGCGGGTGACTTCGACGGTGCTGTTGCCGGTCATTTTCTCCGCGCCGACCACCAGCACCAGCTCGGCGGCGCCGCTGCGGATCGCGTGGATCCCGGCCTGGATCGCCGCCGAACCGGAGGCGCAGGCGTTCTCGCAGCGAGTGGCGGGCTTGAAGCGCAATTGCGGGTCGGCCTGGAGCATCAGCGAGGCGGGGAAACCGTCCGCTACCAGGCCGGAGTTGAAGTGCCCGAGAAACAGCGCGTCGATTTGTCCAGCGTCGATCTCAGCGTCTGCCAGGGCCTCGCGGGTAACCTGGACGATCAGGTCTTCGAGGTTCAAGCCGTCCAGGCGCCCGAAAGGGCTATGGGCGGCAGCGACGATGGATACGGAATCGTGAGTCATGGTGATTTTCTTCTGTCCTTGAAGCGGGTATTCCATACAATGATTCAGCACCCGAATCACACGCTAGTTGGGGCAACTACGTACGGCAGTAAGTAGTACGTATCCCCCCCAAAAAAGGGACGCGCCGATAAACCCGAGGCAGGATGCCTGATGACCGTATACGCCCAGCAATTCCAGGACCTCGAGCGCCTGGCCTTCCAGGTTTCCCCCGCACCGCAGATGATCACCGGGCATCGCCGGATGCTCGACTGCAACCAGGCCTTCGTTCGCCTGTTCGGCTATGAACGCGAACAGTTGCAGGGCCACCTGACCCTGCTGTTGTACCCCTCCCAGGCCGACTACCAGAGCATCGGCGAACGCAGCGAGCACTGGCTGCGCAACGGGCCCGGTGCCTTCTACTCCGACGAGCGCTTCATGCAGCATCGCAACGGCGAGGTGTTCTGGGCCCGCGCCCACGGTTTTTCCCTGACGGCCGAGGATCCCTTCAAGCTGATGGTCTGGCATTTCGAGCGCCTGGACCGCCAGCCGGCGCCGATGATCCAGTTGACCCCGCGCGAGCGGGAAATCTCGCTGCATATCGTCAATGGCCTGACCTGCAAGGAAGTGGCGCGCAAGCTGGGCATTTCCCACCGCACCGTGGAAGTCCACCGCGCCCGGCTGATGAAGAAGCTTCAGGCCAAGAACAGTGCAGAGCTGGTGTCGAAGATCATCTTCATCAGTTGAGCGCCCAGGCAAGCCTGTCGCCGGCACTGATGCGCAGCAGCTGCAATGACCCGGTAGCCGGGTCCTCCACGCTGCCGTCCTCTGCCGGGACCTGGTGGACGGCACCCATCTTGAAAGCCAAAAAAATCCGATGCCGGAAGGCATCGGATTTTCATTGCTTACCCTCATCGATCAGTCAACAGGCTTGACTGTTGGAGCATCAGGCACGTCTGCCGGATGTTTCCTTGATCGAGTACTAGCGGGCGGTCTGCGGGAGGGGCTCATCCTGCGTTGACGGGGACTGCTTGCCACCGCTGATCAACGGCCCGTAGCGCCGGCTGAATTCCTGGTTGTAGGGCACGTGGTCCTTGTTGAACCCGTTGTCCCAGTTGACCGACCAGGTCATCAGGCCCTTGATCGACAGCCCTTTGGCATGGAGGCGTTTGAACGCATTGGAAACGGCCGTCGGGTTGACCACGTACCCGGTGGCAGCGGCATCGACGTTGGCGGGCAGGCCAATGACGAATTTGTCAGGCGCAATCCGGGTGAAACCGCGAGTACCACTCACCAGGCTTTCGCTCAGGTAATAGAGGAAGTCCTCTTTCATGGCCTCGTTGTTCTGGGCGATCCAGGCCCCCTTGCCGTTGTTGGCCTCCTGAACCCAGAGGCCATCGCCGCCCTGGTTGTAGAACTGCGGCGCGATGAAGTCGTAGTAGCCCTCCAGCGCCTTGAGGTAGTCGACGTATCGACCGGCAGCGGTCAGGTAGGGGAACTCCGGCGCCATGCTGATGATGAAATGCTTGCCCTCGGCAGCATAGTGATCCTTGACCAGCTTCAGCGCGGCAGGCAGGACGGTCTTGTTGCTGGCAGCGTCAATCGCGCTCTGTTCAAGATCGATGTCCAGCCCGTCAAAGCCGTAGGTTTCCACCAGACGGATGATTTCATTGGCCAGGGGCTGTTCGTGGCCCGGGTTCAATGCGATATGGGCGTCAGCGCCCCCCAGGGACATCAGCACCGCCCTGCCCTGGCTGTTCAGCACGCCCACCTGGCGACGAAACTCGGCATCGGGCAGGTTGTACGGCTTGAACGTCGGAATACCGCTGCCTTTCATGAACGCCACGACCACCACGTTGTAGTCGCGAGGCACATCCTCCAGGTTCATATTGGCAAACTGCCCGCGCTGGTAGCCGTCCGAGGGGCCGGCCGGCCAGTTGTGCCAGTAGCCCATGAGGATTTTCTTGCCATCCAGGCTCGGCATCCGCGACGCGGCATCGTCCTGCGTCGTTTTCAGTTGGGTAAAGTCAATCTGTGACATGTTCTAATCCTTCAGAACGTTTGAATGATCCGCAGACTTATTTGAAGTCGACGTCGAAGGCCTGATAGAAGGCGTTGCCGGTATTGGCCACGATCCACATCAGGACAATCACGTGACGGCCCTTTTTGTTGGCCGGCAGCTTCACCTGGTGATCGACCTTGGCCTTCAATTCGCCGGCATGACTGTAGTAAGGCACCTGCGGATAGAAGTCCTCGGCGAAAGGTTGGGCCTCCAGTTGGGCGCGGGTGATGCGCTGTTTCGGGTCCCAGCCGTCCTTGGTGATCAGCCAGCGATAGCCACGGGTGGTATGCGGCGCGGTGTACTGCCAGGTCACCTTGAAGATCTGGCCGGGGTCGACGTTGAGCAGCGGCCAGGTGAAGGCGCGGTTGAGCTTCTTGCTCATCTCCGCATCGGTGAAGTTGACGCAGTCCCGGGCATCGGCCTTGCCACCGCTGAGGATGAAGCCATCGGCCGGCGGCGCGACGCTTGGGTTGTCCGAGTCGAACGGTGCAGGGAACGGACCGGCGACCAGGGCCGGGAAGTTCTTGCCGCCTTCCATCTCATTGACCTGCCAGCCGCCCAGCAGGCCCAGGTCGATGGCGACTGCGCCGCGGGAGGCTGGGAAGGTGACGCGACCGTGGCGAAGCGGCGATTGGGTTTGTGGTTGGTTCATGTTTATTGCTCCATTGATTTAAGAAACTCTCCCTTTCCAAAGGAGAGGTCTGCAAATTAACCGAGCTGGAATTTCTGTCCACGCACCCATTTTTCGTTCTGCATCACGCAGGCAGAGGAATCGCCCGAAAATACTGGATATATAACCAGTACACCCGAATTTCTCCTACCCAACTTGAAGTAAAAGTCCTACATGTCCAGGCGGCACCTGGAAGCTGTACCTCTACCCGCAAGCCTTTGCGGCACTGCGCGCCTACCCAGCGAAAATATGCCCACTACCGAGCAAAATCCGCTGCAGTGCCAGCCCGCGGAGCGGGTATCGTGGGAGCCAAACAATCAGCCAGAGGTGCACTGTGGCGTCCTATTCCTTGCGTCAATTGAAGTATTTCGTCACCACCGTCGACTGTGGCAGCGTCGCCGAGGCTTCGCGCAAGCTGTATATCGCCCAGCCGTCGATTTCCACGGCGGTCAAGGGCCTGGAAGACAGCTTCGGCGTGCAATTGCTGATCCGTCATCACGCCCAGGGCGTGTCCCTGACGCCCGGCGGCGCGCGTTTCTACCGCAAGGCCCAGGAACTGCTGCGCATGGCCCATGAGTTCGAGCAGAACGCCCTGGCCGACAACGACGTGGTGAGCGGGCAGATCGATATCGGGTGCTTCGAGACCGTCGCCCCGCTCTACCTGCCACGGCTGATCGCCGGTTTTCGCGAGCGCTTTCCGGGGGTGGAGATCCGCCTGCAGGACGGCGAGCAGCAGGAACTGGTGCAGGGTTTGACCGGCGGGCGCTTCGACCTGGCGATCTTCTACGAGCACGACCTGGACAGCACCATCGAGACCGAGGCGCTGATGGCGCCGCAACGGCCTTATGCCCTGGTGCCGGCCGGGCACCGTTTTGCCGGGCAGGCCCAGGTGTCACTGCGCGACCTGGTGCTGGAGCCGATGATCCTGCTGGATGTGCAGCCCAGCCGCACCTACTTCGTGAGCATCTTCGAGGAGCTGCAACTGACGCCGAATATCGTCTTCGGCTCGCCGTCGATCGAGATGGTGCGCGGCATGGTCGGCCAGGGGTTCGGCTTTGCCTTGCTGGTGACCAGGCCCCATGGCAACAGCACCTATGACGGCCAGGAAGTGGTCTGTGTGGAGATTGCCGAGGATGTCACCGGTTCGGCGCTGGTGGCCGGCTGGCTGAAACGGGCGCAGCTGACCAAGCCTGCGCAGTTGTTCGTCGATTACTGCAAGGAACAGTTCAAGGCCTGGCTGGCCTGAAATAGCCAGCTTGCGGGAGCGGATTTACCCGCTCTCGCAAGCCCGGCGATGCCGCAATTTCAGCGCGCCGCCCAGGCGTTGAAGCGCTGCTCCAGTTCCTCGCCGTGGTCCACCCAGAACTCCGCGTCCACGGCCCGCGCCCCGGCCAGGTTGGCTGCAGCGGTGGGCAGCTGCTGTTGCACCGCCGTCGGCAGCAGCGCCAGCGCGTCACGGTGCACCGGCCCGTAGGGGATCTCCTCGGAGAACACCTTCTGGGTCTGCGGCTGGCTGGCGAAGGCGATGAAGTCTTCGGCCAATGCCTTGTTCGGCGTGCCCTTGACCACCGCCCAGTACTCCGGGTCGTACAGGCTTTGCGGCCAGACAATGCTCAGCTTCATGCCTTCCTTCTGCGCCGAGGCGATCCGGCCGTTGTAGGCCGCGCTCATCACCACATCGCCGGCGATCAGCCATTGCGGCGGCTGCGCGCCCGCCTCCCACCACTGGATATTGCCCTTGATCTGGTCGAGTTTGGCGAACGCCCGGGTCACGCCCTCGGGAGTGCCCAGCACCTTGTACAGCTGGTCCGGCTTGACCCCGTCGGCGAGCAAGGCGATTTCCAGGGTGTACTTGGCGCCCTTGCGCAAGCCGCGCTTGCCGGGGAAGTCGGCGACGTTCCAGAAGTCCGCCCAGGAGGTCGGCGCCTTGGCCAGCTTGTCCTGGTCGTAGGCCATGACCATCGACCAGACATAGGTGGCCACCCCGCATTCGCTCAGGGTCCCCGGCACGAACTGCGCCGGGTCGCCGAAGCGCGCCGGGTCGAGGCGTTCGAACAGGCCTTCGTCACAGCCGCGCAACAGCTCCGGGCTTTCGACTTCGACCACGTCCCAACTGGTATGGCCGACATCGACCATGGCCTTGATTTTCGACAGCTCCCCGTTGTACTCGCCGGCGACCACGCGTCCTGCGCCGCTGGCGGTGAAAGGTTGGAAGTAGGCCTTGTCCTGGGCCTGCTTGGTGGCACCGCCAAAGGAGATGACGGTGAGGCTCTGCGGTGCGGCCGCAACAGCGCTGCACAACAGGGCCAGGGCAAAGGGAACACAGCAACGCAAGGATCTGGACATGAAGCGGTTCCTCTAACAGGCCGACGCGCCCGCGCGCGCCGGCCGCTTTTGGGCCTACAGACGACCGTATTCGCGGGCGGTCCTGTCTACGGCGGTACGGGTCTTGTCGACCAGTTCATCGATGTCGGCGTGGCTGGCCACCAGGGCCGGGGCCATGATCATCCGGCCCAGGGTCGAGCGGATGATCAGGCCCTCTTCGAAGCCGATGGTGCGGCAACGCCAGGCCATGTCGTTTTCGTTGGCGAAGCGCTTGCGGCTGGCCTTGTCTTCGGCGAACTGCAAGGCCGCCACCAGCCCGGCGCCCTGCACCTCGCCAATCAACGGATGGTTGTCGAAGACTTCGCGCAGGCAGCGCTGCAGGTAAGGCCCGGTCTCCTGCTTGACCCGGCTGACAATGCCTTCGTCGCGCAGGGCCTTGAGGTTGGCGATGGCCACCGCCGCCGCCACCGGGTGGCCGGAATAGGTCAGGCCGTGGGCGAACACCCCGCCCTGCTCCACCAGCACTTCGGCCATGCGCCTGGAGAGGATCAGCCCGCCCATGGGGATGTAGCCGCTGGTCAGGCCCTTGGCGATCGACAGGGTGTCGGGCTCGAAACCGAAGTGCTGGTGGGCGAACCATTCGCCGGTACGGCCGAAACCGCCGATCACTTCATCGGCGCACAGCAGCACGTCGTACTGGCGGCAGATGCGCTGGATCTCCGGCCAGTAGCTTTCTGGCGGGAAGATCATGCCGCCGGCGCCCTGGAAGGGTTCGGCGACGAAGGCCGCGACATTCTCGGCGCCCAGTTCGAGGATCTTCTCTTCCAGCTGCCGCGCGGCGCGCAGGCCGAACTCGGCCGGGCTCAGGTCGCCTTCGTGGGCGAACCAGTACGGCTCGTCGATGTGCGCCACGTCCGGGATCACCCCGCCCATGTCGTGCATGAACTTCATCCCGCCCAGCGCCGTGGCGCCAAGGGTCGAGCCGTGGTAGCCGTTCCAGCGGCCGATCATGATCTTCTTCTGCGGCTTGCCGAGGATCTGCCAGTAGCGGCGCACGGTGCGGATCAGCACCTCGTTGGCCTCGGAGCCGGAGTTGGTGTAGATCGCGTGGCTGTAGTGCGCAGGCAGCAGGCTGAACAGCAACTCCGACAGCTCGACCACCGCCGGGTGGGTGGTGTGGAAGAACATGTTGTAGTACGGCAGTTGCTCGAGCTGCTGGCTGGCGGCTGCGGCCAGGTCCTTGCGGCCGTAGCCGAGGTTGGTGCACCACAGGCCCGACATGCCGTCCAGGTAGCGCTTGCCGTCGTTGTCCCAGAGCGCCAGGCCCTCACCCCGCACGATCACCCGCGGCCCTTCGGCGTTCAGCGCCTTCTGGTCGAGGAACGCATGAATGTGGTGCGCGGCATCCGCGGCCTGGTAGTCGCCGGTGCTGCGGACGGGTTTCACTTGAACGGTCATTGCGAGTCTCCTTGCGGTTTTTTATCGAGGCTGCCGAGCACGCTGGCCAGCGGCTCCGGCTTGAACAGTGGCTTGCCCATCACGCCCTTGATCCACAGCACGGCGATGATCGAGACGATCAGCAGCACCAGGCCTGCGTAGGCAAAAATCGAAAAGGTCATCTCCGGGCTGGGCGACACGTTGCAGATCGCAAACAGCATGCCGGCGATGCCGAACAGCTGCGGCAAGGGGTAGAACGGTGTGCGGAATGGCCGCGCCACCTGCGGGTAGCGCCGGCGCAGGGCGATGACGTTGACGTGGGTGATGATGTAGGCCAGCAGCCAGGCCAGGGCCGCCGAGAGCAGCAGCTGGTTGATCGCGTCGGCATGATCGTGCATCAGCAGCAACGGCAGGCCGGTGACCGCGGCAATGAACAGCACCGCGACCCAGGGCGCGCCGGTGTGTTTGCCCTGGCGCTTGAACACGCCAAAGGCCTGGCCGTTGCGGGCCATGCCGAACAGCATGCGCGGGATCGCCGCCAGCGAACTGTTGAGGGTGCTGCAAGTGGCGGTGATCGCCGCGGTCACCAGGAACACCTTGCCCGCCTCGCCGAACACCGTGGTGGCGAACAGGTAATGCGGCAGGCCGTTGCTGGCCAGTTCCGCCTGGGGCACGGTGAGCAAGGCGCCCAGGGCGTACAGGCTGATGATCACGAAGATGATGGTCAGGCCGAGCATCATCGAACCCGGGATATTGCGTTCGGGGCGCCGGGTTTCTTCCACCAGCGGGCAGACGAACTCGGCGCCGACGAAACCCCAGACCGCCATCGCCGTCAGGGCGATCACCCCCAGGCCCATGGGGTTCCAGTGGGCGCTGTCGAACAGCGTCGGGTTGGGCGCGACGATGTCGCTGTTCATCGCGCTCAGGCCCATCACCAGCAACACCACGGTCATCACCACCGCCAGCACCGTTTGCAGGCGGGCGAAGATGTCGATGTTGAACAGGTTGAGCACGGTGAACAGCGCCAGTACCGCCAGGGCCACGGTCAGCGGCGGCATGGAGTGCGGGTAGACCTTGTCGATGATGAATTCCATCAGCAACAGCTCGGCCGACAGGGCGAACATCGCCACCACCACGTAGCCGGAAAAGGTCGCCAGGATCGCCGGGAACTGGCCGATGGCGACTTCGGTGTAGGTGCTCAGGCTGCCGGCGCGGGGGATCATCAGCGCCAGCTCGGAGAACGAACAGGCGTAGCTCAGGGCCAGCAGGTAGGCCAGGCCCAGGGGCACGATAAAGCCCAGGCCGGCGATGCCGACGCCTTGCAGCATCAGCACCATCACGCCTTGTGAGACCACCAGGCCGATGGCCACCGCCAACAGCGCGGTAAGGCCGAGTTTCTTGCGACTCGCGGGCGGCGCCAGAACGCCGGTTTGCACGCTTGCATTGCTGTTCATCGGTTGCTCCGTCTTGTTGTTCTATTTTTTGGAAGATCGGTGCTGCGCTCGGGGCCCTCAGCCCCGCAATTGAATCCAGGTGGTTTTCAGCTGGGTGTACTTGTCGAAGGAATGCAGCGACAGGTCGCGGCCAAAGCCCGACTGCTTGCCGCCGCCAAAGGGCACGGTCACGTCCAGCGCGTCGACGGTATTCACCGATACGGTTCCGGCATTCAGCCGCCGTGCCACCCGGTGCGCGCGGTTCAGATCGTCGGTCCACAGCGACGCGGCCAGGCCATAGATGTGCTCGTTGGCCAGGGCCACCGCCTGGTCTTCGTCGTCGAACAACGTGACCGCCAGCACCGGGCCGAACACTTCTTCGCGGGCCAGGGTCATGTCGGCGGTCACGCCCGTGAAGAGGGTCGGCTCGATGAAGTTGCTCGAGCCGTCGAAGCTCAGTTGCCGACCGCCGCACACCAGCTGTGCGCCCTCGGCCTGGGCCTGTTCGATGTAGCGTTTGATGCGCTGCGTCTGCCGCGTATCGACAATGGCCCCGGCCCGGCTCGCCGGGTTAAGCGGATTGCCCGGCTGCCACTGGCGCGCCTTGGCCACCAGGCGCTCGATGAACCCGTCGGCGATCGAGCGCTGCACCAGCAGGCGCGAGTTGGCCGAGCAGACCTCGCCCTGGTTGAAGAAGATGCCGAACGCGGCTTTCTCGGCCGCCAGGTCCAGGTCCTGGCAATCGGCGAACACCAGGTTCGGGCTTTTGCCGCCGCACTCCAGCCAGACCTGCTTGAGGTTCGATTGCGCGGCGTACTGCATGAAGTACTTGCCCACCTCGGTGGAGCCGGTGAACACCAGGGCATCCACCTCCATGTGCAGGCCCAGGGCACGACCGGCCTCCTCGCCCAGGCCCGGCACCACGTTGAGCACGCCCTTGGGAATCCCGGCTTCAATGGCCAGCTCCGCCAGGCGCAGGGCCGAGAACGGCGACTGCTCGGCCGGCTTGAGCACCACGCTGTTGCCGGCGGCCAGGGCCGGGGCCAGCTTCCAGGCGGCCATGTCCAGCGGGAAGTTCCACGGCACCACCGCGCCGATCACCCCCAGCGGCACCCGGGTAATGGTCGCCAGGACATTGCTCGCGCTCGGCGCCACCTGGTCGTAGAGCTTGTCGAGGCTTTCGCCGTACCAGGCGAACACCTGCGCGGCGCCCGGCACGTCGATGTTCCAGGCATCCATCACCGGCTTACCCATGCTCAGGGAATCGAGCAAGGCCAGTTCGTCGCGGTGCTCCAGCATCAGCCGCGACAGGCGCAGCAGGATCGCCTTGCGCTCGCCCGGCGCCATCCTGGCCCAGGGGCCCTGCTCGAACGCACGACGGGCGCTGCGCACCGCCCGGTCGACCTCGACCTCACCGCAGGCGGCCACCTGGGCCAGGAGTTTCTCGGTGGCCGGGTTGACCACAGCGAAGCGCGCGCCGCTCTCGGCCTGGCACGCCTCACCGTCGATAAAGGCGCTGTCGATCAGGCGTTGGCGTTGCGCCAGGGCTGTCCACTCGTTGAAATCGTTCACCGCGGATTCCTTGTTCTTATGAGTTGTCATGAAGGGTTGCAGAGGTATTCGGCCAGGCGCTCCATCAGCCGGTCGCAGGCCGCCATCTGCTCGACGCTGACGAATTCGTCCGGCTTGTGGCCCTGGTCCATGCTGCCGGGGCCGCAGACCACCGCCGCAATGCCGGCCTGATGGAACAGTCCGCCTTCGGTGCCAAAGGCCACGGTGCTGAAGGCCGCACTGCCACAGAGTTGCGCCACCAGTTGCGCGGCGGCGCTTTCAGGGGCAGTCGCCAACCCCGGATAGGCCGAGATCGCTTCGAAGCGGATCGCCGTGTCGGCCTTGATTGCCTGCATCGCCGGCAACAGCGCCTGTTCGGCATAGCCTTGCAGTTCGTCCACCACCGCCTGGGGCTCGAAGGCCGGCAAGGCACGCACCTCGAAGTCGAAGCGGCAGTCGGCCGGAACGATATTCAGCGCCGTGCCGCCCTGGATCACCCCGACCTGCACGGTGGAGAACGCCGGGTCGAAACGGCCGTCGTGATGCTCGGGGGCCGCCAGGCGCTGGCCGATCTCCCCCAGCCGGCCGATCAGCCGCGCCGCCTGCTCGATGGCGTTGACCCCGTAAGGCGCATAGGCCGAATGGCACGGCGCACCGTGCACATGGCAACGCATGGCCAGCTTGCCCTTGTGGCCGAGCACCGGCTTGAGCTCGGTGGGCTCGCCGATCAGGCACAGCGCCGGTTGAGGAATGCGCCGTGGCAACAGCTCCAGCAGGCTGCGCACGCCGAGGCAGCCGAACTCCTCGTCATAGGAGAACGCCAGGTGCACCGGCCGGCGCAGCGGGCTTGCGAGAAACAGCGGCACCGCGGCCAGCACCGAGGCCAGGTAGCCTTTCATGTCGGCGGTGCCGCGCCCGTAGAGCTTGCCGTCGCGCTCGGTCAGGCTGAAGGGCTCGAACGTCCAGGGCTGGCCGTCCACCGGCACCACATCGGTGTGGCCCGACAGCACCACGCCGCCCTCCACCGCCGGGCCAATGCTGGCCAACAGGTTGGCCTTGGTCCGCTCGGCGTTGTAGATCAGCTCGCAGCTCACCCCCAGACCGTGCAGGTAGTCGCGGACGAACTCGATCAGGGCCAGGTTCGAATCGCGGCTGACCGTGGCAAAGCCCACCAGCCTGGCCAGCAAGGCGCGGCTGCGCAGCTCACTCATCGCCCGGTACTCCGTAGCTCGGCGCCAGGGTCGGGTCGAGGGCGCGGGTCAGGTAGTCCTGCAGTTGCGGCTCGTAGGCGCTCCAGAGTTTCTGCAACTCGCCGATGGGGTTGGCCTCGGCCCAGTCCACCCGCAGGTCGACGATCGGCCAGACCAGTTCGCCGACCACCGACAGCGCCGCCGAATGCACCGCGCCCGCCTCGCCCCCGGCGTCCTGCCCGGCCTGCAGCGCGCTGAGCAGCCGCGCCGCCAGGCAGCCTTCGCTGCTTTCGAAGGCCTCGACCATGCGCTCGATCACTGCGCTGTTGGCCAGCAGGTTGCCGGCCGCCACGCACTGCTCACCGGCCACGGCATTATTAATGCCCAGCGCGTGGTTGCCGCTGAACAGCGCCGTGCGCCCCTGGGCATCCACCACCGCCACCTGGCGGTACTGGCTGTAGCCGTTGCGGGTCAATGCCCGGTCCAGGGCCTGCGCGGGCGCCAGGCCTTCGCCCAGGCCGTCGAGCACCTGCGGGCCGAGGGCCGGCAAGGTGATGTTCTGGCTCGACACCGCGCCCACCCCGCTGCGCAGCCAGGGGCAACGGGCGCCGACGGCGATGCTCGACGAGCTGATGGCAATGCCCAGCTGGCCGGTTTCGGCGCAGCGGCCGACGATGGAGAAAGTCATGGCGAACTCCTTATTCGGGGATGACCGCGATCACGTCGATTTCCATCAGCCACTGCGGCTGGCCCAGGGCGCTGACCACCAGCCCGGTGGAGATAGGGAACACGCCCTTGAGCCACTTGCCGACCTCCTGGTAGACCGGCTCGCGGTAACGCGGGTCGATCAGGTAGGTGGTGGTCTTGACGATATGGCTGAGGTCGCTGCCGGCCTCTTCCAGCAGTTGCTTGACGTTGCGCATGGCCTGTTCGGCCTGGGCTCGCGGATCGCCGAGGCCGACCAGCTGGCCATTGAAGTCGGTGCCGACCTGGCCGCGCACATACACAGTGTTGCCGGCGCGCACGGCCTGGCACAGGTCGTTGTCCAGGCTCTGGTTCGGGTAGGTGTCTTTGGTGTTGAACATGCGGATGCGGGTATGCGTAGGCATCAGCGGGCTCCCATGAGGCTGGCGGATTGAACGGAGGATTCGCGCTCGGCTTGACGCTGCGCGGCGTCGCGGTAATCGAAGTAGAGGCGCTGTTTGACGATGTGCTCGGCGATGTGCCGGGCGTCGTGCCACACGCCCCAGATAAACGCCGAGCCACGGCGCGACAGCCACGGCAGGCCGACGAAATAGACCCCGGGCTCGCTGGACACGCCGCGCTGATGGCGGGGCTTGCCGTTGTCCTTGAAGGCATCGACCTGCAGCCAGCTGTAGTCCACCGAATAACCGGTGGCCCAGATGATGGTGCCGACGCCGGCCTTGGCCAGGTCGAGTTCGAGGAGCGGCTGGGTCAGGCACGGCGGGTCCGGCAGCATCACCCGCGCTTCGGGCTCTTCCGGCAGGTCCAGGCCGTTGCGGGCGATGTAGGCGTCGGCGGCGTCGAGCAGCGCCAGGTAGTTTTCGTCGCCGCGGGCAATGTTCTCGGCCAGGTTGGCCTCGAAGCGGGCCACGCCGTTCTCGAAGGCCTTGGTCAGGCCGACCAGGGTCATGCCCTGATGGGCCAGCCGACGGAAGTCCACGGTATGCCCGCCACGGGCGCCGCTGACAGCGATGGTCACGTGCTCCTTGCCCGGCTGCATGGTCTCGGCATCCCACTCGCCCAGCACCCCCAGCCACCAGCAGAAATCACGGTTGCGGTAGGCCCGCGGCGGGCGGTCATGGGCCCCGACCGAAAGGTAGACCTGCTTGCCGGCGCGTTGCAGCTCATCGGCGATCTGCACCCCCGAGGAGCCCGCTCCCACCACCAGCACCGCGCCTTCGGGCAACTGCTGCGGGTTGCGGTAGGCCGCCGAGTGCATCTGCAGCACGCGCGGATCCTGCGGGGCGATCGGCGGGATCACCGGGCACTGGAACGGACCGGTGGCCACCACCACCTGGCGGGCTTCGATCACCCCGTCGCTGGTGTCCACGGTGAAGCCCGGGCGGTTAGCGTTACGCACCACCTTCCTGACTTCGACGCCGGTGCGGATCGGTGCGTTGAACTTGCGGGCGTAGGTTTCGAAGTAGTCGGCCACCTGGTCCTTGCCGGCAAAGGCATCGGGGTCCAGGCCTGCGAATTCCAGGCCGGGAAAGCGGTCGTGCCAGGCCGGGCCGTTGGCCACCAGCGAATCCCAGCGCCCGGTGCGCCAGGCTTCGGCGATACGGTTGCGTTCCAGCACCAGGTGCGGCACGCCCAGGCGGCTCAGGTGTTCGCTCATGGCCACGCCGGCTTGGCCGGCGCCCACTACAAGCGTATCGATTGTTGTTTTATGGGTTGTCATGTCTGCGCCCTACTGAGTGATCCCACGTAGGCAGCCGTGGGAGGTGTAGGACGCATTCTGGGAGAAGGCGGGAAATGCCGAAATTATGATTTTTGTGGTTGCTAGAGAGTAAAAAACTCTCTGGCTATCTGGGGTTTCTGTGCATCAGCGCAGATTGCGCGGAATCCTCAGCCCGAGGTTTTCGCGCAAGGTGCTGCCCGGGTATTCGCGGCGATACACCCCGCGCTCCTGGAGCAACGGCACCACCTCCTCGGTGAACCGGCGAAACTGCCCCGGGTGGCCGATGTAGAGGTTGAAACCGTCCACGGCCCGCGCCTCGAACCATTCACTCATCTTCGCCGCGACGGTTTCGGCGCTGCCGACAAAGGCGCCGGGGCGCAGCTGTCGGGAGGCTTGCACCGCCTGGCGCAGGCTGAGTCCTTCGCTGACCGCGCGCTCGGTGATGCGCTTGGCCAGCGTGAAAAAGCTGCTGCGGGCGAACTCCAGGGCCTGCGCCGGGAAAGGCGCGTCCAGCTCGTACTGGCTGAAGTCATGCCAGCCAAAGGAACGGCCGAACTCCAGCAGGGCCTGCTCGAAGCTGTGATCGGCCGCGTGGTAATGGCGTTCCAGCTCCCGCGCCTGCTCGTCGCTGTCGCCGACGAACACCTCGGCCCCCGGCAGCACCAGCACCTGTTCCGGGTCGCGGCCCTGGCGCAGCGCGCGCTCCTTGATTTCCCGGTAGAACGCCTGACCCTGCTCCATGCTCGGCGCATGGGTGAAGACCACGTCGGCAATCGCCGCGCCCAGCTCGCGGCCTTGTTCGGAGTCCCCCGCCTGGAAGATCACCGGCTGGCCTTGCGGCGAGCGTTGCAGGTTGAGCGGCCCGACCACGGAAAAATGCTCGCCCTTGTGGTTCAGCGCGTGCAGCTTGGCCGGGTCGAAATAACGCCCGCTGGCGCGATCCCGGACAAAGGCGTCGTCCTCCCAGGACTGCCACAAGCCCTGCACCACCTGCACATGCTCCCGGGCCCGGCCATAGCGGGTGTCGTAGTCGTAGTGCTCGTCGCGCCCGTAGTTGCCGGCGGTGCCGGCGTCGCCGCTGGTGACCACGTTCCAGCCGGCGCGGCCCTTGCTGATCAGGTCCAGCGACGCCAGGCGGCGGGCGACGTTGAACGGCTCGTTATAGGAGGTGGTGAGCGTGCCCACCAGGCCGATATGCCGCGTGCTCACCGCCAGCGCCGAGAGCAGCGTCAGTGGCTCCAGGCGGTTCAGGTAATGGGGCGGCGAGCCCGGGGTGATGAACTGGCTGTCGACGATAAAGATCAGGTCGAACAAGGCCGCCTCGGCCTGGCGCGCAATGTCGATGTACCAGTCGATATTGACACTGGCGTCGGCCGGCAATTCGGGGTCCAGCCACAGGTTGTGCCGCCCGGGGCCACCGACGCCCATGGTCAGGGCGCCCAGTTTCAGTTGTCGTGTGCTCATGGAAGGTCCTTGATGGTTACGGCGCGGCCTGAACCGTCACAGCAGGATTCTGCAAGGCGGCATTAAAGGAGGTGTCGAACAGGCTGGCGGCCGGGTAGGACTTGATCAGGCCGATGCCACTGAAGAAATCCACGGTCTTCTGCGCGTCGGCGATGTTCTGCGGGCTGATCGGCCCCACGTCGGTTTGCGCCCGACGGAACCAGGCACGGGCGATCTCCCGGTCGGCGCGGGTGCGCTCGGCCCAGGCATCGGCATAGGCCTCGCTGTGGGCAGGATCGTTGACGCTCCAAGCCCGGGCTTTTTTCAGCCGTTGCAGGAAGTCGCCGATGGCCGCGCGTTTTTCTTCCAGGGAACGGTTGTTGCCGACCACGAAGCTCTGCGCCGGGATCAACCCTTGCGCCGTGGCGATCACCCGGCCGCCGCGCCGCTCCTGTTGCGTCACGTAGGGTTCCCAGGTGGCGATCACATCCACCGAGCCGCCTTCCAGCGCATGGAAGGCATCGAGGGCGCTGAGGTAGCGGATGTCCACCGCGTCACGGGGCACGCCAGCCTGGTCCAGCGCGCTGAACAGCAGTTGCTGGCTCCAGGAGCCCTTCCAGATCGCCACGCGTTTGCCACGGATGTCGGCGACGGTCTTGATCGGCGAATCCTGGTTGACCACGATGGCCACCCCGGAAAGATTCTGCCGGGTGACCGCGATCACCTTGATCGGCGCCCCCAGGGCACCGAGGAACAGCGGTGGCGCATCCCCCAACAGCCCGATGTCGAGGCTGCCGGAGTTCAGCGCTTCGGCCACCGGCGAGCCGGCGGTGAACTGCTTCCATTCCAGGGTGTACGGCAGGTTGTCGAGCACGCCGGCGGCATCCATCACCGCGCGGGTGTTGTAGCTTTGGTCGCCGACGGTGAGGGTGAGCGCCGAGGCACCGAGGCTGATGGACGCGGCCAGCGCGGCGGCGGCCAGTTGCAGAAGTGTACGCAAGGCAATCTCCAGGAAGTCGAAAGTCGGGGCTGTCATTTATTTGGTTATATAAGGAGAAACCTTAAAAACCACAGCCTATAAGCTAACGACACCAAGGAGCGCTGTAAAAGTCATTTTAGGAATAACTTAATATGCAAAACTTGCATTTAAAGACAGCCCTGTCGTAACACGCACGCCCAAGCCCTCGCCCCGGTAACCCGGGCGCACCGCGAGCAGGCTCGCTACAGCAGGCGTAAGGGATGCTTTTATAAGTCCGGTACAGAAAGCTGTGGGTCGATGCTCAATGGCTCGCGATGGGACTCCTCCCCTCTCCCCACCCTTGCAATCCGGGAAACAATGAAATTCCATTTAAGGAATTGATAGCACCCTAACTAAAGGTGCATGCTAGAGAGCTTTCATCGCGCTTATATCATTCCGAATGATAGTTACCTTCGGCTCATTCGATTCGTGCGATACAACCCCTGCCGAGCATCATCCGCCCATCTCAAATACATTGGCGGATGATCCATGGAACAGTCACTCAAACACTTACGCTTCCCTCTCGCATTATTGGCTGTGCTGGTGATGAGCGCCTGTGGCAAGGCACCGGAGACGGCCGCCAACATGCCCGCCGCCAAAGTCAGCGTGGCCAAGGTGCTGGAGCAACCGGTCAACGAATGGGACGAGTTCACCGGGCGCCTCGAGGCGCCTGAAACCGTCCAGATCCGCCCACGGGTTTCCGGCCAGATCGACCAGGTGGCCTTCACCGAAGGCGCCCTGGTGAAGAAAGGCGACCTGCTGTTCCAGATCGACCCACGGCCGTTCCAGGCCGAAGTACGCCGCCTGGAAGCCCAGCTGCAACAAGCCCGCGCCACCGCCACCCGCAGTGCCAATGAAGCCCAGCGCGGCCAGCGCCTGCTGACCAGCAACGCGATTTCCGCCGAACTGGCCGACACCCGCACCAGCGCCGCCCAGGAAGCCCGCGCCGGGGTCGACGCGATCCAGGCGCAACTGGACGTGGCCAAGCTCAACCTGAGCTTCACCCGGGTCACCGCGCCCATCAGCGGTCGCGTCAGCCGCGCGGAAATCACCGCCGGCAACCTGGTGACCGCCGACGTCACCCCGCTGACCAGCGTGGTCTCCACCGACAAGGTCTACGCCTACTTCGACGCCGACGAGCGTGTGTACCTCAAGTACACCCAGCTCGCCCGCCAGGGCCAGCGCGGCCAGACCACCCCGGTCTACCTCGGCCTGTCCAATGAGGATGGCCACCCGCACCTGGGCCAGATGAACTTCGTCGACAACCAGGTCAACCCGCAGACCGGCACCATCCGCGGTCGCGCGGTGTTCGACAACAGCGACGGCAGCTACACCCCGGGCCTCTATGCGCGCCTGAAACTGGTGGGCAGCGGCACCTACTCCGCCGTGCTGATCAACGACGAAGCGGTGGGTACCGACCTGGGCAAGAAGTTCGTGCTGGTGATGGACGCCGACAACAAGCCGGCGTACCGCGCCGTCGAGCTGGGGCCGAAGATCGAAGGCCTGCGCATTGTGCGCAACGGCCTGAACAAGGACGACACCATCATCGTCAAGGGTCTGCAGCGAGCCCGTCCGGGCGCGCCGGTCAGCCCTGAAGTAGTGCCGATGGCCAGCAAGGAAACCCTCGCCGCCCTGGCGCAACAACGACAAGCCCTGGAAGCCAGCAACCTGCCTCAAGTCGCCCCCGCCAAGGGCGCGCCTGAAGCGGCTGCGAAACTGGCCAGCGCTGCGACTCCACGCGGTTAAGGGAAAAGACTCAAGATGAATTTCTCCCAATTCTTCATTTCACGGCCGATCTTCGCAGCGGTGCTATCGCTGCTGATCCTGATCGCCGGCTCCATCTCGCTGTTCCAGCTGCCCATCAGCGAATACCCGGAAGTGGTACCGCCGACCGTGGTGGTACGCGCCAACTTCCCGGGCGCCAACCCGAAAGTCATCGGCGAAACCGTGGCCGCGCCCCTGGAGCAGGCCATCACCGGCGTCGAGAACATGCTCTACATGTCCTCGCAGTCCACCGCCGACGGCAAGATCACCCTGACCATCACCTTCGCCCTGGGTACCGACCTGGACAACGCCCAGGTGCAGGTGCAGAACCGCGTGACCCGGACCGAGCCCAAGCTGCCTGAAGAGGTGACGCGCATCGGTATCACCGTGGACAAGGCATCGCCCGACCTGACCATGGTCGTGCACTTGACCTCGCCGGACAAACGCTACGACATGCTCTACCTGTCCAACTACGCCATCCTCAATATCAAGGATGAGCTGGCACGCCTGGGCGGCGTCGGTGACGTGCAGCTGTTCGGCATGGGCGACTACTCGCTGCGGGTCTGGCTCGACCCGAACAAGACCGCTTCGCGCAACCTCACCGCCACCGACGTGGTCACCGCCATTCGCGAGCAGAACCGCCAGGTCGCCGCCGGTACCCTGGGCGCCCCGCCCGCGCCGAGCGCCACCAGCTTCCAGCTGTCGGTCAACACCCAGGGTCGCCTGGTGACCGAGGAAGAGTTCGAGAACATCATCATTCGCGCAGGCGACAACGGCGAGATCACTCGCCTGAAAGACATCGCCCGGGTCGAGCTGGGCTCCAACCAGTACGCCCTGCGTTCGCTGCTGAACAACCAGCCGGCGGTGGCGATCCCGATCTTCCAGCGCCCAGGCTCCAACGCCATCGAGATCTCCAACGAAGTGCGGGCCAAGATGGCCGAGCTGAAGCAGAGCTTCCCGCAAGGCATGGACTTCAGCATCGTCTACGACCCGACCATCTTCGTCCGCGGTTCCATCGAGGCCGTGGTGCATACCCTGTTCGAAGCACTGATCCTGGTGGTGCTGGTGGTGATCCTGTTCCTGCAGACCTGGCGCGCCTCGATCATCCCGCTGGTGGCGGTGCCCGTCTCGCTGATCGGTACCTTCGCCGTGATGCACCTGTTCGGCTTCTCGCTCAACGCCCTGTCGCTGTTCGGGCTCGTCCTGGCCATCGGTATCGTGGTGGACGACGCCATCGTGGTGGTGGAAAACGTCGAACGCAATATCGGCCTCGGCCTGAACCCGGTGGAAGCCACCAAGCGCGCCATGCGCGAAGTGACCGGGCCGATCATCGCCACCGCCCTGGTGCTGTGCGCGGTGTTCGTGCCGGCGGCCTTCATCAGCGGCCTGACCGGGCAGTTCTACAAGCAGTTCGCCCTGACCATCGCGATCTCCACGGTGATCTCGGCCTTCAACTCCCTGACCCTGTCGCCGGCCCTGGCCGCGGTCTTGCTCAAGGACCACCACGCACCGAAGGACCGCTTCTCCAGGTTCCTCGACAAGTTGCTGGGTGGCTGGCTGTTCAAACCCTTCAACCGCTTCTTCGACCGCGCCAGTCATGGCTACGTCGGCACCGTGCGCCGGGTGATCCGTGGCAGCGGCATCGCCCTGTTCCTCTACGCGGGCCTGATGGTGCTGACCTGGTTCGGCTTCGCCCACACGCCGATGGGCTTCGTCCCGGCCCAGGACAAGCAATACCTGGTGGCCTTCGCCCAACTGCCGGACGCCGCGAGCCTGGACCGCACCGAGGACGTGATCAAGCGCATGTCCGACATCGCCCTGAAGCAACCGGGCGTGGAAAGCGCGGTGGCCTTCCCGGGCCTGTCGATCAACGGTTTCACCAACAGCCCGAACAACGGCATCGTGTTCGTGACCCTCAAGCCGTTCGACGAGCGCAAGGACCCGAGCATGTCCGCCGGGGCCATCGCCGGCGCCCTGAACGGCAAGTACGCCGATATCCAGGAAGCCTACATGGCGATCTTCCCACCGCCGCCGGTACAGGGCCTGGGGACCATTGGCGGCTTCCGCCTGCAGGTCGAGGACCGCAGCGGCATGGGTTACGAAGAGCTGTATAAAGAAGTGCAGAACGTCATCACCAAGAGTCGCAGCGTGCCGGAACTGGCCGGGCTGTTCACCAGCTATCAGGTCAACGTGCCTCAGGTCGATGCGGCTATCGACCGGGAAAAGGCCAAGACCCACGGCGTGGCCATCAGCGATATCTTCGACACCCTGCAGGTCTACCTGGGCTCGCTGTACGCCAACGACTTCAACCGTTTTGGCCGTACCTACCAGGTCAACGTCCAGGCCGAACAGCAGTTCCGTCTCGAGGCCGAGCAGATCGGCCAGCTGAAAGTACGCAACAACAAGGGCGAGATGATCCCGCTGGCGACCTTCATCAAGGTCAGTGACACCGCCGGTCCCGACCGCGTGATGCACTACAACGGCTTCGTCACCGCGGAAATCAACGGCGCGGCCGCACCGGGCTACAGCTCCGGCCAGGCGGAAGCGGCGATCGAGAAGCTGCTCAAGGAAGAACTGCCCAACGGCATGACCTACGAATGGACCGAACTGACCTACCAGCAGATCCTTGCCGGTAACACCGCGCTGTTCGTCTTCCCGCTCTGCGTGCTGCTGGCGTTCCTGGTACTGGCGGCGCAATACGAGAGCTGGAGCCTGCCGCTGGCGGTGATCCTGATCGTGCCGATGACCCTGCTGTCGGCCATCACCGGGGTGATCCTGTCCGGTGGCGACAACAACATCTTCACCCAGATCGGCCTGATCGTACTGGTGGGCCTGGCCTGTAAGAACGCGATCCTGATCGTCGAGTTCGCCAAGGACAAACAGGAAGAAGGCCTCGACCCGCTGGCCGCGGTGCTGGAAGCCTGCCGCCTGCGTCTGCGGCCGATCCTGATGACCTCGTTCGCCTTCATCATGGGTGTGGTGCCCCTGGTGTTCTCCAGCGGCGCCGGTGCGGAAATGCGTCATGCCATGGGTGTCGCGGTGTTCTCCGGGATGCTCGGGGTGACCTTCTTCGGCCTGCTGCTGACCCCGGTGTTCTACGTCCTGATCCGCAACTATGTGGAGCGCAGCGAAGCCCGCAAAGCGACCCGTGCCCTGAAACTGGAGGCGCAACAATGAGCCTGAAAGTCTTCCTGCCGAGCTTGCTGGTACTGGCCCTGAGTGCCTGTGCCGTCGGCCCGGACTACCAGACCCCGACGACCGAGGCGGCCAACATCACGGCCGCCACCGATGGCGCCGCGGGCCAGAAGAATTTCGACCGCGCGCGTTTCGAAGGCATCTGGTGGCAACAGTTCGACGACCCGGTGCTCAACCAACTGGTGACCCGGTCCCTGCAGGGCAACCGTGAGTTGCGCGTGGCCTTCGCCCGCCTGCGGGCCGCCCGGGCGATTCGCGACGACGCCAGCAACGATGCGATGCCGACCATCACCAGCCGCGCCAGCAGCGACCTGGCCAAGGGTCAGATCCCCGGCCAGACCACTCGCCGGGTCAACAGCGAACGCTACGACCTGGGCCTGGACATGGCCTGGGAACTGGACCTGTTCGGCCGCATCCAGCGCAACCTGGAAGCCAGCGAAGCCGACCAGCAGGCCGCCGAGGCCGACCTCTACCAGCTGCAAGTCACCATGATTGCCGATCTGGTGGATGCCTACGGCCAGCTGCGCGGCGCCCAGCTGCGGGAAAAGATCGCCCTGGCCAACCTGAGCAACCAGCAGGAGTCGCGCAAGATCACCGAAAGCCTGCGTGACGCCGGCGTCGGCGACCAGCTCGACGTGGTCCGCGCCGATGCGCGCCTGGCCGCGGTAGAGGCCAGCGTGCCGCAACTGCAGGCCGAACAGGTGCGCCAGCGCAACCGTATCGCCACCCTGCTGGGCGAGCGTCCGGACAAGCTCAGCGTCGATCTTGCGCCCGCGCAGCTGCCGGCGATTGCCAAGGCCCTGCCGATCGGCGACCCGGGCGAGCTGCTGCAACGCCGTCCGGACATCCTCAGCGCCGAACGCCAGTTGGCCGCCGCCACCGCGCGGATCGGCGTGGCCAAGGCCGACCTGTTCCCCCGGGTCAGCCTCAGCGGTTTCCTCGGCTTCACCGCCGGCCGTGGTTCGCAGATCGGCTCCTCGGCCGCCAATGCCTGGGCCCTGGGCCCGAGCATTACCTGGGCTGCTTTCGACCTGGGTAGCGTGCGCGCCCGTCTGCGCGGCGCCAATGCCGACGCCGACGGCGCCCTGGCGACCTACGAGCAGCAAGTGCTGCTGGCCCTGGAAGAGTCGGAAAACGCTTTCAGCGATTACGGCAAGCGCCAGCAACGGCTGATCTCGCTGATTCGCCAGAGCGAGTCGAGCCGCGCCGCGGCGGACCTGGCACAAATCCGCTACCGCGAAGGCACCGTCGATTTCCTGGTGCTGCTCGACGCCCAGCGCGAACGCCTGGCCGCCGAAGACTCCCAGGCCCAGGCCGAGGTCGACCTGTACCGTGGCATCGTCGCCATCTACAAGGCCCTGGGTGGCGGCTGGCAGCCTGAGACGGTCGCCAGCAAGTAAGGCTTCAACCGAGCTCCTTTGGTTGGCCGCAACCAACCAAATTTTTGCCCCGTGTTCTCATTCGGTCACGGGGCTTTTTTTGCCTCAAAAAAAGCATCGCGGGCAAGTCGGATCGCCGCCCGCTCGCTCCCACAGACGCCACTGTCCGTAGGAGCGAGGCTTGCCCGCGATAAGATCGTTCATCCACAACAACCTCTCGCCTATTCCAGCACCGTCACCGTCGCCGTAGTCCCGGCGCGCAACCTGTCCTTGCCCGGGTAATCAGGGTCGATGGCGATCCGCACCGGCACCCGCTGCGCCAGCTTGACCCAGGTGTAGCTGGGGTTGATGTTGGCCAGCAGGCGGCTGCCCTGGGAGTTCTCGCGGTCGGTAATGGCGAAGGCGATGCTCTGTACCTGGCCGTCGAAGGTCTCGCCGCTCATCAACTGGATGCGCACCGCACTGCCCTCCTCGATCCGTGGCAGCTTGGTCTCCTCGAAGTAACCGCTGATATAGAAGGAGTCGCTGTCCACCAGCGCCAGCAAGGCCGCGCCGGCACTGGCGTAATCGCCCTGGCGGGTCTGCAGGTTGGTCACGTAGCCGCTGACCGGGGCTTCGACCCGGGTGCGCTGCAGGTCCAGCTCGGCCTGTTTCAGCGCCGCCTGGGCCAGGTGCACGTTGGCCTGGGCCAGGCCGAGATTGGCCTGGTCGCGCAACAGGTCGGCCTGGGCCACCGCCACATCGGTATTGGACTTCTCCCACTCCTCGCCGGAAATCGCGAAGCCCTGCTTCAGGCTCCGGCGCCGACGCTCTTCGCTTTGCCGCTGCTTGAGCTGCGCGGCGCTGGCGGCGATCGCCGCTTCGGACTGGCCGAGGGTGGCGACCGCCACTTCCACCGAACGCTTGGCATGCTCCACGGCCAGGGCATATTGCGCCGGGTCGATCTCCAGCAGCAGTTGGCCCTTGTCCACGTGCTGGTTGTCCTGCACCTGCAGGCTGACGATGCGCCCGGCGACGTCCGCCGACAGGGTCACCACATCGGCCCGCACCCGCGCATCGCGGGTCCAGGGCGCGCGGGTGTAATGCTCCCAGGCGAACCAGCCCAGCACGAGCGCCAGCACTACCGCCACCAGGGTGATCGAGCGGGCCAGGGTGTTTTTCAGATTCATAGGCTTCCCATCAGCAAAATGACCGTGGCGCAGACGCAGGCATACAGCGCCCCTTCGAACAACGCTTCGTGCCAGACGAAGCGCAACACACCGAGGCGCCGCAGCCCCCAGTCCAGCAGCAGGAAAATCGGCAAGGCCAGCAACAGGGCCTGGGCAATGGGCGGCAGGTAGACGCCGCCGAATTCGAAATCAATGGGCAAGGGCCGGTTCTCCTGTTTCCGTGGGTTGCAGCATGGGGCTGTAGCGCTCCAGGAAGGCGCCGACGATCAGCAGCGAGACGCGCATGCGGAACACCGACCAGAGCTGCTCGTGGGCCTGGGGCCGGTCGTCGGTGTGCAGCTGGTCGAGGTAGTCGCCCAGCTCCCGCAGCCGTGCCAGCAGCTCGTCCACATCCAGCGCCGAGCGCCCGGCCACATAACGCCCGACCCGCCGCAGCAACTGCTGCAGGTCGGCGTTGGCCGCATTGCTCAGCCAGGGGTTGTCCAGGCTCTGCTGCTTGAGCTGGTTCATCGCCACGCCCAGGGTCATGCAGGCCAGGCTGGTTTCGAAACGCTCGGCGGAAGCGCGGTCGCCGGCGGCGGGCAACAGCCCGAGCATCTGGGTCAGGCGGTCGACCATGCGGCTTTCGAAGACAAACTGCTCCTCGTCGCTGGCCGTGGTTTTCTGCAAGGCGTACACCTGCTCGCGGGTGTCGCGGAACAAGCGGCGAATGCGCAGCACCGGGTTGAACGGGAAGATAAAGGCATACACCAGCAACGACAGCACCCCGCCGCTGACATAGGCCCCGGCGAACTCGAACCACTGGATGGCGCTGTTCTGCCAGGCGCCGATGTTCTGCGGGCCGATCATCAGCAGGCTCGACAGCCCCAGGCCCATGCCGATGCCGGCGGTCATCGGACTGGCCAGGCCCACCGCGACCGTGTACAGCAGCGGCACCAGCAGCAGCGCCAGCCACTCGAAATCGCCAATCAACGGCACCAGGGCGAAAACGTAGACCGCCGAGATCACCAGCGCCAGGGCCTGGCCACGCATATAGCTTTGCGCCGCCGCCAAAGGCCGCGGGAAGGTCGCCATCAGCGAACAGAGAATACCCACCAGGACCATGCTCGAACGCGCGCCGTCCCAGGCGGTTTCGATCCAGATCAGCCCGGCGACCAGCAGCGCGGTAAAAGCCCGCAGCGCATTCATCGCCGCCAGCGGCCAGTCCAGGTGCAAGGGATTGGCCCGGCCCTGGCGGTACAGGCAACTGGCCTGGCGACCGTCCTGGATGGCATCGCTGAACTCGAGAATGTCTTCGAGCTGCTTGAGCATCCGCGCCTGCTCCCAGCGCAGGGCCCAGGCCAGGGAGCGCAAGGTGGCGGGCAAGGCATCGGCCTCGCGCTCGGCGCGCCGCGCCTGTTCGTCGAAACGCTGCTGCAATTGCGCGAACTGCTGCCGCGAGGCGGCGGGCAAGGCGCGACCGTGCTGCGCCAGTTCATCGAGAAACGCCAGCTCGTCGGCGCGCAGTTGCTGGATCGCCTCCGGCAGCTCGCCGACCCAGCGCGCCCGCAGCAGTTCGCGCTGGTGGCGCAGCACAGTGAGGCGCGAGGTCAGCAACACCAGTTGGTTGCCCAGCAGTTGCACCAGGCCGTCGGCGCTGCGCAGGCGCGGCGCGTCGAAATACAGATGGCGGCGCAACCCTTCCAGGGCGCTGATCTCGCCCAGCAGCTGCATCTGCCGCTTATGGAAGTCGGCCTCGCTTTCGTCGGTGCGAATCGCCGCCGCGGCGTGGGTCGCCAGCAGCTTGAGCACCTGGTCGATCTTGGCGAAGTAACCGTGGGCCACGGCCTCCGGGCGCGCCGTCAGCAGGCTGACCACGCAGACGCAGGCCACCGCCAGCAGGGTCTCGGTGACCCGGGTAATCGCCAGCATCAGGGTATTGCCCTGCTCGGGGATCGCCAGCATCGCCACCACCACCGCGGTGTAGCCGCTGAGCACGAACGCCTGGGAACTGGTGTAGCGCAACAGGGTGCCGCCGGCGGTGCACAACGCCAGCCACAGGCCCAGGGTGACCAGGAACGGCAGCGGCGCCTGGGGGAAGATCGCCATGATCAGCACCGCCACCGCGGCCCCCAGGGTGGTGCCGACCACCTGGCCGAAGCTGCGGGCCAGGGCCATGCCGGCCAGGGGCTGGCTGACGATGATCACCGCCATCAGCGACCACTTGGGCTGGTCGAGATCGAAGATGAACGCCAGGTACAGGGTCAACAGGCCCGCAACGATGGTGCGCAGGGCGAAGCGCAGCACCGCGCCTCCCGGATGAATGACGACCTTGAAGTAGTTGATCAGTGGCTGCATGAGTGGGTTCTGGGCAAAGGGGCACCTGCGGCTAGCGTAGTCAGTCTGCGGCCGGGAAAGCTTATCGTCCCGGCCTTCCCGGCAGGAAGGCAATTTTTCCCGAACTGTCGATCGTTCGTGCCAACCGCGTGGGCAAGCAGAGTGATTGGGCCAGCCGATGCCGCTCTTGCGGCCTGGCCCCGGCGCGAAAACCCGAGTCGTGCCCATCGACCCGCAAGCGGGTTTGACTCCGGGGGGAACCTGACCGAAGCTTGCGCCTTCGTAAAGCCGCCCCTGCCATGGATGCCTGCATGACCAAGCCCCGCCGCACCCTGTTGATCAGCCTTCTCGTCGTCCTGGCCCTGGGCCTGGCGTGGCTGTTCCTGCGCACCACGCCGCCGGTGGTGCCGGATGCGATCAAGCACGGTTACGGCAAGGCGCTGGAACAGGCGCGCAACGGCCAGCCCGGCGCCGCCCGAGTGCTGTATCAGCAGCTGGGGCGGCCCGACCTGTCGGACAGCCGGCGCATCCGCCTGCTCGCCGAGCTGCACAACTACCCCAGCCCGCAGGCGTTGAAACTGGCCGACGCCGACCTGCACCACGCCGAGCCCGAGGTCCGCGAGGCAGCCATTCAGGCAGTGCTCGGCCTGGTCCCGGCGCGCCAGCGCAGCCTGCTGATCGGCCCGCTGCTGGACGACGAAGTGCAAAGCGTGCGCTTCGCCGCCGTCACCGCCCTGCTCGGCCTGTCGCCGGATGAACAAGGCCTGTATTTCGGGCCGCTGCAGCAAGTGATCGATGAGTACACCCAGGTGCTCAAGGCCCAGCCGGAGAATGTCGAGGCGCAATACCAGCTGGCGCGCCTGTACCTGCACAACGCCAACCTGGACCAGGCCCAGCAGACGCTGGAGCACGCCTTGAGCCTGCAACCGGACAACCTGCAAGCGGTGATCCTGCAACTGGAGGTGCTGGACCGCCAGGGCCGCAGCGAAGATGCCCGCAAGCTGCTGGCCAAACAACTGCAGGCACAACAGGATTCCGCCTACCTGCAACACGCCCTGGGCATGTGGCTGCTGCACCACGACCAGAGCGAGTTCGCCCTGCTCGGCCTGTCCCGCGCCGTGGAGCTGGAGCCGAACAACGCCGACTACCGCTACGACCTGGCCACCACCCTGCACAGCGAAGAAGAGCTGGAAGCGGCGCAGAAACAGCTCCAGGAAATCGTCCAGCGCCAACCCGCCAACCGCAAGGCGCGGGTGCTGCTGATCAAATACTGGAAGGAAAGCGGCCAGCTGCAGAACGTGCAGATCCTCCTGGCCCAGCTGGAACAACAGAACCCCGACGATCCGGCCTTGCAGCAAGGCCTGTAAACCCGCGCCGCCGGACGATATTTCAATGTCGCACCCGCCCCTGTAGCCGCTGCCGCAGGCTGCGATCGCCTGTGTAGCAGGCGCAAGATTTACCTGATCCATCGTGGAGCCCGGTCTTGCGGTTGCTACGCAACCGATCGCAGCCTCGCGGGCTCGGCAGCGGCTACAGGGCTGCAGGGCTGCAGGGCTGCAGGGCTTAGAGGTGTCACGCCAGCAGGCGCTGGATCTGCTCTTGCAGGCTGTTGAGGTCGAAGGGCTTGGCCAGGATCGGCGCGCTTCTGGCGATCGGGCTGCCGGATTCGAGAATCTCGGTGGGATAGCCGCTGATGAAAATCACCTTGAGGTCCGGACGCAGCTTCACCGCGGGTTCGGCGATCATCACCCCGGTAATCCCGCCCGGCAGCCGGTAGTCGGTGATCATTACATCCAGGTGCGGTTTGCTGGCGAGGATCTCGAATGCCTGCTCGCCGTTCTCCGCCTGCAACACCCGGTAGCCCAGGCCCGACAGGTAGTCGGCGAGCAACATCAGAATCACCGGTTCATCTTCGACGATCAGTACGACGTCTTGTGCATCTTCACTCATGAGAAGCCTTTGTTCGGTCAATAGCTGCTGATACGACCATCCGGTCATCCAGAAGGTTGCGTGGGCGCCGGTGTTTTCCTACAGCGGCAGACAAACGCGAAACAGCGCACCTTCGCCGATCCTGCTGTCGACTTCAATGGTGCCGCCATGGGCGGTGACGATCTGCTCGGAAATGAACAACCCCAGCCCGAGCCCGGCCACCGCATGATTGACAGAGACGCGCTCGAACTGCTGGAAGATACGCGCCTGGTTTTCCTCGCTGATGCCGATCCCGTGATCGCGCACTTCGACCCGCGCCTGCCCGTCCGCGCTGTAGACCCGCACTTCGATCGGGCTCTTGGCGCCATACCGCAAGGCATTGGTCAGCAGGTTGGAGATCACCTGTTCGATACGGAACTCGTCCCACTGGCCGAGCACCGAGCCTTCGGCGCTCAGGGCGATCGAGGATTCGGCGGCCTCGACCTGGGGCGCGAAATTCTCCAGCAGGCCACGCACCAGCTGTACCAGGTCGACCTGGCTCGGGCGGATCGACAGCTTGCCGGTCCGGATCCGCGAGATGTCCAGCATGTCTTCGATCAGTCGGATCAGGCTTTTGATCTGGCGCTCATCGCGCTCGACCATGGCCTGCATCTTGTCCAGGGTGAACGCGGAAGCATTGTCGCGGGCCAGGTGCATCTTGCGCAGCTGGGTCTCCAGGATCAGGCCGTTCAACGGCGTGCGCACCTCGTGGGCGACGATCGACATGAAGTCGTCACGCATGCGCACCGCCTGCTCCAGTTCGTTCTGGGTCGCCTGCAACTGCTTGAGCAGCGCCTCCTGCTCGCGCCGGCTCTGCTCCAGGGCTTCGACCTGCCGCTTCATGGCCTTGCTCTGCCGGTACAGGTCGACGAACACATTGACCTTGCTCTTCACCGCATGGATATCCAGCGGCTTGTGCAGGAAGTCCACCGCGCCGCTCTCATAGCCCTTGAAGGCATAGTCGAGCTCGCGCCCGGCGGCGCTGACGAACACGATGGGGATGTTCTTGGTCTTCTCGGTGCCGCGCATCAGCTCGGCCAGCTCGAAGCCGTTCATGCCGGGCATCTGCACATCGAGGATGGCCATGGCGAACTCATGCTCGAGCAACAGCGACAACGCCTCGTCCGCTGACAGCGCCTTGTACACCTGGCGATCCTCGCGCTTGATCAGCGCTTCGAGGGCCAGCAGGTTCTCTGGCAGATCGTCGACGATCAGCAGCTTGGCTTGGATATTACTTAACATGCGATTCGTTCCAGCTCGACAAGCAGACGGCTGATGCCGTGCAAAGGGAGAATGTAATCCGGTCGGTGCAGCGCGATGGCCGCCTCGGGCATGGTCGCCACCTGGGCCTCGGCCGGGTCCTGGACAATGCTCAGGCCGCCGCGTCGCTTGACCTGGGCCAGGCCATGGGCGCCGTCCTGGTTGGCCCCGGTCAGCAGCACCGCGGCCAGGCGCGGGCCATAGGCATCGGCGGCGGAGTCGAACAGGTAATCGATCGAGGGACGCGAATGATGCACGCGCTCCTCCTGGCTCAGGGACAGGCTGCGGTCCTGCTCCACCGACAAGTGATAACCGGGCGCGGCGAAATACAGGGTGCCGCGCTCGATGCTCTCCTTGTCGCGGGCCTCTTTCACCGGCAGCGCCAGGCGCAGGGCGAACAGCTCGGCCAACTGGCTGCGATGCTCTTCGGGCAGGTGCAGCACCACCACGATCGGCAGGCTGAAACCCTCGGGGAACGCGGTGAAGATTTTCAGCAGCGCCTCGACGCCGCCGGCCGACGCGCCTATCACGATGGCCTCGACCCGCGGCAAGGCGGATTGCCCTATGACATGGTCGTTCATGATTTGCGGTAGACCCGTTCTTGTTTGACCAGCGGTTCGAAATGCTGGGCATAGGCCGAGAAATCCAGGGTTTCCTTGCTGCCCAGCACCAGGAAGCCCCGATGGCAGAGCGACTCGTGGAACAGGCCGAAGGCGCGGTCCTGCAACTTCTTGTTGAAATAGATCAGCACGTTGCGACAGGAAATCAGCTGGGTTTCGGAGAACACGCTGTCGGTCGCCAGGCTGTGGTCGGCGAAGGTCACGTTCTCGCGCAGGGTCTTGTCGAAGATCGCGTAGTCGTAGGCCGCCGTGTAGTAGTCGGCAAAGGAGCGCAAACCGCCGGCCTGCTGGTAGTTCTGGGTGTAGGCGCGAATGTTCTCCAGGGAAAAGATGCCTTGCTTGGCCTTCTCCAGGGAGCTGGGATTGATGTCGGTGGCGTAGATGATGGTGCGCTCGAGCAACCCTTCCTCGCGCAACAGGATGGCCATCGAATAGACCTCCTCGCCCGTGCTGCAGCCGGCGATCCAGATCTTGATCGAGGGATAGGTCTTGAGCAGCGGCACCACTTCCTGGCGGATCGCCAGGAAGTGCGACGGGTCGCGGAACATCTCGCTGACCGGGATCGTCAGCAACTGCAGCAGCTGCATGAACGCGCCCGGATCATGCAGCACCCGCTCTTGCAGGGCGGAAATGGTCTTGCATTCGAACTGGCGCAGCGCATGGTTGATCCGGCGCTTGATCGAGGCGCCGGAGTAATCGCGGAAGTCGTAGCTGTACTTGAGGTAGATAGCTTCGATCAACAGGCGTAGTTCGATCTCGGTATTGCGCTCCACTAGATTCTTTCCATCTTGGGTAACCAGACTCGAATAAGGGAAAACAGCCGGTCGAGGTCGATCGGCTTGGCCAGGTAATCGTTGGCGCCGGCTTGCAGGCAGCGCTCCTGATCGTCCTTCATGGCCTTGGCGGTCACCGCGATGATCGGCAGCTTGCGCCAGCGCGGCTGCTTGCGGATTTCCAGGGTGGCTTCGTAACCGTCCATCTCGGGCATCATCACGTCCATCAGCACCAGGTCGATGTCCTCGACTTCATCGAGCTTGGCGATCGCCTCACGGCCATTGCGGCCGATGACCACGATCGCGCCCTTCTGCTCCAGGGCGCTGGTGAGGGCGAAGATATTGCGCACATCGTCGTCCACCAGCAGGACCTTGCGCCCCTCGAAGACCTTGTCGCGGCTGCGGGCGGCCTTGAGCATCTTCTGCCGCTCATGGGACAACTGGGACTCGACCTTGTGCAGGAACAGCGTCACTTCATCCAGCAGGCGCTCGGGCGAGCGCGCGCCCTTGATGATGATCGAGCGCGAATATTTGCGCAGCTCCGCCTCTTCGTCGCGGGTCAGGTTGCGCCCGGTGTAGACGATCACCGGCGGGAAGGAGCAGATGTCCTCGGTGGACATGCGCTTGAGCAGGTCGTTGCCGAGCATGTCCGGCAGCTTCAGGTCGATGACCATGCAGTCGTAGAGGTTGTCGCGCAGCAGCTCCAGGGCCTCCTGGGCCAGGCCGACGGCGGTGATCTCAATGTCGTCGTCGCCGATCAGCCGGGCGATGCTGTCGCGCTGCAGGTCGTCGTCCTCCACCAGCAGCACGCGCTTGACCTTCTGGGTGAGCTTGGCTTCCAGGCGGGCGAACACGTCCTTGAGTTCTTCGCGGGTGGTGGGCTTGACCGCATAGCCGATGGCGCCCATGTGCATGGCGGCCTCGACCCGGTCTTCCACGGAAATCACATGCACCGGGATGTGCCGGGTGCTGGCGTGCGCCTTGAGGCGCTGCAACACCGTCAGGCCGGAATGATCCGGCAGGCGCATGTCCAGCAGGATCGCGTCCGGCACGAACTGCTCGGCCAGGCTGTAGCCCTCGTCGGCGCCGTGGGCCACCAGGCACTGGTAACCCAGCTCGTGGGCCAGGTCATACAGGATGTGGGCAAAGTTCGGCTCGTCCTCCACCACCAGGATGCAGCGGGTGGCGAACGGCGCCTTGTCGCGATCGTCGGCGAAACGCGGAATCTCCAGCTCAGGCACCAGGGGGGCCGGCGCCGGCGCCGGTTTGCTCGGCGCCTGGGTCAGCGGCGCAGCGACTGGCTTGAGTTCGCCCTGTTGCTCTGCCGCACGCTCGACGTACTGCTCCGGCAGCACCAGGGTGAAGACACTGCCCTGCCCCGGCTCGCTGGCGACCGTGATCGAACCGCCGAGCAGCGCCGCCAGGTCACGGGAAATCGACAACCCCAGGCCCGTGCCGCCGTAACGGCGGTTGGTGGTGCCGTCGGCCTGGCGGAAGGCTTCGAAGATGCTTTCCTGCTGCTCCGGGGCGATGCCGATGCCCGAGTCGCGCACGATAAAGGCAATGCCCGCCTCGGGCTGCTGCGACACGCTCAGGCTGACCTGGCCCTTCTCGGTGAACTTCACGGCGTTGGACAGCAGGTTCTTGAGAATCTGCTCGACCCGCTGGCGGTCGGTGAACAGCATCTGCGGCGTACCGGGCTGCAACTCGACACGAAATTCCAGGCCCTTGTCCGCCGTCAGTGGCTGGAACAGCCCGCGCAAACCTTCGACCAGGCGCGCGACGCTGGTGTTTTCCGGACGCACTTCGAGCTTGCCGGCTTCTACCTTGGAAATGTCGAGAATGTCGTTGATCAGGTTGAGCAGATCGTTGCCCGCCGAATAAATCGACTCGGCGAACTGCACCTGTTCGGCGCTGAGGTTTTCCTGGGGGTTTTCCGCCAGCAGCTTGGCCAGGATCAGCGAGCTGTTCAGCGGCGTGCGCAGCTCGTGGGACATATTGGCGAGGAATTCCGACTTGTACTTGCTCGACCGCTGCAGCTCCTCGGCGCGTTCTTGCAACTGCACCTGGGCCTGGTTCAGCTCGCCGTTCTTGCGGTCCATGGCGTCGCGCTGCTGCGCCAGCGCCTGGGCCTGCTCGGCCAGTTGCTCGTTGGTCTGTTCCAGCTCCACCTGCTGGGCTTCCAGGTGCACCTGGGATTCCTTGAGCACCCGCGACTGTTCCTCGAGCTCTTCGTTGGCGGTCTTCAGTTCTTCCTGCTGCACCTGCAGCTCTTCGTTGAGTTGCTGGGTCTCGGCCAGCACTTCCTGCAGGCGCTGGCGATAACGCGCGGCTTCGATGGCGGTGCCGATATTGCCGGCGATCAGCTCCAGGAACTCGACATCGCGCTCGCTGAGGGCGCGCAGGAAGCCCAGTTCGATCACCCCGTTGACCCGGTCGTCGTCGCTGGTCGGCACCACCAGCACGCTGCGCGGCACGCCATCGCCCAGGCCGGAGCTGACCTTGAAATAATCGACGGGCACCTCGTCCAGGCGGATCAGCCGATCCTGCTGGGCCGCCTGCCCGACCATGCCTTCACCGATGAAAATCGACTGTTCGCGTTCTTCCTGCTCGCGGGAGAAGCCATAGGCGGCCACGCGCTTGAGGCCACCGTGCTCTTCACGCACGTACAGCGCCGCCACGGCGCTGCCCAGGTATTGCGCGCAGAACTGCAGGATATTGCGCCCCAGCAGGTTCAGCGTCAGTTGCCCGAGCAACTGCTCGGCCAGTTCGGTCTGGCCACTGCGCAGCCAGGCCTGTTGCGCCAGGCTCTGGGCGCTTTTCTGCTGGGCGGCTAGGTTGGCGCTGTAGCTCTTCGACAGGTTGAGCAGGTCGCGGCGACCGATAAAGGCCAGCAGGCCACTGATAACCACCACGAACAGCAGGTACAGGACCACGCTGAGGACCGTGGTACGGGTGACGTTCTCGTTGCGATCGACCCGCAGCTGCTGCTCCATCGCCACTGCTTCGTCGTATTCCTTGCGCATCTGGTCGGTCAGGCGCTTGCCCCGGCCGGACTGCACCGAGCGGCGATAATCGCCCTCCTGGCGACGCATCTCGATCATGCTTTTCGCGTGCAGGCCCCACTCTTCCTGCAAGGCTTCCAGGCGCTTGAAGCGATCGACCTGCTGCGGATTGTCCGCCACCAGCCCCCGCAACTCGCGCAGCTCGCTGAAGATCTGCGGCTTGGCCACTTCATACGGGTCGAGGAAATGCTCGTCGCCGGTGATCAGGAAGCCGCGCATGCCGGTTTCCAGGTCGACCGTCAGCTTGGCGGCCTGGTTGATGCTGTTGATCACCCGGTCGCTGTGCTGGACCCACTGGATCGCCGAGAGCAGATAGCTGATCAGGGACACGAAGACCACCGCGCTGAGCACGCCCACCCCCAGGGGAAGCGCGATGTTGCGGCTTAGCAGCTTGCGAAAACTCTGTTCATCAACCGAAGACGGGGAGCTCATTGAAAGGCCTTGGTGAAGTGTCAAAATCCATGGAGTTTGCCCCAAAGGGGGGCAGCGCATCTATTCTTCCGACAAGCTCGGTGGCAATTTTTCATCCTGCACTGCCCGCCCTCGATCAGACAGGTTATTCTGGCACAGCTTGTACAGAATTACTTTTTTGTACAGCTTCGGGAACTTGTCATTGCGCGTCATTTACTGATGCAAGAGACAAGCACCTTTTTCCGCTGCCGTCCTTTTTTTCCATTTTTTCGAGAGCCTTGCCATGTCCCCCACCGATTCCACCATCCTGGTCGTCGAAGACGACGCCATCGTGCGCATGCTGATTGTCGATGTGCTGGAGGAGCTGGAATTCAAGGTGCTGGAAGCCTCGGGCAGCGAAGAAGCCCTGACCCGGTTGCAGGACAGCGCACTGCAAATCGACCTGATGATGACCGACGTCGGCCTGCCCGGCATGGACGGCAAGGAACTGGCGGCCCGCGCCCGCACCTTGCGCCCGGAGCTGCCGGTGCTGTTCGCCAGCGGCTACGCGGAAAACATCGAGGTGCCCGCCGGCATGACGGTGATCGGCAAGCCCTTCTCCATCGACCAGTTGCGCGACAAGGTCCGCGCCATCCTCGGCTGAACCCCCGGTAACCCGCTCCGAGCCGACCAGCGCCTGGGCCATGGGCGCCGGGACGGCCGCGCCAGCGCCCTGCTGTGGTTTAATGGCGCCCCCGCAAACACCCCCGCTTTTTTCAGGAATACCCACCCATGAGTCCGACCGCCGCCACCAAAGTCCTGGTCATTGGTTACGTCTGGCCCGAACCCCGCTCCTCGGCGGCCAGCGGGCACCTGATGCAGATCCTCCAGGTCCTGCTCGGGCAAGGCTGGGACATCACCTTCAGCAGCCCGGCCAACCCTGGCGAGCACAAGGAAGACCTCAGCGCCCTGGGCATCCGCGAGTGCCCGATCGAACTGAACAACAGCAGTTTCGACCGCTTCATCGCCGAACTGGCGCCGGATATCGTGCTGTTCGACCAGTTCATGATGGAGGAACAGTTCGGCTGGCGCGTCGAGCAGCAGTGCCCCGGCGCCCTGCGCGTGCTGGAGACTTCCGACCTGCAGAGCCTGCGTCACGCCCGCCATCAGCGCCTCAAGAAGCGCCTGGGCGCCTGCGACGACAACGATGACTTCAGCGCCCTGTTCGCCCCCGCCGCCGAGCAGGAGTTCGCCGGCATGGCCGAGACCGACCAGGCCCGGCGCGAGATCGCCGCGCTGTACCGCTGCGACCTGAGCCTGATGATCTCCGAGTTCGAAATCGATCTGCTGGTCAAGCAATTCGGCCTGCCGCCGGCCCTGCTGCACTGGTGCCCACTGATGCCCGAGCAGATGCCGCACAGCTATGTGCCCTTCGCCGAACGGGCGCACTTCCTGAGCATCGGCAACTTCCGCCACGCGCCGAACTGGGATGCGGTGCTGTGGATGAAAAACGCCGTCTGGCCGCTGATCCGCCAGCAACTGCCGGGCGCGCAACTGCATATCTATGGCGCCTACACCCCGCCCAAGGCCGCGGCCCTGCACAATCCGGCCCAGGGTTTCCAGGTGATGAACTGGGCCGAGGATGCCTTGGAGGTCATGTCCGCCGCGCGGATCTGCCTGGCGCCGCTGCGTTTCGGCGCGGGCATCAAGGGCAAGCTGCTGGACGCCATGCTCTGTGGTACGCCGAGTGTCACCACCCCGGTCGGCGCCGAAGCCATGCACGGCGACGCGCCCTGGCCGGGAGCGGTGGCCGAGTCGGCCAGCGCCATCGCCGCGGCGGCGGTACGCCTCTATCAGGACCAAGCGCTATGGAGCGCGGCCCAGGAACAGGGTCGCCAGCTGTTGCTTGCGCGCTATCGGCAACAGGTCCACGGCCCGGCCCTGATCGAGCGCCTGCAGCACTGCCGGGCGAACCTGGCGCAACTGCGCCGCGACAACTTCACCGGTGGCATGCTGCGTCACCATCACCACAAGAGCACCCAGTACATGGCGCAGTGGATCGAGGCGAAAAACCGCCTGGCCTGAGGCTCCTGTAGCCGCTGCCGCAGGCGTCAAGAGCGCGTCCCTTCGGGGCGATCGCAGCCTTCGGCAGCGGCTACAGAAACCGAGCCGTGCCTCGATCTGTCAGCCGGCACAAACCCTGTAGCCGCTGACGGGCACCAGCGAGGCTGCGATAGGGCCGCAGGCCCTCAGCGATCTTGAGAACGCCGCGCCCGAGCGCCTGCAGGGATCTCCTGGCCAGCACTGGTGCTGGATATCCGATGGAGGCATGATCTGGCGCAACAACGATAAGAAAGCGCAGCGCCATGAGCCGATCAGCGAGAGTCACCGACCCTTCCTACGAATTGATGGACGACCACAACGGCCTGTCGATCATCTATCGCCAGCACGGCTTCCCCTGCCCCCTGGTGCGCTGGCACTTCCACAAGGAGTACGAGCTGCACCTGATCGTCGCCAGCTCCGGCAAGGTGTTCATCGGCGACTACATCGGCAACTTCTACCCCGAATCGCTGTTCCTCACCGGCCCCAACCTGCCCCACAACTGGATCAGCCAGGTGGCCGAGGACGAAGTGGTGGCCAAGCGCGACATGCTGGTGAACTTCACCGACGAGCTGTTCGAAAGCGGCTATCAGGTGTTCGCCGAGCTCAAGAGCCTGACCCCGCTGCTGGAGCGCGCGCAGTACGGCATCGAGTTCCGCTGCAAGCGCACCATCGCCCAGGCCATGGACCTGATGCAGCGCATCGCCGACTCCAGCGGCATCACTCGCCTCGGGCACTTTTTCATCCTGCTGGAACTGCTGGCGGCCTGTGACGACTACCAGTTGCTGTCCGGCGCCACCAACGTGCAACTGGCCGACGAGCACAACGTCGACCGCACCAACCGCGCGGTGGACTACATCTTCGCCCACTACGCCCGCGAGCTGCCGCTGGAAGAAGTCGCCGACTACCTGGGCATGAAACCCACCTACTTCTCCCGGGTGTTCAAGCAGGCCACCGGCCGCTGCTTCGTCGAGTTCGTCAACCGCCTGCGCATCAGCAAATCCTGCGAACTGCTGGCCGACGGCGACAAGCCGGTGACCGACGTGTGCTTCGAGTCCGGCTTCAACAACATCTCCAACTTCAACCGGCGCTTCCAGCAACTCAAGGGCATGACCCCTTCCCACTACCGGCGCCTGGCCGTGCAGCGCCTGACCGAACAGAACCTGGCCTGACCTCCCCGCCCCCTGTAGGAGCGAGCTTGCTCGCGATCAATCCAGTTAGCACCGCGGGCATCTGATCTGGCGCTATCGCGAGCAAGCTCGCTCCTACAAAAAGCCTCACCCTCAAAGACCAGAGGCCGACTTGGCAAACGCGCTCCGTTCAGCTGACGTTCAGCAAATAGCAATCATAGTCATTTGCGAATACGTATCAACATGTTACAACTTAGCTCCCTATCTATCTGCCCGCCGGTGCTGAATGCTCGTTCCATTTCTGATCATGCTGCGCGAAGGGATCGAAGCCGCGCTCATCGTTGGCATCATCGCCAGTTACCTGCAACAGACCGGGCGCGGCCAGTGGATGCCGGCCGTGTGGATCGGCGTGTTTCTCGCCGCGGCCCTGGCCCTGCTGGTGGGCGGCGGCCTGGAGCTGATGAGCGCCGAGTTTCCGCAAAAGCAGCAGGAACTCTTCGAAGGCATCGTCGGCCTGGTGGCCGTGGGCATCCTCAGTTCCATGGTGTTCTGGATGCGCAAGGTCGCGCGTTCGATCAAACACTCCCTGCAAGCCTCGCTGGACCAGGCGCTGACCGGCTCCCGGCACCAGGTCACGGCGCTGATCGCCATGGTGTTCTTCGCCGTGGCCCGCGAAGGCCTGGAAACCGTGTTCTTCCTCCTCGCCGTGTTCCAGCAGAGCCAAGGCCCGGCGGCACCGATCGGCGCCCTGCTCGGCCTGGCGCTGGCGATCGTCGCAGGCGTGCTGATCTACACCGGCAGCATGCGCCTGAACCTCGGCGCGTTCTTCCGCTGGACCGGCCTGTTCATCCTGGTGGTGGCCGCCGGCATCCTCGCCAATGCAGTGCAGGCCCTGCATGAAGCCGGGGTCTGGAATCACCTGCAGAGCGTGCTGTTCGACTTCAGCGCCAGCCTGCCGATGGACGGCCCGCTGGGCTCGGTGCTGGCCGGCATGTTCGGTTACCAGGACACCCCGACCGTCAGCACCCTGGGCGCCTACCTGCTCTACCTGCTGGTGACCCTGGTGCTGTTTTTCCTGCCCGGCGCGGCACCCGTCGCCAGCCCATCGTCTTCCGTTTCCAGCCACTAAGGCCTTTCCATGACCCAGCAAGCCTCCCCACAGCCCCCGGCACCGAGCGCCCTGCGCTGGGCGCTGGCGGGTTCCGTGATGGTGATGATCGCCGCCGGCGGGCTGTTCTATTACGCCTCGCAGCTGGCCGCCAGCAAGCGCCAGGCGCACAAGGACGAAATCACCGTGACCATCCACCCCCACAGCTGCGAGCCGAACGCCCTGAGCGTACCGGCCGGGCCGGCGAGCTTCCGTATCGTCAACCGTTCGGACCGCGCCGTGGAATGGGAAATCCTCGACGGCGTACTGGTGGTCGAAGAACGGGAAAACATCGCGCCGGGCCTGAGCCAGGTGATCAACGCCAGGCTGCAACCCGGCGACTACGCCATCACCTGCGGCCTGCTGAGCAACCCGCGCGGCACCCTGCATGTAACCCCGACCGCCGAGTCCGACGCCCAGGCCAAGGCCCGGCCGTCGATGGTCGCCTTTATCGGCCCGCTGTCAGAGTTCCGGGTCTACCTGAGCAGCCAGGGCACAGCCCTGATCAAGGCCGTGAGCGCCCTGGAGCAAGCCATCCAGGCCGGCGACCTGGCCCAGGCCCAGGCCTTGTACCTGCCGGCGCGCGCGGCCTACCAGCGCCTCGCCCCGGCCGCCCAGCGCCTGGGCGAGCTGGATAACCGCATCAACGCCCGCGCCGACTACTTTGAAAAACGCGAGCAGGACCCCGGCTTCGTCGGCTTCCACCGCCTCGAATACGCGCTGTTCCAGCAACGCGACCTCAGCGGCCTGGCGCCGATCGCCCAGCGCCTGCTCAGCGATGTCACCACGCTCAAGCAACAACTGCTGGCCCAGTCGCTGCCACCGGAGCAACTGGTCAGCCTGGTCGCGCGCGCCCAGCGCAGCATTGCCGAGGTGCGTGCCGGCAGCGGCGAAGAAGAACGCTACAGCCACAGCGACCTCAACGGCTTTGCCGCCAACCTGGAGACCACCCGCAAGGTCGTCGACCTGCTGCGCCCCTTGCTGGCCAAGCCCGCCGCCCCGTTGCTGGCGCAGATCGACAGCGCCCTCGGCGCCCTCGACAGCCAGTACGGCGCTTTGCGCAGCGCCGAGGGCTATGCCTCCTACGACAGTGTCGGCGCCGATCAGCGCAAGCGGATCGCCGACCAGGCCAAGGTTCTGGCCGATGCACTCGATGGAATCGATCCCGCCCTTGGCCTCTCAGGCCTGTAAGCAGAAGACGCCCGCCCGATGAACGACTCAGATCCATCCAATCCAGCTTTCTCCGCCCAACGCCGCCGTGTACTGCTGGGCATGGGCGCCGCCGGTGTCGCCCTGGCCGGCAGCGGCCTGAGCTGCCCGGCAATGGCAGCCCAGACCGGGAAAACCACCGCCCAGGTCACAGAAGCCCCGAGCAGCGACAAGACCCAGGACCGCCACGATTTCCACGGCCAGCATCAAAGCGGCATCGTCACCCCGCGCCCGGCGGCCGGCATGCTGGTGTCGTTCGACGTGCTGGCCAGTGATCGCGAAGACCTGGAGCGACTGCTGCGCACCCTCGACCAGCGCATCCGGTTCCTGATGACCGGCGGCCCGGTCCCCCAGGTCGACCCGAAACTGCCGCCGCTGGACTCCGGCATCCTCGGCCCGGTGGTGACCCCGGACAACCTGACCATCACCGTCTCGGTGGGCGCTTCGCTGTTCGATGAGCGCTTCGGCCTGGCCGCGGCCAAACCCAAGCGCCTGATACGCATGGTCGGTTTCCCCAACGATGCGCTGGAACCCGACTGCTGCCACGGCGACCTGAGCCTGCAGTTCTGCTCCAACACCGCCGACACCAATATCCACGCCCTGCGCGACATCGTGAAAAACCTCCCGGACCTGCTGCTGGTGCGCTGGAAGCAGGAAGGCAGCGTGCCGCCCCAGGCCCCGGCGCGCCCTGGCGAAGCGGCGCAGAGCGCGCGCAACTTCCTGGGTTTTCGCGACGGCTCGGCCAACCCCGACTCCAACGACCGCAAAGCCATGGAACAGATCGTCTGGGTCCAGCCCGGCAGCGACGAACCGGCCTGGGCCGCCCACGGCAGCTATCAGGCGGTGCGCATCATCCGCAACTTCGTCGAGCGCTGGGACCGCACGCCTTTGCAGGAACAAGAAAGCATCATCGGCCGGGTCAAGGCCTCGGGGGCGCCCATGGACGGCCAGCAGGAACACCAGGTGCCGGACTACCGCAAGGATCCCCACGGCCAGCTGACCAAGCTCGACGCCCACATCCGCCTGGCCAACCCGCGCACCGCCGAGACCCAGCGCAACCTGATCCTGCGCCGGCCGTTCAACTACTCCAACGGCGTGAACAAGAACGGCCAACTGGACATGGGCCTGCTGTTCATCTGCTACCAGGCCGACCTGGAGCAAGGCTTTATCTCAGTGCAGACCCGCCTCAACGGCGAGCCCCTGGAGGAATACCTCAAGCCGGTCGGCGGCGGGTATTTCTTCACCCTGCCCGGCGTCACTGGCGACCGCGACTTCCTCGGTCGCGGGCTGCTCGAGGCCACCCAAGCAAAAACCAGCGCCTGACCACCACTCACCCCCCCCCACGGAAACGTCCCATGAAAAAGTCGCCTCTCGCTGTGTTGCTGACCCTTGGCTTGCTCCATGTTCCGCTGTCGGCTGTGGCCGCCACATCGCCGCTGGAGCTGGTGGGGCCGATTTCCGACTACAAGATCTACGTCACCGAGCAGCTCGACGAGCTGGCCAGCCACACCCAGGCCTTCACCGACGCGGTGAAGAAAGGTGACCTGGCCACCGCCAAAAAGCTCTACGCCCCGACCCGGGTGTACTACGAGTCGATCGAGCCGATCGCCGAGCTGTTCAGCGACCTCGACGCGGCCATCGACTCGCGGGTCGACGACCACGAACAAGGCGTCGAGGCCGAGGACTTCACCGGCTTCCACCGCATCGAGTATTCGCTGTTCGCCCAGAACTCCACCCAGGGCCTGGACGCCCTGGCCGACCGCCTGAACAAGGACGTCAAGGACCTGCAGGCCCGCGTCGCCGGCCTGACCTTCCCGCCGGAGAAAGTCGTCGGCGGCGCCGCCGCCCTGCTGGAGGAAGTGGCCGCGACCAAGGTCTCAGGCGAAGAAGACCGCTACAGCCACACCGACCTCTACGACTTCCAGGGCAACATCGACGGGGCGAAGAAAATCGTCGACCTGTTCCGTCCGCACATCGAGCAGCAGGATGCAGCCTTCGTCGCCAAGGTCGACAAGAACTTCGCCACGGTGAACAAGATCCTGGCCAGGTACAAAACCGCCGACGGCGGCTTCGAGACCTACGACAAGGTCAAGGACAACGACCGCAAGGCGTTGGTGGGCCCGGTCAACACCCTGGCCGAAGACCTCTCGACCCTGCGCGGCAAGTTGGGGCTGAACTGAGCTCCGGGTACCCGGGCCGATTCTGTAGGAGCGAAGCTTGCTCGCGATAGCCGCGCAGCGGCGATATTCAAATTTCACCGCGTCGTCCTGGCGAACTTATCGCGAGCAAGCTTCGCTCCTACAGACAAGCGCCGGCGTGCCGATGACTCGCCCCATCACCCAGGCTGCTGATCTACCCTCACCTGCGCCGATAACCCTGGGCGGCGGCGCGTTTTAGCGATAACGTCCCGCGCACTCCTGACTTTCATGGAAGATTTTGCATGTCCACCCCAACGGCCCAACCGCCGCAGACCGCCGCCCCGTTCAAACTCTTGCCGCTGATGCTCGCCTACATGGCCTGCACCATGTCGATGATGGCCTTCGTCTCGCTGATCGGCCCGATCGTCCGTGTGCTCGGCCTGGCCACCTGGCAGGCCGGCGCGGCGATGACCGTGTCCGGGGTGATCTGGATGCTCCTGGCGCGGCCCTGGGGCCAGGCCAGCGACCGTTTCGGGCGCCGTCGGGTGCTGCTGCTCGGCACGGCCGGCTTCACCCTCGCCTACTGGGCGCTGTGCCTGTTTATCGATGTCTCGCTGCACCTGCTGCCGGGCATGTGGCTGGCCTTTATCGGCCTGATGCTCGGGCGCGGCCTGATCGGGGTGTTCTACGCGGCCATCCCGGTGGGCGGCTTTGCCCTGATCGCCGACAACGTCGAGCCCGAGCATCGGGCCCGCGCCATGGCCACCCTGGGCGCCGCCAATGCCGTCGGCCTGGTGTTGGGCCCGGCCGTGGCCGCGCTGCTCGCCCGCGTCAGCTTGAGCCTGCCGCTGTACGCCATGGCCGTGCTGCCGCTGGCGGCGTTCCTGGTGCTGCTGTACAAGCTGCCGCGCCAGGAGCTCCACCTCAAGCAGGCGCCGCGCTCGGTACGCCTGAGCGATCCGCGGCTGCGCCGGCCGATGGCGGTGGCCTTCGTCGCCATGCTTTGCGTGTCCATCGCGCAGATCACCGTGAGCTTCTACGCCCTCGACCGCCTGGGCCTGGACAGCGCCGACGCCGCCCAGGCCGCCGGCATCGCCCTGGCCATGGTCGGCGTGGCGCTGATCTGCTCGCAACTGGTGGTGCGCAAACTCGAATGGCCACCGCTGCGGATGATCCGCGCCGGCGCGCTGCTGGCCGCCAGCGGGTTTGCCGGCTGCATGCTGGTGGAGAACGCCTGGGGACTGTGGCTGGGCTTTTTTATCTCGGCGGCGGGCATGGGCGCGATCTTCCCGTCCTTCTCCGCCCTGGCGGCCAACGCGGTGGACGCCTCCGAACAAGGCGCCACCGCCGGTTCGATTGGCGCGGCCCAGGGGTTCGGCGTGGTGATCGGCCCGTTGGCCGGCTCGCTGATCTACGCCGTCGAACCGCGCCTGCCCTACCTGATTGCCACGCTGTTGCTGCTGTTGGTGGCGAGCTGGCCGGCGGCGAAAAGCCCCAGCTGATCTGGGCGCCGATACAGCTGTAGCCGCTGCCACAAGCTGCGTACGTCCCGAGGGGACGTGGCGATCTCGAGACCGATGAAGGCCCTGCGGGCCTTGTCGCAGCCTCGCGGGCTCGGCAGCGGCTACAGGATCGGGGTCTGGCTTCGTGTAGCCGCTGCCGCAGGTTGCGATAAGCCCCGCAGGGGCTTCAGGGCCAGCAAGAACGACCCCATCGTGGATCGTTCGCCGCGGACCTCAGAGGATGCGGTAGAGCAACCGCTCGATCCGCACCCGGCTGACCCGGCGCAGGAACTTGCCGACCGCCGCCGGGTAGTCCACCAGGGTTTCCAGGCGCTGGAAGTGCTCGATGCGCTGGGTGTGGCGGAAGATCGTTTCCAGCTCCTGGCGCCGCGGCTCCAGCAACTCGCCCTTGGGGTCGTCGAGCAGCAAGGCGTTTTCCAGGTCGAGGCGGAAGGCCCGCGGGTTGAGGTTGTTGCCGGTGAGCAAGGTGTAGCGCTGGTCCACCCACATGCCCTTGAGGTGATAGGTGTTGTCGCCGTCGCGCCACAGGTGCAGGTTCAGGCGGCCGCTGTCGATGGCCTTCTGATGCCGCTTGGCGAAGCGCCGCAGGCTGATCTCGTACAGATAAGGCAGCGCGGCGATGACCTTGAACGGCTCGCTCGGCGGAATGTAGAAGTCGTTGGCGGTCTTGTCGCCGACGATAATGTCGATCTTCACCCCGCGCGCCAGGGCGCGGTTGATTTCCCGGGTCACCGCCAGCGGCAGGTTGAAGTACGGCGTGCAGATGGTCAGTTGCTGCTGGGCGCTGGCGATCAGTTCGCAGATGACCCGGCTCAGCGGGTTGTTCTTGCCCACCCCGAGCAACGGGCTGACCGACAGTGTGTCCTTGAGCACCCCGCCGGCACTGGTGTCGTAGGCCGCGTGCTTGAGGCGGCTGCGCAGGTCGCCGATGTCGTTGCGCAGGCTGCGGGTGGTCGGCAGGTTCGGCAGGTCCAGGCGATGCACCGCCCGCGACGCCACCAGGCCATGCTGGACCAGGTGCTGCATGGAGTCGGCCAGCTCGCGGTTGTGCAGCAGGTGGTAGCGGTCGAAGCGGTACTTGTCGAACTTGTGCAGGTACACGTTGTTCAGGCTGGCGCCGCTGTAGATCACGCAATCGTCGATCACGAAACCCTTCAGGTGCAGCACGCCGAACAGCTCGCGGGTCTGCACCGGCACGCCGTACACCGGCACCTCACTGGCGTGGGTACGGGTCATTTCCTGGTACCAGGCCGAGTTGCCCGGCTGCTTGCCGGCGCCGATCAGCCCGCGCTGGGCGCGCAGCCAGTCGACCACGACCACCACGTCCAGCTCCGGGCGCGCGGCCTTGGCGGCGTGCAAGGCATCGAGAATTTCCTGGCCGGCCTCGTCCTGTTGCAGGTACAGCGCGACGATATAGATGCGCCGGGTGGCCTGGGCGATTTTCTCCAGCAGGCAACGGCGGAATTCGGCGGCGCCATTGAGGATGGTCAGGTCATCGGCAGCCAGCGGGAAGCTGCGCAATTTGGGCAGCAGGGAACGTTTGAAAAGCGACGGCATAGGGCTCGCAGAAGGTCGAATCCAAAAGAGCGCAAGAGCTTACACCAAGGTGCCGGTTCGGGTCTTGCGGGTCGCTGTGAAGATTTGTCGCCTGTCCTTCGTCCCCGCCGCACAACCGCTCGCAACGGGATAAGCGACGACAATAATTTCGCGCGTGGAAAAATAAATTATTGACCAAGGAGAACGATCGTTCTACTGTACGCCACATGAACGAAATCACTAGCAACGACACACGCGACATCATTCTGGATGTCACCGAAAAGTTGATCTACAAAAGTGGCATCGCCGCCACTGGCATGGATCTTCTGGTGAAGACCGCCGGCGTCTCCAGAAAAAGCATCTACCGCTACTTCACCACCAAGGACGAGCTGGTGGTGGCCGCCCTGCAGCGCCGCGACCTGCGCTGGATGCACTGGTTCACCCGCGAGGTGGGCAAGGCCCCGACGCCGGCCGCGCGCCTGCTCAACCTGTTCACGGTGCTGGGCGACTGGTTCGCCTCCGAGGACTTTCGCGGCTGCGCCTTCATCAATACCAGCGGCGAAACCGGCGACCCGCAGGACCCGGTACGGGTGGTGGCCAGGGAACACAAACAGAAACTGCTCGACTACGTGCTCGAGCTCTGCAAGGCACACATTGCTGCAAAACACGGCACCGAGGATCCGGAGGAGCAAGCCAGACAGCTGCTGATCCTGATCGACGGCGCCATTACCGTTGCACTTGTGATGGGCGATCGCAGTGCCGCCGATAATGCGCAATGCATGGCGCGAAAGTTATTGGAGCTGTAATCGTTTAAAACAAGTTCGACACCCTGCTGAACCTCAACTTTCATTGGAGACTTTAAATGTCATCTAACGCTGAAGTTCGTCCGCCACTTCCCCCGTTCACCCGCGAATCGGCCATTGAAAAGATCCGCCTGGCCGAAGACGGTTGGAACTCCCGCGACCCGCAGCGAGTGTCCCTGGCCTACACCCTGGACACCCAATGGCGTAACCGCGCCGAGTTCGCCCACAACCGCGAAGAAGCCAAGGGCTTTTTGACCCGCAAATGGGCCAAGGAGCTGGACTACCGCCTGATCAAGGAACTCTGGGCCTTTACCGACAACCGCATCGCCGTGCGTTATGCCTACGAATGGCACGACGACTCGGGCAACTGGTTCCGCTCCTACGGCAACGAGAACTGGGAGTTCGACGAGCACGGCCTGATGTCCAACCGCTACGCCTGCATCAACGACATGCCGATCAAGGAAAGCGAGCGCAAGTTCCACTGGCCGCTGGGCCGGCGCCCGGATGACCACCCGGGGCTGTCCGAACTGGGCTTGTAACCCGCTTCTGTAGGAGCGGCCGGTCGACGCTCGATTGCGCGCGATGCTGGCGACGCAGTATGTCCGCTAAACCGCTATCGCGAGCAAGCTTCGCTCCTACAGTCCACCTCAAGCCGCGGCATCCTCGCGCTTCAGCGCCGCCTTGGCTTCCAGCTCGCGCACCAGTGGCAATACGCGCTTGCCGAAGTACTCCACCTCTTCCTGGAAATGCAGGAACCCCGCCAGCACCAGGTCCACGCCCACCGCCTTCAAGGCGACGATGCGCTCGGCGATTTGCTGTGGCGTGCCGATCAGGTTGGTCTTGAACCCATCGTTGTACTGCACCAGGTCCTCGAAGGTGGACTTGGCCCAGTTACCCTCGCCTTCCGGCGACGCCTTGCCCGCCTGTTTCGCCGCATCGCCAAAGGCATTCACCGCTTCCGGGTCGGCCTGGTCGATGATCTCGGCCAGCACCGCGCGCGCTTCTTCCTCGGTGTCGCGGGCAATCACGAAGGCATTGACCCCGACTTTCACCGAATGATGGTTCGCCGCGGCCTTGGCACGGATGTCGTCGACCTGGGCCTTGATGCCTTCCGGCGTGTTGCCGTTGGTGAAATACCAGTCGGACACCCGCGCGGCCATGTCCCGCGCGGCCCGGGAGCTCCCGCCCTGGAACACTTCCGGCTGGCCCAGCGGCTTGGGCTTGAGGCTGTAGTTGTCGAAGCGATAGAAGTCGCCGCGAAAGCTGAAGTTGTCCTGGCTCCAGATGCCCTTGAGGGAACGGATGAATTCTTCGGAACGCCGATAACGCTCGTCGTGCTCCAGCCAGTGTTCGCCGATGGCCTGGAATTCGCCCTTGAACCAGCCGCTGACGATGTTCACTGCGATCCGGCCATGGGTCAGCTGGTCGATGGTCGCCAGCTGCTTGGCCGCCAGCGCCGGTTGCCAGGGACCGGGCAGGATCGCCGCGATCACTTTGAGCTTCTCGGTGGCGGCCAGCAGCGCATGGCTGAACGCCACGGACTCATGTTGGAACTCGGCGCCGTAGCCGGCGGTGAAACGGATCTGGGTCAGGGCGTACTCGAACCCGGCGGCCTCGGCCAGCTGCGCCAGCTTGCGGTTGTAGTCGATGCCCCAGTGGGTGCGCTGCTCGATCTTGCTGACCACCAGCCCACCACTGACGTTCGGCACCCAGTAGGCAAATTTCACGGCTTGCTGACTCATTGGCTTGTCCTCGCGACTGAAGTGTCCGGGGAATAGAGCAGCAACCGTGCCAGCCACAAAACGCCAGAAGACACTCGCCCCTGTAGCCGCTGCCGCAGGCTGCGCAAAGGCCCTAAGGGCCTTCCTGCGTCGGCAAAAGCGGCGTCTGCTGCGCAGCCGATCGCAGCCTGCGGCAGCGGCTACAGGTAGACCGTCGTCTCCTCCATCAACAGGTCGATTTGTTGATGCACTGTTGGCTGGGCAACAGTTGCCGGCGAGCCGCCTAGCGCCCGGCCCGCTGATTACGGCTACCCGCCTCCCGGCACGGACCGTGCAATCCGCTCCGCAGAAGTCACGCTTTTCACTGCCGAGCCAATTTATTGCTGAGAAGGAGCTGTGCCCATGACCGAACACCAGGTAATCAACCCATTGTCCGTAGGCGTCGACTACGAAGCCCTGGCCGGGCGCTTCCGGCCGATCTTCAGCCGGATCGCCGCCGGCGCGGTGGCCCGCGAGCAATCGCGCAGCCTGCCGTACGAAGCGATCCTGTGGCTCAAGGAAGCCGGCTTTGGCGCAGTGCGGGTGCCCGTGGAATACGGTGGCGGCGGCGCCTCCCTGCCGCAATTGTTCCAGCTGCTGATCGAGTTGGCCGAGGCCGATTCCAACGTGCCGCAAGCCTTGCGCGGGCACTTCGCCTTTGCCGAGGACCGGCTCAACGCCGCCCCGGGGCCGGCGCGGGACCTGTGGTTCAAGCGTTTCGTCGACGGCGACATCGTCGGCTGCGCCTGGACCGAGATCGGCAACGTGGCGATCGGCGACGTGATCACCCGGGTCTCGCCGGATGGCGACAAATGGCGGCTCAACGGCGAGAAGTTCTACAGCACCGGGAGCATTTTCTCCGACTGGATCGATGTCTACGCCCGCCGCAGCGACACCGGTGGCGACGTGATCGCCGCCGTGCGCACCCGCCAGCCGGGCATCGTGCAGAGCGACGATTGGGACGGCTTCGGCCAGCGCACCACCGGCAGCGGCACCGCGCATTTTGTCGATGCCGAAGTGGAAGCCGAGAACCTCATCGACTTCGCCACCCGCTTCAAATACCAGACCGCCTTCTACCAGTTGGTGCTGCTGGCGACGCTGGCGGGCATCGGCCGCGCCGCCGTGCGCGATGTGGCCAACGAAGTGCGCAACCGCAAGCGCATCTACAGCCACGGCAATGCGCCACGGGTCAGCGAGGATGCCCAGGTGCAGCAGGTGGTCGGCGAGATCTCGGCCCTGGTGTACGCCGCCGAGGCCAGCGCGGTGCGCGCGGCGCAACCGGCGCAGCAGGCCTACCTGGCGCGTTTTGCCGGTAATGACGAGGCGGAACGGGCGGCCAATGTCGCGGCGGAAATCCAGTCGGCCACGGCCCAGGTGGTGGTCACCGAGCTGATCCAGCGCGCCACCAGCGAACTGTTCAATGCCCTCGGCGCTTCGGACATCCGCCAAGGCAAGGCCCTCGACCGCCACTGGCGCAACGCCCGCACCGTGTCGTCGCACAACCCGGTGATCTACAAGGCGCGCATCGTCGGCGACTGGGCGATCAATGGCAGCGAACCACCGTTCGTGTGGCAGATCGGCAACGGGCCCGAACGCCAATAGCAGCCTCACAGGCTCTCCTGTAGGAGCGGCCGGTCGACGCTCGATTGCCCGCGATGGCGTCAGTGGCCGCGCCGCTATCCTTAAAGAATTGTGGCGTTTATAAGGGCCTCATCGCGGGCAAGCCTCGCTCCTACCGGTATCGGGCGGTCGCGGGCGTGAAAGGTTATGGGTAAGATACCGACCCTTCGCGCAGCTTTTCTGCGCCCCGCCGAAATAAGTCGATCCCATGCCTTTCGAACTCAGCGTAGATTTGACCACCCTCGCCATTCTTGCCCTCGTTGCCTTCATTGCCGGCTTTATCGATGCCATCGCCGGCGGTGGCGGCCTGCTCACCACGCCGGCGCTGCTCACCGCCGGCCTGCCGCCGCACCTGGTGCTGGGCACCAACAAACTGAGTTCGACCTTTGGCTCGGCCACCGCCAGCTTCACCTTCTACCGGCGCAAGCTGTTCCACCCGCGGCAATGGACCCACGCCATAGTCGGCACCCTGGTGGGCGCGCTGACCGGCGCGGTGGTGGCCCATTACCTGCCGGCCGAATGGCTGAACAAGATGCTGCCGGTGATCGTCTTCGCCTGTGGCGTGTACCTGCTGTTCGGCGGCACGCCGAAAGCGCCGCTGGACAGCGAGGCGCCGATCAAGAAAAAGTGGCAATCGACCCAGGGCTTCAGCCTCGGTTTCTACGACGGCGTGGCCGGCCCCGGCACGGGCGCCTTCTGGACCGTCAGCAGCCTGCTGCTCTACCCCATCGACCTGGTCAAGGCCAGCGGCGTGGCGCGCAGCATGAACTTCGTCAGCAACGCCGCGGCGCTGTCGATCTTCATTTTCTCGGGCCAGGTGGATTGGGCCATCGGCCTGAGCATGGGCCTGTCGTTGATGGTCGGCGCCTTCTTCGGCGCCCGCACCGCCATCAGCGGCGGCGCGAAATTCATTCGCCCGGTGTTCATCACCGTGGTCCTGGGCCTGACCGTGCGCCTGGCGTGGCAGCACTGGTTCAGCGCCGTCTGACCTCCTGAAACGACAGCGGGCGAACCCAATGGATTCGCCCGCCCCGTTTTCTTCCAGCTTCCTTCCAGCCGGCGCTCAACCCGGCAATACAGGCTCCGCCAACCCCAGGCGCCGGGCCACATACAGATCGATCAGGTAGCGGGCAATCGAGCGCGACGCCGGCAGCGGCGGCAACGCATGCACGTTGAACCACTGCGCATCCTCGATCTCGTCTTCCTGCGGCACGATCTCGCCGCCGGCGTACTCGGCATGAAACCCCAGCATCATCGAATGCGGGAACGGCCAGCACTGGCTGCCGATGTACTGGATATTCTTGACCTCGATCTGCACCTCCTCGCGCACCTCGCGCACCAGGCAGTCCTCGGCCGACTCGCCCGGCTCGGCGAACCCGGCCAGGGTGCTGTAGACCCCGGGGACAAAGCGCGGCGAACGGGCCAGCAGCACCTCGTCGCCACGGGTGATCAGCACGATCATGCTCGGCGAGATCCGTGGGTAGCTGCGCAGGTCGCAGGGCTCGCAGTACATCGCCCGCTCGCGCATCACCTGGGTCATGGGCTGGCCGCAGTTGCCGCAGAAGCGGTGCTCGCGGGCCCAGGTGCCGATCTGCGCGGCATAGCCCAGGACTTTGTACAGGGTGTGGTCGCCGTCGAGCATGAACGCCCGCAGGCCTTTCCAGTTGCATCCCGGCACCTCGGAAACGCTCTTGAGTTCCAGCAGGTAGACCGGCTCGCCATCCAGGTGGCCGATGCCGTGCTCGGCGAGGATCGGCAGGTCCTGGCGCTTGAGCCATTCGCGGGGGAACAGCGCGCCGTTGTCGTCGAACAGAAAGCCCTGCGGGCCGCGGGCCACGGCCCAGCCGCCGGGAAGGTCGATATCCAGTACTGCGGTGGTCCAGCGTGAAGTCATGTTCAATCAATCCAGAAATTCAGGTTTCTGTTTGCTCATATGGGCGGCCATGGCCACGCGCAGGTCGGTGGATTGCAGCATGGCGGCGTTCCAGGTAGCGATGTATTCCAGGCCGTCGTCGATGCGGTGGTCGCGCATGTAGCTGATCATTTCCTTGGTACCGCTGACGGCGATCGGCGACTTGCTGGCGATTTCCCAGGCGATGCCCATCACGCCGTCGAGCAGGCTTTCGCTGTCGGCGTAGGTGCGATTGACCAGGCCGATGCTGCGCGCTTCCTCGGCGCCGAAGGTGCGTCCAGTGTAAGCCAGTTCGCGCAGCATGCCGTCACCGATGATACGCGGCAAACGTTGCAAAGTGCCGACATCGGCGGCCATGCCGATATCGATTTCCTTGATCGAGAATTGCGCGTCCGCGGCGGCGTAGCGCATGTCGCAAGCGGCGATCAGGTCGATGGCGCCGCCCAGGCAGTAACCCTGGATCGCCGCCAGCACCGGCTTGCGGCAGTTGTCGACGGCATTGAAGGACGCCTGCAGCTGCAGGATCTTGCGCCGCAGCAGGCGCGCGTTGCGCCCGACGTCCTTGCCCAGTTCGTTGGCCACCCCGGCCAGCATCATCAGGTCGATGCCGGAGGAAAAGTGCTTGCCGGCGCCGCTCAACACCACCACGCGGACCGCGTCGGTGTCGTCGATCCAGCGGAAGATCTCGACGATCTCGCTCCAGAACGCGGCGTTCATCGAGTTGATCTTTTCCGGACGATTGATCTGCACATGGGCGATGTTGTCAGCAAGTTCGACGCGAAAGGCTTGATATTCGGACATGGGCAGCATTCCTTACCGGGCAAAAAAATGAGGCCCGAACTATAGCAAGGGCCCGTGCCGCGCAGTAAGGCAGCGCATCGGCCAAAACCGGGACTGGCAACACTGCGGCCCCCTGTAGGAGCGAGCTTGCTCGCGATAGAGCGCGTAGCGCTCAATTCCTGACCCGCGCGTACTCACAGGTTAAACGGGTGATCTTCAAGGCGAGCGCTTTGCGCTCATCGCGAGCAAGCTCGCTCCTACAGGAAGGTTGCGGGCAATGGGATTGCGCGATCACGGGATTTTGTGGGCCCAGAACGCCGCGGTTTCGTAAGGCACGCTGACCACGCACTTGTCTCGCAGCTCCGGCTCCTCGGCGATCAGTGCGGCGATCTGCCGGTCGACCTGCGCCCGCTCCGCATCCGGCAAGGCGGCGATGAAACTGGTGGAGCGCACCCGGTCGAAAATCACATTCTCCGGCGCGCCGCTGTGGCTGTTGCTGAAATGCTGCTCCTGCAAGGGCGTGAACAGCGGATGGGGAAAGGCCTGGCGCCAGGCTCCGGTGTAATAGCGCGGCGTGTCGCCTTGCAGGGCGTTGACGATCCGGTCCAGGCGTTGCACCCACGGCACCCGCGCATCGCGCAGGTTCCACACCAGGCCCAGGCGGCCGCCCGGCTTGAGCACCCGGGCGATTTCGTTCAACGCCTCATGGCTGGCGAACCAGTGGAAGGCCTGGGCGCAGACCACCGCGTCCACCGACTCGTCGGCCAGCGGAATAGAAGTGGCGGAGCCGCTCAGGGCTTCGGCCCGGGGATGGCTGGCGGCGAGTTTGGTGAGCATTTGCGCCACTGGCTCCACGGCAATCACCCGCGCCCCGGTGGCTAATAGACGCCCGGTGAACTTGCCGGTGCCGGCGCCGAGATCGACCACCACCTGGCCGGCCTGCAAGCCCAGGCGGGCGCGCAGCCACTGGTCCAGCGCCGGCGGGTAATCCGGGCGGCCACGCACATAGGTGTCGGCCGCGCCCTTGTAGCCGTCGGCGGCAGCGTGATGGATCGAAGGTTGCGGGTCTTTCATCGGTCGCCTCCAGGTCATTGGCCAATGCTGCCCAGCATAGCCCCGCCCAGGCGACTGACGGCATGAAAAATCTGTCAGTTTGGGCGGCGCGGCCAGGACGATGGACCTTTAATGGGGGGACCGCTATCCGAATGGAGACTGCGCGATGAACCTCCCTCCCCTCGTCTTCGGCGCCCCGCTGCTGCTCGCCGGCAGCCTGCTGGCGAGCGTGCTGGCGGCCGCCCCCAATTGCCCGGACGGCCAGGTCTGGGACAGCAGGAACCAGCGCTGCGTCAGCCAGCGCACCACCCGATTGCCGGACGCCGAGCGCGGCGACTACACCAATCGACTGGCCCAACAGGGCCGCGACGAAGCGGCCATTGTGGCTGGCAACCGGACCTGACGTCAGGCAGCGCCCACGCCCTGACCGGCGGAGCGGTGCCATGGACCGGGCGCGCTATGCTCTCGGAGAATGGACTGATCGTTCAACCCCAGGGAGCTTGCACATGCCTACGACCAAAACCTCCAGCAGCCGTCGCTCACGCAAGGCGCTGCTGGTCATCGATGTACAGAACGACTTCATCCCCGGCGGCGCGCTGGCGGTGCCGGGGGGCGACCAGATCGTGCCCTTGATCAATCGCCTGGGCGGCCACTTCAAGCAGGTGGTGATCGCCCAGGACTGGCACCCGGCCGGGCATATCTCGTTCGCCTCCAGCCACGAAGGCCACGCGCCGAACGACATCATCCAGCTGCCCTATGGCCCGCAGGTGCTCTGGCCGGACCATTGCGTGCAGGCCAGCCGTGGCGCCGAACTGCACCCGAAACTCAACCTGCCCCATGCCCAGCTGATCCTGCGCAAGGGTTGCAATCCGGATATCGACAGTTACTCGGCCTTCGTCGAGGCGGACCGCAGCACCACGACCGGCCTGGCCGGCTACCTGAGCCAGCGCGGCATCGACACGGTGTATCTGGTGGGGCTGGCCCTGGACTACTGCGTGGCCTGGTCGGCGCTGGATGCGCGGGCGGCGGGCTTCAATACCTTCGTGATCGTCGATGCCTGCCGGGCCATCGACATGGACGGTTCGCTGGACAAGGCCACCCGGCAGATGCGCGCGGCAGGCGTGAACCTGATCAAGGCCAGCGAGCTACAGCCGACCGCGCTGTGCTGATGCAGCCTCTTCCATAACGCCGACTGCCGGGCCTTCCCGTCGCTGGGGATGCCCGGCATGGCTCAGGCCGGTGTCGGCAGCCACAGGCGAAAACGCGCGCCGCCCAGCGGCGAGGCCTCGACGGTCAGGGTCCCGCCCTGGGCTTCCAGGGCCCGGCGGCTGATCGCCAGGCCGAGGCCGAAGCCGCCGGTGGCGCGATCGCGGCTGCGGTCCAGGCGGTAGAACGGTTCGAACACCCGCTCACGCTCATCGTCGGGAATGCCGATGCCATCGTCGTCGACCCAGATTTCACAGCCGCTGTCGCTGACCTGCACCCCGACCTTGATGCGCTTTTCGCAATAACGCATGGCGTTGCGCAGCAGGTTCTGGATCGCCCGGGCGGTCAGCCGCGGATCGAGGGTGAAACGCTCCAGGCTGCCGAGCAGCAACACATCGATGACGATGTCCGGGGATTCCAGCTCGTCGTCGACGCTGCCGAGGATGCTGTCGATGAACTCGTCCAGCGACACCTCGACCTGCTCCGGCAACTGCGCCGGGATCTGCAACCGGCTGTAGGACAGCAGCTCGAGCACCAGTTCGTCGAGCTCGCGAATGTGCGCCACCAGCCCTTGCAGGCGTTCGCGGCTGGTCGCCGGCAGGTCGTCGGAGAGCGCCAGGGCCAGGCCGAAGTCGAGCCGGGTCAAGGGCGTGCGCAGCTCGTGGGACACCGCGTTGAGCAGGTCGCGTTGCTGGTTCAGCAGGTTTTCGATGTCGCCGGCCATGGTGTCGAAGACATTGGCCAGGCTGCCGATGTTGGAGCTCGAGGGGATCTGCGTGCGCTCGCTCAAGTGGCCCTTGCCGAAGCGCTCGGCGGCGTGTTTCAGGCGTTCCAGGTCGCGCCAGTGCGGCCGTAGCCAGAGCAACAGGCAGGCAAGCATGGTCGCGCCGATCAGCACGTTGATGCTCCAGTACAGCAGGCTGACGTCGATCGGGTCCGGCGGCACCACCATCTGCACCGCCATCTGCTCGTCCAGCGGCGCCACCGCGAGGGTGCGCCAGCCCCAGTCGCCGACCCGCACCACGTTCTCGCCGCGTTGCAGGCGTTCGCGCTCGTACAGGGTGAAATCGGCATCGTCGTTGCGGGTCAGGACGATGTGCAGCGGCTGGAACTCCTGGTCCATTTCCGCGGCCAGGGCCGGCCACTGCTCTGAGGGTACGCCGCGAAACTGTTTGACGATCAGGCTTTGCAGGCCCCGGGAATAGTCCAGGTTGTAGGTGATGAAACGCTCGTGGAAGACCTTCACCACCAGCTCCGGGACCAGGTAGATCGCCGCGCTGAACGAGACGATGGTCACCAGGTACAGGCGAATCAGGATTCTCAGCATCGACTCAGCATTCCCATTCGGAACGGCTGAACAGGTAGCCCTTGCCCCATACGGTCTTGATCTTGCGCGCCTCGCCGGCGTGGTCGTCGAACTTGCGCCGCAGCTTGGAAATCGCCACGTCCACCGAGCGGTCGGTGCCGTTGAACTCGATGCCCCGCAGGCGTTGCAGGATCTGGTCGCGGCTCAGCACCTCGCCGGCATGCCGGGCCAGCACCACCAGCAGGTTGTACTCGCCGCTGGACAGTTCCACCAATTGATCGCGCCAGCTCACGGTGCGCTCCGACAGGTCGATGCACAGGTTACCCATGAGGATCCGGTCGCTGGCGGTCTGCGGCTCGCCGAGGCTGCTGCGGCGCAACAGGGTACGCACCCGCGCCAGCAGCACGCGCGGCTCGCACGGTTTTGTCACATAATCGTCGGCGCCCATTTCCAGACCCAGCACCTGATCGTGGCTATCATCACGGGCGGTCAGCATCAGGATCGGCAGCGACGCCGAGTCGGCCCGCAGCAGGCGGCAGACCTGCAGGCCGTCCAGCCCCGGCAGCATCAGGTCGAGAATCACCAGGTCCGGCGGATTGACCCGCGCCCGTTCACGCACCTGGTCGCCGCGGCTGATGACATTGACCTGATAGCCGTTGCGCTCCAGGTAACTGGCGATCAGTTCAGAGAGCGCGGGGTCGTCTTCGACCAGAAGAATGTTGGGCATGGGAATGAGCGTCTTTGAGTGAAGAAAAACACAGCGACAACGTTCCTTGGAGTGTTCCCTGGAAAGCCGTCGCCCGATCAGCGAGGCACAAAGGATATACAACCTCGTGCGCGCCCGAGCATTCGCTTCACACTTTTTCACACAGCACCTACACAGCTTCACAGCGGTTCTTGCGGCATGCCCTTAGCATGCCGCAGTCATCATTGGGGTATCAGCATGTCGAAAAACCTGTTTGCGCCGTTCTGCCTGTTGTTGCTGGCAGCCGCGCTGAGCGCTTGTGACAAGGCCTCCACCGCCGAGGAACAGGCGCCGTTGGCCAAGGTCCGGATCGAAACCATCGAAACTCGCCCGCTGTCGATCAGCAGCGAACTGAGCGGGCGCATCGCCGCGCCGCGCATCGCCGAGGTCCGTGCGCGGGTGGCCGGCGTGGTGCTGCAACGGACCTTCCGCGAAGGCACCGACGTCAAGCAGGGCGACGTACTGTTTCGCATTGACCCGGCACCGTTCAAGGCCGACCTCGACAGCGCCCTGGCCAGCCTGCGCAAGGCCGAGGCCAATGCCTTCCAGGCGCGGCTGCAGGAGCAGCGCTACGCCCAGTTGATCGAAGACAAGGCCATCAGCGCCCAGGAATACGACAACGCCCGGGCCAACGCGCGCCAGACCGCCGCCGAGGTGGCCGCCAACCAGGCCGCCGTGCAGCGCGCCCGGCTGAACCTGGGCTACGCCACCGTCACCGCGCCGATCTCCGGGCGGGTCGGCCGCGCCCTGGTCACCGAGGGCGCGCTGGTGGGCCAGAACGAAACCACGCCGCTGGCGCTGATCCAGCAACTGGACCCGATCCACGCCGACCTCACCCAGTCGACCCGCGAGCTCAACGACCTGCGCCGGGCCTTCCGCGCCGGCCAGTTGCAGCAGGTCGGCCAGGACCAGGCCAAGGCCACGCTGATCCAGGACGACGGCAGCCTCTACCCGCTGCCGGGCAAGCTGCTGTTCGCCGACATCAGCGTCGACCCGAGCACCGGCCAGATCATCCTGCGCAGCGAGTTCCCCAACCCGGACCTCGACCTGCTGCCCGGCAGCTTCATTCGCGTGCGCCTGGAGCAGGCGGTGAACCGCCAGGGCATCAGCGTGCCGCAGCGCGCCATCCAGCGCGACAGCGCCGGCATCGCCCAGGTGCTGCTGGTGGATGCCGAGCAGCGGGTGGTGCAGCGCCCGGTGCAACTGGGCGCCGCGCAAAAGGACCGCTGGATCGTCAGCGACGGCCTCCAGGCCGGCGACCGTATCGTCGTCGAGGGCCTGCAGCACGCCCGTCCGGGCGAAAAGGTGCAGATCGACGACAGCCCTCTTCCCCTTGCCCAGACCACTGGACAGTAGGTAGGAACCCTCATGCCGCAATTCTTTATCGACCGTCCGGTGTTCGCCTGGGTGGTCGCCCTGTTTATCCTGCTGGCCGGCGCCCTCTCCATCCCGCAGTTGCCGGTGGCGCAGTACCCCGACGTCGCCCCGCCGAGCATCGAGATCTACGCCGTGTACCCGGGCGCCTCGGCGCAGACCGTGGACGAAAGCGTGGTCAGCCTGATCGAGGAAGAGCTCAACGGCGCCGATCACCTGCTGTACTTCTCGTCCCAGAGCAGCCTGGGCAGCGCCACCATCACCGCCACCTTCCAGCCGGGCACCAACCCGGAAATGGCCCAGGTCGACGTGCAGAACCGCCTCAAGGTGGTGGAGTCGCGCCTGCCGCAAGCGGTGACCCAGCAAGGCTTGCAGGTGGAGAAGGTCTCGGCCGGCTTCCTGCTGCTGATCACCCTCACCTCCAACGACGGCAAGCTCGACGACACCGCGCTCAGCGACTACCTGGCGCGTAACGTGATGAACGAGATCCGCCGCCTGGACGGGGTCGGCAAGGCCCAGCTGTACGGCGCCGAGCGCGCCATGCGGGTGTGGATCGACCCGCAGAAGCTGATCGGCTTCAACCTGACCCCGGCCGACGTCAACGCGGCGATCGTCGCGCAGAACGCCCAGGTCTCGGCCGGCAGCATCGGCGACCTGCCGGGCAGTTCGAGCCAGGAAATCACCGCCACGGTGCTGGTCAAGGGCCAGCTGTCGACCCCGGAAGAGTTCGCCGACATCGTCCTGCGGGCCAATCCGGACGGCTCCACCGTGCGCGTCGGCGATGTCGCCCGGGTGGAAGTCGGCAGCCAGGAATACCAGTTCTCCACCCGCCTCAACGGCAAGCCTTCCACTGCGGTCGGCGTGCAGCTGTCGCCGGGGGCCAATGCCCTGAACACCGCGACCCTGATCCGGGCGAAGATGGACGAGCTGTCGCGCTACTTCCCGGCCGGCGTGGAATACAAGATCCCCTACGACACCTCGCCCTTCGTCAAGGTCTCGATCACCAAGGTGATCTACACCCTGGGCGAAGCCATGTTGCTGGTGTTCGCGGTGATGTTCCTGTTCCTGCAGAACATCCGCTACACGCTGATCCCGACCCTGGTGGTGCCGGTGGCGCTGATGGGCACCTTCGCCACCATGCTGGCGCTGGGTTTCTCGATCAACGTACTGACCATGTTCGGCATGGTCCTGGCCATCGGCATCCTGGTGGACGACGCCATTGTGGTCGTAGAGAACGTCGAGCGGATCATGGTCAGCGAGGGCCTGTCGCCCCGGGAGGCGACGCGCAAGGCGATGCAGCAGATCACCGGCGCCATCATCGGCATCACCCTGGTGCTGGTGGCGGTGTTCCTGCCGATGGCCTTCATGCCAGGTTCGGTGGGCGTCATCTACCAGCAGTTCTCGCTGTCGATGGCCACCTCGATCCTGTTCTCGGCCTTCCTCGCCCTGACCCTGACCCCGGCCCTGTGCGCCACCCTGCTCAAGCCGATCGCCAAGGGCGAGCACCATGAAAAAGGCGGCTTCTTCGGCTGGTTCAACCGGCGCTTCGAACACCTCAGCGACGGCTACCAGCGCTGGGTCGCCTATGCGCTGAAACGCTGCGGCCGCTACCTGCTGGTGTATGGGGTGCTGCTGGTGGGCCTGGGGCTGCTGTTCAGCCGCCTGCCCTCTTCGTTCCTGCCGGTGGAAGACCAGGGCTACACCATCACCGACATCCAGCTGCCACCGGGCGCGAGCAAGAACCGTACGATCCAGGTGGTGGAGCAGATCGAGGCGCACAACGCCAGCGAACCGGGGGTCGGCGACAGTACGGTGATTCTCGGCTTCAGCTTCTCCGGCAGCGGGCAGAACGCCGCATTGACCTTCACCACCCTCAAGGACTGGTCACAGCGTGGTAGCGACGATTCGGCGCAATCCATCGCCGACCGGGCCAACGCCGCCTTCAGTGAAATCAAGGACGCGGTTTCCTACGCCGTGCTGCCACCGCCGGTGGACGGCCTGGGCACCTCCAGCGGCTTCGAGTTCCGCCTGCAGGACCGCGGCGGCATCGGCCATGCCGCGTTGATGCAGGCCCGTACCGAGCTGCTGGCGGCGGCGGAAAAGAGCCCGATCCTGGTCAACGTGCGCGAAAGCGCCCTGGCCGAGGCGCCGCAGGTGCACCTGGAAGTCGACCGCAAGCAGGCCAATGCCCTGGGCGTGTCCTTTGCCGACATCGGCAATGTGCTGTCCACCGCGGTCGGTTCCAGCTACATCAATGACTTCCCCAACCAGGGGCGGATGCAGCGGGTGGTGGTCCAGGCCGAGGGCGATCGACGCAGCCAGGTGGAAGACCTGCTGAAGATCCATGTGCGCAACAACCTCGGCAAGATGGTGCCGCTGTCGGCCTTTGCCCAGGCGCGCTGGACCCAGGGCCCGACCCAGCTGACCCGCTACAACGGCTACCCGGCCATCAGCATTTCCGGCGAGCCGAGCGCGGGCCACAGCACCGGCGAGGCCATGGCGGAAATCGAGCGCCTGGTCAGCCAGCTGCCGGCCGGCCTGGGCCAGGAATGGACCGGCCTGTCGCTGCAGGAACGCCTGTCCGGCAGCCAGGCGCCGCTGCTCCTGGGGCTGTCGCTGCTGATCGTGTTCCTGTGCCTGGCGGCGCTGTACGAGAGCTGGTCGATTCCCACCTCGGTGCTGCTGGTGGTGCCCCTGGGCGTACTCGGCGCGGTACTGGCGGTGACCCTGCGCGGCATGCCCAACGACGTGTTCTTCAAGGTCGGGCTGATCACCATCATCGGCCTGTCGGCGAAAAACGCGATCCTGATCATCGAGTTCGCCAAGAGCCTGTACGACGAAGGCCACGACCTGGTGGACGCCACGGTGCAGGCCGCGCGCCTGCGCCTGCGGCCGATCGTCATGACCTCGCTGGCGTTCATCCTCGGCGTGGTGCCCCTGGCCATCGCCAGCGGCGCCAGCTCGGCCAGCCAGCAGGCCATCGGTACCGGGGTGATCGGCGGCATGGTCACCGCGACCCTGGCGGTGGTGTTCGTGCCGGTGTTCTTCGTGGTGGTGATGAAGCTGGTCAGGCGCCGCAGTGAAAAACAAGCGGGCGTCACGGCGCCAGGAGCAGCCGAATAGTCATGCGGCGGGTCTTCAACGCACCGCGTTATTGTTGAGGACTTATCGCGAGCAAGCTTCGCTCCTACAGAAGAAGACCTATGTGACCGCAGGGTGCCGCCGGCCCTGCGGCTACAGGGCCGGCATGCTAAGGTTTGCGGCAAATCCGCCACAGCGAGCCGTCATGTCCCTTCTTGTACGTACCCACCCTCGCCTGACTATCGGCGCCTTTATCGGCCTGGCCGCGGGCATCCTGGTGCCGGCCGACACCTTGATCAGCAAGATTCTCATCGGCTGGAACGCCGGGGTCTGGAGCTACCTGGCGCTGATGTGCTGGCTCACCGCACGGTCCAGGGCCGACGACGTGAAACGCATCGCCGAGGTCGAGGACGAAAACGCCGGGCTGGTGCTGTTCATGGTGTGCATCGCGGCCATCGCCAGCCTCGCCGCCATCACCTTCTCCCTGGCCGGCAGCAAGGACCTGGAAACCGGCCGACGCCTGCTGCATTACGCCTTTACCGGCCTCACGGTGCTGGGTTCCTGGTTGCTGATCGGGGTGATCTTCAGCGTGCACTACGCCCGCCTCTACTACACCTGGGGCGGCAAGGAACCGGCCCTGCGTTTCGCCGAAGGCCTGACCACCCCCAATTACTGGGACTTCCTGTATTTCTCCTTCACCATCGGCGTGGCGGTGCAGACCTCCGACGTCGGCGTCGCCACCCGCGAATTGCGCAAGATCGTCCTGGCCCAGTCGCTGATCGGTTTTCTGTTCAACACCGCGATTCTCGGGTTTTCCATCAACATCGCCGCCGGGCTGTTCGGCTGATGCCGCACAAATGTTCTAGATCTGCCCCGGCCGGCGGGCGCTAACTGGCGGTCCAACCCTCGTCACGGATATTCCATGAACGCGCACAACTGGATCGATCTGGCCCAGGACGCCGACACCGGCATCGAGACCCTGCGCGCCCATTTCACCGGCCATGCCTACGACCCCCACTGGCATGACAGCTACCTGGTGGGCGTGACCGAAGAAGGCGTGCAGCAATTCCACTGTCGGCGCGAGCGTTTTCACAGCACCCCGGGCAAGGTGTTTTTGCTCGAACCCGGGGAAATCCACGACGGCGACGCGCCCACCGAAGGCGGCTTCACCTACCGCATGCTGTACCTCGACCCGCAGTGGCTGGAGCGTGAGCTGAGCGCGTTGTTCGAAGAGGCGCCGGCCGACAGCCAGCTGAGTTTCGCCAGCACCCTGGCCAGCGACCAGCGCCTGGCCCAGGCCACCAGCACGGCCTTCCACAGCCTGCACCACGGCGAGCTGCGCATCGTTCGCCAGAGTGCCATGGACCAACTGCTCGACCAGCTCACCGGCCACCTGCACTGGCGCAAGCGCTACCACCAGGACCCGCGCCTGCCGCTGGTGGCGCACAAGGCCCGCGACTACCTGCATGCCCATGCCCAGCAGGACATCAGCCTGGACGAATTGGGCGCGGTCTGTGGCGTCGACCGCTTCCGCCTGACCCGCGCCTTCAAGGCCGCCTATGGCCTGCCGCCCCACGCCTACCTGGTGCAATTGCGCCTGGCCAAGGCCCGGCGCCTGCTGGCCCGCGGCGCACAACCGGCCGAGGTGGCCATGGCCCTGGGGTTCGCCGACCAGAGCCATATGGGCCGCTGGTTCGTCCGCGCCTACGGCCTGACCCCGGCGGCCTACCGCAAGCGCTGCTCAAACCTTCCAGACGCCTGAACCCGCGCCGGCGAAGATCGCCTTCATCGATCTTCACTGGAGCCTGCCTGCGATGTTGTCTTCCCTATCCACCCTGCTGCCCTTCCTGCTGTTCGCCTTCGTCGCCTCGATCACCCCGGGGCCGACCAATATCCTGGTGCTGAGCAACAGCGCCCGCTACGGCTTCAAGGCCGCGCTGCCGATCGTGCTCGGCGCCTGCGTGGCCGCCGCCGGCATCGTCATGCTGGTGGGCAGCGGCCTCGGCCGCACGCTGATGGAAGTGCCCGGGCTGCCGAGTGCCATGCGCTGGGCCGGGGTGATCTGGCTGAGCTACCTGGCCTGGCAGATCTTCCGCGCCCCGGCCCCGTCCCTCGACCCACAGGCCGATACCCCACACCGACGCCTGGGCCTGCTCGGCGCCGCCAGCCTGCAACTGGTCAACCCGAAAACCTGGATGATGGCCCTGGTCGTGGCCAGCGTGTTCGCCGGCAACGGCAGCGAACACCAGGGCCGGATGCTGTACCTGTCGCTGGTGTTTTTCCTGGTGTCCCTGCCCTGCCTCGGCACCTGGGCGCTGCTCGGTGCCGGCTCCGCCCAGCTGCTGCGCTCGCCGCGGGCCATGCAGCGTTTCAACCAGGGCATGGCGCTGTTGCTGCTGGCCTCGGCCTGGGCCAGCCTGTGGGCCTGAACTGAGTCGCCCCAGTGCAAGAGCCGGTCGCCTCAGGGCGCTTTCATAACGGTCTGCGTTACCTAAAGTGGTGCTGGGGTCTTTACGAAAAGTCGGCGAGCGATGGCCAGGCAAGGCAAAAACAGGCGAGGAAGCGGAGTTTAGGGGCCTAAATGAGCATTCCGAGCCTGTTTTTAACGCAGCATGGCCGAGCGCAGCCACTTTTCGTACAGACCCCCACGGCGCAACAAGACGCCGCCTTTGACAATAACGACCTGCCGGACGAGACCCTGTGATGAAAACCCTGTTCAAGCCTTGTCTCCCGCTTCTCTGCGGCGCCCTGCTGCTCGGCGCCAATGCCTGGGCCAGCGAGCCCGCTTCCTGCAAGACCGTGCGCATGGGCGTGGTCAACTGGACCGACGTCATCGCCACCAGCGGCATGGCCGACGTGCTGCTGACCGGCCTGGGCTACGACAGCAAACAGACCAGCGCGGTGCAGCAGATCATCTTCGCCGGCATCCGCGACAAGCGCCTGGACATCTTCCTCGGCTACTGGAAACCGGCGATGGACAAGAACATCGCGCCGTTCCTCGAGGCCGGGCAAGTCAAGGTCCTGGATAAGCCGAGCCTGGCCGACGCCCAGGCCACCCTCGCCGTGCCGGACTATGTCGCCGCCGCGGGCCTGAAGACCTTTGCCGACATCGCCCGCTTCAAGGAGCAACTGGGCGGCAAGATCTATGGCATCGAGCCCGGCAGCGGCGCCAACACCACCCTCAAGACGATGATCGACAGCGACCGCTTCGGCCTCAAGGGCTTCAAGCTGGTGGAGTCCGGCGAGGCCGGTATGCTCGCGGCAGTGCAACGGGCGATCAACCGCAAGGAGTTCGTGGTCTTCGTCGGCTGGACCCCGCACCCGATGAACATCAATATGCGGATCGAATACCTGACCGGCAGCGAAGACGTCTACGGCCCCAACGAAGGCGCGGCCAGCGTGTCCACCGTCACCGCGCCGGACTTCGCCGAGCGCTGCCCCAACGTCCAGCGCCTGCTGGAAAACCTGACCTTCAGCGCGGCCCAGGAAAGCCAGTTGATGGTGCCGATCATGGAACGCAAGACGCCCCAGGACGTGGCGCGGCAATGGCTGCGCGAGCACCCCGAGGACCTGCAACGCTGGCTGGCCGGGGTCAGCAGCTTCGACGGCAAGGATGGCGTGGCGGCCGTGCAGGCCAGCTTGAAATAGTGACGTCCTGCCGGCCTTATCGCGAGCAAGCTCGCTCCTACAGATATTTGCGCCATTCCCTGTAGGAGCAGCCGGTCGGTGCTCGACTTCGCGATGCCCCTCTTCCAGACAACGGACATCCCCCGCTCATGCGCCACTACCCCCTCTCCCCCCAACTCGCCGCCTTCGTCGCCAGGACGCAGAGTTTCACCAGCCCCGACAGCAGCTTCAAGGGCTGGCGCGACAGCTACAACCGCATGTGCCGCGCATTCACCCCACCTCGCCCCAGCGGCTTGCAAGTCAGCGACCTACAACTGGCCGGGGTGCCGGCGCGCGCCTATTGCCCCGCCAGCCCGATGCCCGCGCAGGGCTGGCCCTGCCTGCTGTACCTGCACGGCGGCGGCTGGGTGGTGGGCGACCTGGATTCCCACGATTTCATCACCGCCTACCTGGCGGCGCAGTTGCAGGTGCTGGTGATTGCCGTGGATTACCGCCTGGCGCCCGAGCATCCGTTTCCCGCCGCCTTCGACGATTGCCTGGCGGCCTGGCGCGCCTTGCAGGCCGGCGCCAGCCCCTTTGCCCTGGACGCCCGGCGACAGCTGGTGATCGGCGACAGCGCCGGCGGCAACCTCGCCGCGGCCTTGTGCCTGGCCCTGCGCGATGCCGGCGAACCCTTGCCCGCCGCCCAGGTGCTGCTGTACCCCGGCCTCGGTGGCGCCGCCGACCTGCCCTCGCGCAGCCAGTGCGCCGACGCGCCCCTGCTCGGCAGCAACGACCTGGACGCCTACCAGGCCCTGTATTTGCCCGGCCCTCCCCAGCGTTCGCCCTATGCCCGGCCCTTGCTGGCCACGGATTTCAGTGGCCTGCCCGCCGCCTTTATCGCCCTGGCGCAGTTCGACCCGCTGCGCGACGACGGCGCGCTGTATCACCAACGGTTGCTCGCCGCCGGCGGCCACAGCCAGCTGTACCCGGGCCTCGGCCTGGTGCATGGCTGCCTGCGGGCCCGGGGCCTGGCGCCGGAGGTGGATGCGCTGTATGGCGTCCTGCTCGACTACCTGCGGGGCTGCCTCGAATAGCTTTTTTTCAACGACACCGCGTAGTCCTTATCGCGGGCAAGTCGGATCGCCGCCCGCTCGCTCCTACAGACTTGTGAGTTCTCTGTAGGAGCGAGGCTTGCCCGCGATCACCTGCAACGCAGGTGCCAGACGCCTCCCTCTGCCAAAGAAGACCACCCGCGCTCGGCCGCATGACATTTTTTTCATCCCGCTGGCGCTGATCGCGCTTGACGGCGAAAGCGCTTTGCTGTTTCCTGAAACCGGTTTCAGCGATGCGGCAGAACGTCGCACCTGGAACGGATACGCCCATAACAAGAACGCCAAAGACAGGTCGCCGCCCGTGAACAGTTTTTCCGCCGCCCAGCGCAGCCGCGTCACCATGCTCGATGTCGCTGAACGCGCCGGGGTCTCCAAGGCCAGCGTGTCGCGCTTTATCGGCGAAGACCGCGCCCTGCTCTCCGATGCCATCGCCCTGCGCATCGAACAGGCGATAGCCGAACTGGGCTACCGCCCGAACCAGATGGCCCGCGGCCTGAAACGCGGGCGCACGCGCCTGATCGGCATGCTGGTGGCCGATATCCGCAACCCCTATTCGATTGCCGTGATGCATGGCGTGGAAACCGCCTGCCGCCAGCACGGCTACAGCCTGGTGGTGTGCAACACCGACCGCGACGACGAACAGGAACGCCAGCACCTGGCCAACCTGCGCTCGTACAACATCGAAGGGCTGATCGTGAACACCCTCGGCCATCATCTGGACGAACTGCGCGAACTGCATCGGGAAATGCCCATGGTCCTGGTGGACCGCAAGGTCGAGCAGCTGCACAGCGACCTGGTCGGCCTGGACAACCCGCAAGCCGTGCGCAGCGCCATCGAACACCTGCAAGAGCGCGGCTACCGCGACCTGCTGCTGGTCAGCGAACCCCATGACGGCACCAGCTCGCGGATCGAGCGCAGCAACAGCTTCAAGGCGCAGATCGAGCAGCGCCCGGCCTTGCAAGGCGCGGCGGTGGAAACCGGCGCCGCGCTGAACCAGCAGCTGCAACAGTTTCTCGCCGCCCCCGGCCCCGGGCCGAAAGCCCTGTTCTGCGCCAACGGCGTCGCCGCCCTGGCCGCGACCCGGGCCTTGCGCGAGCTGGGCTGCGCGCTGTTCGACGAGATCGGCCTGATCGCCCTCGACGACCTCGACTGGTATCCGCTGGTGGGCACCGGCATCACCGCCCTCGCCCAGCCCACCGAGCGCATCGGTGCCAGCGCCTTCGAGTGCCTGTTCAAGCGCTTGCGCGGCGATGTCGAGCCGCTGCGGGTGCTGGACTTCCCGGCCGAGCTGATCGTCCGTGGCTCCACCCGACAACGAGGGTCTCTGCAACCACTGATCGACTCGGGAATCGCGGTGCCGGTGTAGCCGCTGCCGAGCCTGCGAGGCTGCGATCGGCAACGCAGTTGCCGCAAAACCTGCGTCCGCGATCTGCCTGGAAAAGGCTTCGGCCGGGTTACGACGGCTACGCCGCCGATCGCAGCCTGCGGCAGCGGCTACAGGGAACGGCGCAGGCATGAAGATAGGGAAATGAGCTTCTTTTGTGGGGCTTTTTTTTGAGAACAAATGAAACCGGTTTCAGAGGCCATGACCATGAATAAATCGCCTGTCTCCATCAGCCTTTCCAGCTACGGCGCCGACCGCGTCCGTGAGCAGGGCCAGGGCAGTTTCATCGAGGTGCTGGCCGCCGCCGGCGCGTCGCGCATCGAATGGCGCGAAGAGCTGTTGACCGTCGAAGACCCGTCCCAACTGGCCCAGGCCACCCGCGAGCAGCAACTGGAAAGCGTGTTTTCTTCGCCGCTGGAACTCTGGGTGGCCGGGCGTTCCCGGGCCAACCCGCTGCTGGAACAGGCGCTGCAACGGGCCGAGGCCTTCGGCGCGAAAAGCCTCAAGGTGTCCCTGGGGTACTTCACCGAACACAACGACCTGCCCCAGCTGGCCCTGCTGCTGGCGCAGTCCCCGGTGCAGCTGCTGGTGGAAAACGACCAGACCCTGCACGGCGGGCGCATCGAACCCTTCCAGCGCTTCTTCGCCGAGGTCGAGCGCCACCGCCTGCCAGTGCAGATGACCTTCGACATCGGCAACTGGCAGTGGCAGGACCAGTCCGCCTCCGCCGCCGCGCGCCTGCTCGGCCGCTATGTCGGCTACGTGCACTGCAAGGCCGTGGCCCGGCGCGCCGACGGCAAGCTGGTGGCAATACCGCCGGGCATGGCCGACCTGCATCTGTGGGAACAATTGCTGCGGCACATGACTCAAGGTGTGACCCGGGCCGTGGAATACCCGCTGCAAGGCGAAGACCTGGTGCAGCTGACCCGCGAACACGTCGCCACCCTCGCCCGCCTTGGCCAGTCCCGCCTGGAGCACGCCCATGTCTGAGCTCGATATCCTGTCGTTCGGTGAAACCATGGCGATGTTCGTCGCCGAACAGAGCGGCGACCTGGCCCAGGTCGGCCACTTCCACAAACGCATCGCCGGCGCCGACAGCAACGTCGCCATCGGCCTGTCGCGCCTGGGTTTCAAGGTCGGCTGGCTGAGCCGGGTCGGCGCCGATTCCCTGGGGCGTTTCGTCATCGACAGCCTGCAGGCCGAAGGCGTGGACTGCCGCTTCGTCGCCACCGACCGGCAACACCCCACCGGTTTCCAGCTCAAGTCCCTGGAAGAGCACGGCGACGATCCGCGGGTGGAATACTTCCGCCGCGGTTCGGCGGCCAGCCACCTGAGCGTTGCCGACATCGCCCCCGAACTGCTGCGCGCCCGTCACCTGCACGCCACCGGCATTCCCCCGGCGCTGTCGGCCTCGGCCCGCGACCTGTCCCACAGCCTGATGAGCAGAATGCGCGCGGCCGGCCGCAGTGTGTCCTTCGACCCGAACCTGCGGCCCAGCCTGTGGGGCAGCGAAAAACTGATGATCCACGAAATCAACCGCCTGGCCGTGCTCGCCCATTGGGTGCTGCCGGGCCTGAGCGAAGGCCGCCTGCTGACCGGCTATGAAGACCCGGCCGACATCGCCGCGTTTTACCTGGACCAGGGCGTCGAGGCCGTGGCGATCAAGCTCGGTGCCCATGGCGCCTATTACCGCACCCCGTTGCACGAAGGTTTCGTCGAGGCCGTGCCGGTGACCCAGGTGGTCGACACCGTGGGCGCCGGCGACGGTTTCGCCGTCGGCCTGATCAGCGCCCTGCTGGAGAACCACAGCCTCGCCGAGGCGGTGCAGCGCGCCAACTGGATCGGCAGCCGCGCGGTGCAGAGCCGGGGCGACATGGAAGGCCTGCCGAGCCGCGACGAACTGCCCCTGGTTGCCGCACAAGCGCTCGCCAGCCGGCCCGCGGCAACGGAAACCGTACAAGCCCTATAGCGACAAAACCGTGAAGACACCTCAACCCGACTGAACCTTGCGTTACCTGTTGCGACAAAAACAACAAGCTCAGGAGCACCCTTATGCAAACGCTGAAACTCGCCACCCGCCGCTGGTGGTACATCATGCCCATCGTGTTCATCACCTACAGCCTGGCGTACCTGGACCGCGCCAACTATGGGTTCGCCGCCGCCTCCGGGATGGCCGCCGACCTGATGATCACCCCGGGGCTGTCGTCCCTGCTGGGCGCCTTGTTCTTCCTCGGTTACTTTTTCTTCCAGGTACCGGGGGCGATCTACGCGCAAAAACACAGCGTGAAGAAGCTGATCTTCGTCAGCCTGATCCTCTGGGGCGGCCTGGCCACCCTCACCGGCGTGGTGTCCAACGCCTACATGCTGATCGCCATCCGCTTCATGCTCGGGGTGGTCGAGGCCGCGGTGATGCCGGCGATGCTGGTCTACCTGTGCCACTGGTTCACCCGGGCCGAACGCTCGCGGGCCAACACCTTCCTGATCCTCGGCAACCCGGTGACCATGCTCTGGATGTCGGTGGTCTCGGGCTACCTGGTGGAGCATTTCAGCTGGCGCTGGATGTTCATCATCGAAGGCCTGCCGGCGGTGCTCTGGGCCTTTATCTGGTGGCGCCTGGCCGATGACCGCCCGAGCGCGGCGAAATGGCTCAGCGACCAGGAAAAACACGACCTGGAAAGCGCCCTGGCCGCCGAGCAGGTGGGCATCAAGGCGGTGAAGAACTACGCCGAGGCCTTCCGCTCGCCCAAGGTGATCATCCTCGCCCTGCAGTTCTTCTGCTGGAGCATCGGCGTCTACGGCTTCGTCCTGTGGCTGCCGTCGATCCTCAAGCACGGCGCGCAGATGGACATGGTCGAGGCCGGCTGGCTGTCGGCGCTGCCTTACCTGGCCGCGGTGATCGCCATGCTCGGGGTGTCCTGGGGCTCGGACCGGATCCAGAAGCGCAAGCGTTTCGTCTGGCCGCCGCTGCTGATCGCCTCCTTCGCCTTCTACGGCTCCTACCTGCTGGGTGCCGAGCACTTCTGGTGGTCCTACACCCTGCTGGTGATCGCCGGTGCCTGCATGTACGCGCCTTACGGGCCGTTCTTCGCCATCGTCCCGGAGATCCTCCCGGCCAACGTCGCCGGCGGCGCCATGGCGCTGATCAACAGCATGGGCGCCCTGGGCTCGTTCGGTGGCTCCTACCTGGTGGGCTACCTGAACAGCGCCACCGGCTCGCCGGGCGCCTCCTACCTGCTGATGAGCGGCGCGCTGCTGCTGTCGGTGGTGTTGACCATCTTCCTCAACCCGGGCGCCAGCGACCGCCAGCGCACCGCGCTGCCGGCACGTCGCCGCCTGGCGCATTCCTGAATCGAACAAGGTGAACCCCATGAAAAAACAGGTCGTGCTGTACAAGAAACTCTCGCCGCCGCTGATGGCCCGCCTGCATGAGCAGGCCCAGGTGACCCTGATCGAAGACCTCGGCGCCCAGGGCCTGGCCAAGCTGCGCAGCGCCCTGCCCTCGGCCCAGGGCCTGCTCGGCGCCAGCCTGCGCCTGGATGCCGAACTGCTGGACCTGGCGCCGTACCTGGAAGCCGTGGCCAGCGTGTCGGTGGGCGTCGACAACTACGACATCGACTACCTGACCCAACGCCACATCCTGCTCAGCAACACCCCGGACGTGCTCACCGAAACCACCGCCGACACCGGTTTTGCCCTGATCCTGGCCAGCGCCCGGCGCGTGGTGGAACTGGCCAACCTGGTGCGCGCCGGCCAGTGGAACCGCAATATCGGCCCGCTGCATTTCGGCAGCGACGTGCACGGCAAGACCCTGGGCATCATCGGCATGGGGCGGATCGGCGAAGCCCTGGCCCAGCGCGGCCATTTCGGCTTCGGCATGCCGGTGCTCTACCACAGCAACAGCCCGAAGCCGGCGGTGGAGCAACGTTTCGGCGCCCGCTACTGCAGCCTGCCGGAGCTGCTGCAACAGGCCGACTTCATCTGCCTGACCCTGCCGCTGACGGACCAGACCCTGGGCCTGATCGGCCGCGAAGAGTTCGCCCTGATGCGCCCGGAAAGCATCTTCATCAATATTTCCCGGGGCAAGGTGGTGGACGAACAAGCGCTGATCAAGGCCTTGCAGCAGCGGCAGATTCGCGCGGCCGGGCTGGATGTGTTCGAGCGTGAGCCCCTGGGCCACGACTCGCCGCTGTTGCAGCTGAACAATGTGGTGGCCACCCCGCATATCGGCTCGGCGACCTTCGAGACTCGCGAGGCCATGGCTCGCTGCGCCGTCGACAACCTGCTGGCGGCCCTGGCCGGCCAGCGCCCGGCCAACCTGGTGAACCCCCAGGCCTGGGAACGGCGCAAGGCTGTGGTCTGAGCCCTGCATTCGCCGGGCCTGCCCCCCCTGTAGGAGCG